>MGKV01000001.1 GCA_001795795.1 Candidatus Yanofskybacteria bacterium RIFCSPLOWO2_02_FULL_45_18
AGCCCAATTTTCCGCTCCCGATCTGAATTCTTTTAAGGCGGTCAGATTGACAAACCGGTCGCTGGAAAAGTTGATTTACAATTACTCTTTCCGCATATTTGACGCCAAGCAGTTGATGCTTATGTCAACGGAAGAAGTGTCAAGTTTTTATCATTTCCCCATTACTTCTACCGCGGCAACTAAAGTTGAATTTTTGAAAGCAAAACTGGCCGAACCGCCGACCGGATTGCCTCAAGAAGGCATTATTATCGGAGAAAATACTTACCGCGGGCAAAAAACAACCGTGCACATGACCGATGCCGACCGCCAGCGCCATATGTATGTTGTCGGACAGACCGGCACCGGCAAGACGACGCTTCTTAAGGCGATGATGCGCCAGGACATTGAGCGGGGCAAGGGGGTTTGTGTTATTGATCCGCATGGTGAGTTTGCCGACTTCATCTTATCGGTGGTTCCTAAGGAGCGGGCGGAGGATGTCATTTATTTCTCACCCGGTGATGTTGAACGGCCGCTGGGGCTGAATATGCTGGAAATTGACCCAACCAAACCGGAACAAAAAACTTTTATTGCCAATGAGCTGTTGCAGGTAATCAAGTCGGTGTATAAAGACTTGCCGGAGGCGTTCGGGCCAATGTTTGAACAATATTTCAAAAACGCCGTGCTGTTGCTTTTGGACGACTATGAACACGAGATACCCACAATCGCTGAAATTCCGCGGATTTTAGCAGATGAGAATTACCGCCGCGATAAGCTTAGCCGCGAAGCCAATCCGCTGGTTAAAAATTTCTGGGAAATGGAAGCGGAAAAGGCCGGCGGCGAGGCCTCGCTGGCCAACATGGTGCCCTATATCACTTCTAAGCTTAATCCTTTTTTGGCTAACGATTACGTGCGTCCCATTATCGGCCAGCGCAAGAGCGCTTTCAGCTTCAGAGATGTGATGGATAACCAAAAGATATTGATAGTTAATTTATCCAAGGGCAAGATTGGCGATGCCAACGCGAATCTCTTGGGTATGCTTGTCGTGGGCAAGCTTTTGATGGCCGCTTTTTCACGGGTGGATATTGTTGACGAAAAACAGCGCAAGGATTTTTATCTTTACATAGACGAGTTCCAGAATTTCACGACTGAAAGCATCGCTTCCATATTATCCGAAGCCCGCAAATATCGTTTGGACCTGATAATTGCCCACCAGTTCATCAAACAGCTGATTGACAAGATCCGCGACGCCGTTTTCGGAAATGTCGGTTCAATGGCGGTATTCCGTATCAGCGCCGACGACGCCGAAACGGATATTATGAAAAACAGCTTTGCGCCGGTTTTCACTCCGCAGGACCTAACCAATATTGAAAATTTAAATGCTTATATTAAACTGCTCATCAACGGAACACCGGCGCGGCCATTCAATATCCGCATCCCCACCGAGTTGGTTTTCGGCGCCGGCGCGCCGGAGATGATTCAGACCATCAAGGAAATCTCCAAACTAAAATACGGGCAACCGAGGGAAGAAGTTGAAGCCGAAATACGCGCGCGCTATCAAAGCAAATGAATATGAGCAAAAAAGACATAATCTTTTCGGCCGTGACCGGTGTTATCACCGGTCTAATTATTTGGCGGCTTGCCGTATATTTAAACCTGCCGCGTGTTTTTGGTTTGCCTTACGGATTAGCTCCGTTAATCGTTCCAAACTTGTGGCTGGCGGGAATCTGGTTTGGGCATTTCTTGGGACGCTGGCTTAAGTTTTTCACACAATTCGGCAAATATGCGGCTATCGGATTTACCAATGCGGCAATTGATTTTGGAATTTTAAACTTAATGCTTGCCTATTCGGGCATTAACAGCGGCTGGGCCTACCCGGTATTTCGAGGATTGCCAGCAACGTTCGCTGTCGCTCACAGTTATTGTTGGAATAAATATTGGGTTTTTGGAGCGGGCAAAAGCAATGGGGGCAAAAAAGAATTGGCAAAATTTGTTATAGTTAATGCCGTAGCAGTTTCTGTTAATATCAGCGTTGCTTCTGTGATTGTCAATTATATGAGTTTGCCAAATATTAATCCCCAAATATGGGCAAACATAGGCGCTGTGGCTGGTTCCGCCGCCGCATTGCTATTTAGCTTCATTGGTTTTAAAATAATCGTGTTCAAAAAATATCATCCCGATGTTATATAGAAAATACCGTCCTAAATTATTCTCTGAAGTTGTCGGACAGGGACATGTTGTCCAAACACTCCAAGGCGCTTTGACAAGCGGCCGTATCGGACATGCCTATCTTTTCAGCGGCCCGCGCGGCACCGGCAAAACTACTTTAGCCCGGATATTTGCTAAAGCACTCAACTGCGCAGAACAGTGTAAAGACGGTAATCCCGATAATAACTGCGAGTCCTGCGTTTCTTTCAACAACGGCAGTTCTATGGACCTCATTGAGATTGACGCCGCGTCCAATCGCGGTATTGAAGATATCCGCGGCATTAAGGACTCGGCTCTAGTTTCGGCGCCCAGCGGCAAATACAAGATTTTTATAATTGATGAGGTCCACATGCTTTCCAAAGACGCTTTTAACGCTCTTTTAAAAGTTTTGGAAGAGCCGCCGGCGCATGTTGTTTTTGTTCTCGCCACGACCGAACCGCACAAAATTCTGGCAACAGTGCTTTCGCGCGTTCAAAGGTTTGATTTCAAACGGATTACGCCAAAACAAATCTTTACCACGCTAAAGTCGATTGCCGCGGCTGAAGAAATGAAAATTGAAGACGAGGGACTTTGGGCGATTGCCTTTTCTTCTGACGGCGCCTTGCGCGATGCCGAGGTCGCTTTGTCTAAATTAAGAGCGGTTTATCAAAAAAGGCAGATAATCAGCGCGGATTATATCAATGACATGCTCGGCATTGTTCCGCGCAAATATCACGCCGAGTTGCTGAACACGCTTGTAAAAGGAGATAAATCTACGGCCATCGGTTTTATTCATAAAATTCATGATTCCGGCGTTGATCTGGAGAATTTTACCAAAGGTTTTCTTGAATTTTCCCGCGAAGCTCTGCTTGCCAAAGTAAGTCCGGCAACTTTAACCGCGATGGGCCGCGAAAATACGCTTCAGGACGAAATCTCCGGCGCCGACCCTAAGTTATTAATAAAGATAATCACGCTCTTCACCGTAGCCCGCAGTGAAATGAAACATTCGCCCATTCAGCAATTGCCGTTGGAGTTGGCAATATTAGAGATAACATAAAACATTTGACCCGTGACATTTGACAGAAATTGTCAATTGCCAATTGCCAATTGCCGACTATGTTTTGTTAAACATTATACTACTTGGTTTGACATCGCTTCTGACGGATTTTTCCAGCGAAATGGTTGTGCCGATTTTGCCGTTTTTCATTAAAACGCTGGGCGGCGGCGGAATTGCCATCGGACTTATCTTTGGTTTCGGAGACGCAGTGGCGGCAATTCTGAAAGTTGTTTCGGGGCATTGGGCCGACAAGACGCGCCGTTATAAGTTGTTCGTTTTTATCGGCTATCTTTTTTCAGCGGTAGCCAAGTTTTTTTACCCGCTGGCTAAAAGCTGGCAAAATATCGGCATTATCCGACCCATTGAGCGTGTCGGCAAGGGTTTTCGGGACGCGCCGCGCGACGCCATCGTTTCAGAGTCGCTCAAAGAAGGCCAGCGCGGCCGCGGTTTCGGAGTTCAGCGCGCCATGGACAGCGTCGGCGCGATTCTCGGTTCGGTTGTAGTTTTGGTTTTATTCGTCTATTTAGGCAAGGATTTCACTTATATTTTCTGGCTCTCCGCATTCATTGGTTTAATAGCAGTCATTCCGATATTTTTTGTCCGCGTGCCGGCCAATTTAAAACTTAATCACCGGCGGGTTTCGCTCAAAGCGCTGCCTTGGCCGGCCAAAAAATTTATTATCATCGCTACCATTTTTGCGTTGGCCAATTTCAGCGTGGCTTTTTTCATTTTAAGCGCCCAGTCGTCTTTTACCGGCCTCGGCCAAACGGAAGCTTTGGCTCTGACACTCTTGCTTTATATCTTTTTCAATATTTTTGACGCGTCTTTTTCGGAGCCGGCGGGAGCGTTATCCGACCGCGTCGGACGGCGCAAAGTCATTTTTTCCGGCTACCTGCTGTTCAGTGTTGTCAGCATCGGATTTTTATTCAGTCACACTTTGCAGGTTTCTAATACGGCGCGATTTCTCATTTTGCTTGGTCTTTTCGCCCTGTATGGCATTTTCAAAGCCCTCATTGACGCATCCCAGCGAGCTTATATTTCAGACCTTTCACCAACAGATATCAGAGGTACCGCTCTGGGCACATTTGAGACTTTAACCGGATTAGCGGCCATTCCTTCCGGTCTGATTGCGGGTATCTTTTGGAATATCAATATCCTCTACACTTTTGCTTTCGGCGCCGGCATGTCGCTTGTGGCGTCTGTCTTGCTTTTGCGATTAAGAAGCCCCTTCACAGTGCCCCTTGGCAAGGATTAATTTATTGGTTAATATATAAGCGTTCATTAATTTAGGAGGTGGCAAGATGCCAGACGCGGAGATGCTTAAAGATGTGGACTCCATAAAGAGCGAGGCGTTGTTTGAAGACCTTAAAATTCTGAATGGCAGCAGAGAATAACAAGCGTTGAATAAACGTTTTTTTTGTTATAAAATAATAAAAATTGCGGGGTCGTCTAACGGCAGGACAGCGGCCTTTGAAGCCGTTTATAAACGTTCGAATCGTTTCCCCGCAGCCACATTGTATGAATCGGAAAGGTTGCCTCGCTTCGCTCGCTCATTACGGGCCTTATTGTAAATAAAATTTGCGTTGGAGTTATCCGCAGCTCTATTGTAACGGCTCGGGCGAGTAATATAATGGAATTAGCAGATTGAAAATCGGGGATGGTGAAGAGCAATGAGCAGAACGAGCAAGTTGAGCGCGTTATTTTTAGTACTTTTTCTTCTTTTTGCAGGATATCAGAGTAGCGACACGGCAGAAATTCCGGACATTGTCTATTTTATCTACGCTGCCAATGGCAATTTCGGAACCGGCGTAATGACAAAAGACGGCTATGTGCTTACCGTCAGCCATATTGACCACGAAAAAGAATTATATGTTTCCAAAGAAGTGACCTTGGCAACGACGGCGGACAAGAAAGCGGTTATTGTCAAACAGGACAAGGAAAAAGACCTGATGCTTCTTCAGATATCATCCGGAAGGGGAACAGTGGAACTGGCTGATCCGAAGCTGGATGAAGAAGTTATCGTGATAGGATATCCGTTAGGAACCAGAATGATAAGCCACGGCAGAATAATGGCAATCAAGAGCGATATGTTGTTTCTTGACACGCACTGTCTGGCCGGAGCTTCCGGTTCGCCTGTTTTTAATAAAGACGGCAAGCTCGTCGGATTGATCCAGGTTGAGATTGCGGATGGCAACGGAATGATAAACGGAGCCAGAAGTTCAAAAACAATACGGAAATTTCTTGAAAAAATAAATGAGGACGAGAATAAGGAAAAAAAAGAAAAAGACAAGAATTAAAACAACCCCGCTTGCGCGGGTTTTTGCTTTTTATTTTTTAAGTTGGTATTATTAAAATATTATGGAACAAAATAACATACCCGCATCGGAGAATAATTATCCGACAAGTAAGGCCTCTGATTTAAACAGGTTTTTTCTCCCCGGAACAATCCTAATTGCGGCAATCATTATTTCCGGCAGTATTCTTTACGCCAACCGCGACAAAAGCGGCGTCGGCAATGATAATCAGGCGCCTCAAGGCCAGCAACGAAACAAGGTTGACATATCAATAGACAATGCTCCAGTTTTAGGCAACCCCAAAGCCAGGGTGACCATTGTTGAATTCGCCGACTTCCGATGTCCATTCTGTGAAAGATTTTCTAATCAAACCGGATCCCAGATCATCAAGAACTATGTGGACACCGGCAAAGCGCGATTTGTTTTCAAGCATTTCGCTTTTTTGGGACAGCAGTCCGTCTGGGCGGCGGAAGCGTCTGAATGCGCTAAAGAACAGGGGAAATTCTGGGAATACCATAACTGGCTTTACCAAAATCAGGCGCCAGAATCCGATCTGGCTTATTATTCCAAAACTAATTTAACTAAATACGCCGGCAATATCGCGGGCATTGATACCGTTAGGTTCGCCTCATGCCTTAACAAAGGCGCCTACTCTAAAAATGTGGCGAAGGATCTTTCCCAAGGGCAAAGTGCGGGTGTAACAGGCACGCCCACAGTATTTATTAACGGCGTGGCGATAGTAGGCGCCCAGCCATACGCGGTCTTTAAGTCGGCCATTGAAGAAGCGCTTAAAAATTAATTATGTTGAACGCATCTCAATTTTTAGCACAGTTCCTTGCTCAATATCCTTGGGTGCTTGTTATACTGGGAGTATGGGTTATTCCTTGGAAAGCTTGGGCGCTTTGGCGTTCGGCGCGCGCCAAAGACATCTGGTGGTTTATAGCTTTAATGGTTATAAACACGCTGGGTATTCTTGAAATTGTATATCTTTTTGTAATTCGCAAAGTACCCAAAATCTCGCCAGCCAGTCCTGAAAGTTATCACGAACCGCTCAAACACGACGAGGGGACAATGATGAAATTCAATGACTTTCAGAAAGTCCATCTGCGGGTAGCCAAAATTTTGTCGGCTGAAAAAATTGAGGACTCGGACAAGCTCATCAGACTGCAAGTTGACCTGGGAGACGAAAAAAGACAGATCGTTGCCGGCATCGGCAAGGCCTACCAAACCGGAGATTTGGAGGGCAGAGAGATTGTCATTGTCGCCAATCTTGAGCCCCGCAAATTGATGGGTTACGAAAGCCAAGGCATGCTTTTGGCGGCCGGCGATAAAGAACCGGTAGTTTTGATGCCGGAAAAAGAAGTCCCCGCCGGTTCCAAAGTCAGTTGACAAATATTGTATATTCGTGTATAAGTTAGGAAGCAGACTTTACAAAACAAAGGAGAGGGAAAAAGTGTCTATCGTAAAAACGGCTGAAGTACTCAAAAAATCCAGCCAAGCAATCTGCCATTTTTATGAAAACTCGCTTAGGCGGATAATTGAGGTAAAAACCTGCGCCGACAAATGTATTGAAGGCCTAAAAGACCAGCACCGCAACCTTCAAGAGTTGAATGCCAAGGTCGTCAAAATGAACGCGACCCTGGCGCAAAGTACGGCAAAACTGAAAAAAATAAACGAAAAGCTTTCGCAGGGAAACAAAAAAGCCGAAACATGTCTGGCCAACTTGAAAAAAGAACAGGCCAAGCCCGAAAAACCATATCCGCCGGAAATAGATCTCGCTGATGAAATGCTGGGCATTTCACTGCAAAATCTCCCCGAAAACAAATTGATTAAAGCAAATTAATACCTGCCGTCAAAGACGGCCTTTTTATTTTAAAAAAGGATATGTTAAACTAACATTTCATGTCCAAATACTATAACCCCCAGCGAGTTAAAAATGTGTTTGACCCAAGTTCCGAAGAACCGTTCAGAATTAGCCGCAGTAAAATTGACCTTTTCTTAAATTGCCCGAGGTGTTTTTACCTTGACCGCCGTTTGGGCGTGGCCCAGCCGCCGGGATATCCTTTCAGTTTGAACAGCGCCGTTGACGCGCTTTTGAAGAAAGAATTTGACATCCACCGCGCCAAAGGCGAGCCCCATCCCCTAATGAAAGCATACGGCATTGACGCGGTGCCAATGCATCATGAGCAATTGAACGTATGGCGCGATTCTCTGCGCGGCGGCATTGCTTACCATCATCAGCCGACCAATTTGCTTGTTACCGGCGGAATAGACGACCTGTGGCTCAACTCAAAAGGAGAGGTCATCATCGTTGACTACAAAGCAACCTCCAAAACCGGCGAAGTAAGTTTGGATGCCGATTGGCAGATCGGCTATAAACGCCAGATGGAAGTTTATCAATGGCTTTTCCGCCAGAACGGTTTTAAGGTTTCTCCGGTGGGATATTTTGTTTATTGCAACGGCATCACCGACAAAAAGGCCTTTGACGCCAAACTGGAATTTGATATTAAATTAATTCCGTATGAAGGAAACGGCTCCTGGGTGGAGGGAACCTTGCGCGATATCAAAAATTGTTTAGTATCGGATAAGATGCCGCCGAGCGGCGAGGACTGCGACTTTTGCCGCTATCGCGAAGCCGTCAGAACAACTGAACATTAAGGAGGATCATGTTTCATAAATTTTTTAGCCGGTTAGTTCGTTCAAAACTCCCCATCGTTATATTGGCGCTAATTGCCGCAATTTTGATTTATCAGTTCCACGACACCATTTATGTGGGAGATGCGCCCTTGGAAATAACCCGCGCTGTCAGCAACGAAGAAAGGCAGGTGGGGCTTCTGGGTTATAATGCTCTGGCTGAAAATCACGGAATATTGTTTGTCTTTGACAATGAAGGCCGATATCCATTCCATATGGTTGGAATGAAATTTGCGATTGATTTCATTTGGATTTCCGGCGATGGAACGATTGTTGACATTACGCCCGACGCCCAGCCGCAACTTGCCAATGTGCCGAATGATAAAGTTAAATTCTACTGGTCAGCACTGCCGGCAAAATATGTCATTGAAGTTAACGCCGGCTGGGCCCGCCGCCACAATGTCCGCGTCGGCACGCATGTCTCCCGTTTATAATTTTCCGCCCTCCGGCGGATTTTTAGTTTGTTCTGCCTTATATGCTCTCGCTCATCATACCCTAAACCAAACATCAGCAAGGTTGTCCCATACAATTAGCATATGTTAATTGTATGGGACAGGTCAAAAGGGTCGAGGGGTGAATGGATAACTCAAATTTTTCTTAAAAACCCGCAGGCGCTGATAGCAGAATTTCTTTGAGAGAACGCACCGGACGAGAAAGGAATGGGAGGAGCGGTATTATCTTTACAGGAAATAAAATGCCCCGGACGTTGCGTCCGGGGACTTGAAATGACTAGGAGTTAAATTTCAACTGTCTCGGGCGGCCGCCCGAGATTGGAAATAAGAGGAATGACCATGTCCTGGTCATCCTCTAGTTTAAATGGCGTGGCCTCGTGTGAGGTCTCACCGCTATCGTTGGGAAGCCGTGGAGGCTCTCCAACGACATATCGTCGGAGAAGCTCTTTCATCTCCAGCGTTTCCGCGAGATGCCATGGAGTGACACCTCTCCAATCGGGCGCCGCGACATCCGCGCCCTTGCGAAGCAGAAGCTTCGCAAACCGCCCCTGGTTGCTCATGACGGCGTAATGCAGGGGGGTCCACCCTCCCGCATCGTCGGAATTGACCGGCGCCCCAGCGATGACCAACATGACCGCCGCGTTAAAGTTTCCACCCCGCACCGCCTCAATAAGCGGAGTGGAGCGGGAAGATTCATTCAAGCGGTAAACCGCCAAGGAATCCTTCTCTAAAATCTGGCGGAGAAGTTCGTTATCTCCGCGAGAAATTGCGAAGAAAATATCTCCTTCGCTTGGCGGATTTGCCGCCGAAAAAATTCCTACGAAGCCGAGGAGACCAAAGGCCACCACGGCTAAAAAAACAACGATTGCGGGCATCCGCCGATCTGTCTTCCTATTCATTTCATGGCCCCTCCTTTGGGCCTTCCGAGTTGTTAAGCTATCTATAATTATAGCACAAAAGATGAGCATTTGTCAACCTCAATTTTGTGTGCTAAAATAGCCGAAAACCAAAGCTTTTGTTAGTGTTTCCGCCAGCACTCTCGTCCATCATTCCTGAAAGTACTTATAGAAAATCTTATGCTTGAATTCAAAGTTTTAAAACAATCCGAAAAATCAAAAGCGCGGCTGGGTCTTTTGAAGACGGCCAACGGCATTGTTGAAACGCCGACTTTAGTGCCGGTAGCGACGCAAGCGGTAGTTAAAACCCTTACCTCCGAAGAAGCCGCCGCCGCGGGTAGCCAGATGTTGATTTGCAATACTTTCCATTTGCGCTTAAAACCCGGGGAGAAGTTTGTTAAATCAGCCGGCGGTTTGCATAAGTTTATGAATTGGCCGCGGCCACTAATGACTGATTCGGGCGGTTTTCAGGTTTTCAGTTTGGGCTTCGGCAAAGATTTGGGCGTTGGCAAGATAATTAAAGAAAAAACAGGCGAGATCGTCCGGCTTGGTCAGCAACCCAAGTTGCTTAAAATAACCGATGAGGGCGTTCATTTCACATCCTTTTTAGATGGCTCGCGCCTTTTTCTGGGTCCCGAAGAGTCAATGAAAATCCAGCAAGCTTTGGGCGCTGATATTATATTTGCTTTTGATGAATGTCCTCCGCCGGCCGCAGAACACGCTTACATTAAAAAATCCCTTGAACGCACTCATCGCTGGGCTAAAGTTTGTCTTAAAGCTAAACGCAACAAGCACCAAGCCCTCTTTGGCATCGTGCAAGGAGGACGGTATAAGGACTTACGGCAAGAAAGCGCGCGATTTATAAACTCTCAGCCCTTTGACGGCTTTGGCATCGGTGGCGAATTTGGAGAAGATAAAAAATCTATGATGCAGATGCTTGGCTGGGTTACCGAAGAACTTGACCCCAAAAAGCCACGCCACCTTTTGGGTGTCGGCTATCTTGAAGATATTCCCAAAATTATTAAACAGGGCATAGACACATTTGACTGCATTGTTCCCACCCACTATGCCCGCCACGGAATTGCTTTTATCTCCAGCGGCACGCTGGACTTATTGAAATCCGTGTTTTTAAAAGACAAGAAACCTCTTGACCCGAAGTGTTCCTGCGCAGTTTGCGCCAATTATTCAAGAAGTTATATCAGCCACCTTTTTCGCGCCAAGGAGATAACCGCTCTGAAACTTTTGACTTTCCACAATCTTTTCTTTTTCAACCAATATGTCTCAAAAATCCGAGAAGATATTAGAAACAACAAAGTATAGAAAATTTGAATTTATCTTCGGTTTATATTAGTATCACACCATGTCTAAAATACTCATCCTGATTTTGGTTGCCGTTGTTGCTGTTGTCGGTTTTCGCTTGTCAAAGATTAAAACCGCAGAGCCGGAATCGGGCGACCAAGCCAGCTATCAGCTTACGGTGGTGGAGCCGGAAGTTTATGTTAAAAAAACAGGGGATACGGAATTTCAGAAAATAAGCGGGACTGCTGAAATCGGAGTTGGTTTTGAAGTGAAAACTTCCGCCGCCGGACAAGCCGAAATCACATACCCCAACGGCACAACCGTCAGCATTGAAGAAAACAGTCGAATAAAAATCGCCGCTTTAGCCAAAGACGGCAGCCAGTCGCATATTGAACTTATCGGGGGCAGTGTCTGGTCAAGAATTAAGAAAATTTTGGGGGCGGATGATTATTACGAAGTTGAAACGGAAAATACCGTTGCTTCGGTTCGCGGGACAATTTTTGCAATGAGTTATTCAAACGGCGTCTCGGACCTCTATGTTCTGGAGAATAAAGTAAAAGCCAAAGCAAAAGACCCTCAAACCAAAAAAATACTAGAGGAAACAGTCGTAGAAATAGCCAGCGAGGAAAAAATCGCTTTTGACAATAAGGCGTTGGCCGCCGGCATCAGGAAATTCGCGAAAGAAAAGATGAAAGACGACGATTTCAAAAAGAAGTTCGTTGAACGGCACTTGAAAAAATTACAGGATAAGGACTTTGACAGCGACGATATGCTCCGCATCCGTGAGCGCATCAAAATACTTTACCTTGAATTGATGTCATCTGCCAGCCCGACCGCATCGCCGACCAAATCTTTTTTCCCCTCGCCAAGCCCGACAGCTGAAAAATCAGCTACGCCGCTTCCAACTCCGACTCCAACGCTTAAAGAAATTGCGCCCACGGTCAGCCCCGAACCCGTCATTGAATCCGTCATCCCGCGAACCGTTGACGTCTCCTCTACCGGAAGAGCTGAATTTCTGATTAACGGCCGTAATTTAACCGGCATCAAACAGATTCTTATAGGCGACGCAAATGTCAGTTTCTTTGTGTCTGATTCGCTGACAATTTTTGTTACCGCCACCAGTTCCATCCGGCCGGGGATATATGATATTTCAATTATCGGCTCAAATGGCAAAAAACTGACCTCGCCCCAAGCCGTAGAAATTAAGTAACCGCCAAAATGTTTTCTCCCAAAAGATATTACCTATTAAGCGCTATCGCGATAGCCGCCGCTTTGTCCGCTCTCATGGTCAGTGGGGCTTTTAAGATGTCGCGAGAGAAACTGACGGATTTTTTGTTCACCGCCAAAAACGCGCCGGACAACATTGTAATTGTTGAAATAGATGACGAAAGCATCCGGACATTGGGCCAATGGCCTTGGCCGCGGTCTTTGTTCGGTTCCCTTGTCGACAAACTGCAAGCCGCCAAAGTCATCGGAATTGATGTGAATTTTAAAGAGCGCTCCCGCCTCGGAGAAGCGGATGATCTGGCGCTAGCGGCCGTTCTTAAAAGATCGGCGATTCCAGTAATCTTGTCGGCTGAATTGCTACCCAATGGCGGCTTAATTCAGCCAGCCAGCGTATTTTCCGAAAGCATCAACGCATATACCAACATCGTAATCTCGGCCGATGGGACGGCCAGAAAAATAAACTACAGCAATCAGGGACGGTTGAACTTCGCCGCAACCGTCGCCCAAAAATATCTGGGCGACGGCAAAATATCTATCCCTTCACAGATAAGCCGTATTTTTTACGGCGGTCCCAACCGGACATATTCTCACACTAAAGCCCTCGATGTTCTGAAAAACGGTTTCAAGACGAAGGTTGTAAAAGATAAAATAGTCTTATTGGGCGCCACGGCCCGCGACTTGCAGGATTATCACCAGACGGCCTTTAACTTAACCAGCGGTGTGGAAATACAAGCCAACGCCGTCAGCACTCTTTTGGAACAAAGGTTCTTTAGGGAGAGTTCTTTTACAAACATCCTCCTCGTTATTTTGTTGTCGCTTTACGGCGCTTGGCTAAGCCATAAAATTAAAAATTTTCTTGGTTTATTCGCCGCAATCGGCGTATCGCTAGCAACTTACAATATAACAGCTTTCGCGTTGTTTGACCGTTTGATTCTTGTTGACCTTTTTTATCCCAATCTTGCTTTCGCGTTAGGCAGTATCACATCGCTGGGAATTGAATACTTTGCCACCTCCAAAGAAAAGAAATTTATACAGGAATCCTTCGGGCGCTACCTTTCTCCTGATGTTATACGGGCAATCCTTAAAAATCCCGCCACCTTATCGTTAGGCGGCAAGAAGGAAAACCTTACCGTCTTGTTTTCCGATATCCGTTCTTTTACCACTATTTCCGAAACTATGCCTCCGGAAAAATTAACTCATTTCCTAAACAGCTATCTCGGCCGGATGACCGATATTATTCTGAATTCCGGCGGCGTTATAGACAAATACATCGGCGACGCAATAATGTCTTTTTGGGGCGCACCGTTGCCCAAGCCGGATCATGCATTAGCCGGTGTGCTGGCAGCTATTAAGATGGTGGCTGAACTGCAGAAATTTAATGAGGAGCATACAAGGCATAACGACAGCTATCCTGCCGTAAATATCGGGGTTGGCATTAACTCCGGCGAAGTTACCGTCGGAAACATGGGCTCGGAAAAAAGATTTGATTATACGGTCATCGGCGATAATGTCAATTTGGCGTCCCGTCTTGAAAGTTTGACCAAAACATACGGCGTAAATATCCTCATCAGCGAAATGACAAAACAAATGTTACCTGTTCCGAGCAAAGCCGAGGAAGGGGAAAATGATGCGACTGCGCGTAAAATTATGACTCGCGAGCTGGACAGGGTCTTGGTGAAAGGCAAAAAACATCCTGTGCGGATATATGAAGTTGTCCCGCAGGGAAAAGAGAATGGGATTGTTCCCATATTGGATATATTTGACGGTGGCCGTGAGCATTATTACAAAGGGGAGTGGGATAAAGCTATAGAGAAATTTGAGACGGTGTTGACGGCCAACCCACAAGACGGTCCGTCGCAGACCTTGCGCGACCGCTGTGAAGGCCTCAAGCACCGCCAGGATTTCAAGTGGGAAGGGGTATTTGAATATAAAGAAAAGTAAGCAAGTTGAAAAACCTCGCTCTCGCCCATCATCCCCAAAGTCAAACCCCAACGGAAAAGGATTAACCTCCAGACGGGTCGCGTTGGTCAGGTGAGCTGGACGGGGCGGCGAAAGCGATGGCAGGCTTAACAAAAAGCCCCGGTTGGTTACGGGGCAGGGTCAAACAGATGAAGTTCGCGAATTTTCTTGAATTTGGCGATGAAGTCGTTTGTTTCATTTATGTGTGTACTGATGGCGGCTTTTTGGGCTGAATACTTGCTTGGACCACCATTATAAATCCCGGCTCTGATTTCATCTATTTCATCCAGCGTCAGTTTGGCAAAAAGTTCGCGATAAGACTTTTTTTTGTTAGCTTTCGCGATAACAGCCGAAAAGTGGTCATCAAAAACTAACACGGACGCCTTAATGCCGTTAACCACATCCGCCCGCCCGATATTACGGTCGGGTATTAATTTAGCTTCGGGATATATTTGAGCTACGCCGGTTCTTCTTGAGGCAAACCGACTCGGATTACTGTATGTGTTGGGCATTATTTGCCCCAACCCCAAAGCGCCGGTTTTGGAAAAAGTATAACGGAAAGTCTTATCGCCATTTGAACCAAGTCTGACCAAAACCCTTTCCGCCACCATCTTGCCTCCATCTTCTGAATTCAGCAGGAGTTTGGGGTCCGATTGTTCAGTCAGGAAAATATTCTTCACAAAAGTTGGCGTGATGGTATCAACCGCCAATTTGTCGAGATAAGCATGCGATTTAACCCCCAGCTCGCGTAACGACTGAAAAGCTGTATCCGTATTTTCATTAAGAAACTTTAGGCCGGCCGCAACCAGTTCAGCCGTATGGATAAGCGGCGAGTAGGGGACATAAATTATGCCGGAAAGCTTTTTGCCTGTTTTGTCTTCAGGATAAACCAAAGCATCATTGTCTTTGAGATATTTGTTGGCAATTACAACATAGCGGTCTTGGACAATGTCGCCCTTTTTCTGAATACGCAAGTCCGAATTGTGGCTGTTCCACCAATTTACGATGACCTCATATTCTTCGCCGGAATCATTCGGGACAAAATTAGGCAGGCCTTTTGAGTCCAGATATTTCTTGCGAAGCTTGTCGGCTTCATCCATCTCACTTTCACTTAACCAGTAGCGCTTTTCAAACACTTCACCGCTATCGCGGTTCAATATCACCAAAGCTATCTCGCGATATCTGCGCGTAACTTTAACAACGCCTTTTTTAGTTTTTATTTTCGCAGTTTCTTCGCGATAACCCAGTTCCGGTGAAAGAGACAAAATTTGCATCGCCTGACCAATTTTTTCAAGCAAGCTGAATGTGTACGGAGCATACGGATTAGGCGTAGAAGTCGGTTCGTTGACAACAAAAATATTCCAATTTGAAAAAATGGCGTCGGTTTGCGCGGGATAAATCAGAGCCGCGGCCGCAATTAAGCGCAGAGCGATAATTGTTTTTTTAATCATGTGCGTACTCCACTTAATAATTTCAAAGACCAGAGAACAGGATAGCAGAAAGCTCTGTAGCGGGGAAGTCCTAGAGATTTGGCTCGATCTGGTCAGCTTTGTTTAAAACCGCGCTGGCATAATAATTGCAAATGCGCGAAGTGCAGGTGGGTTTGCCGCTGATATAGGCCTTGGCGGCGCGGGTTTCACCGGTACGATCTTTACTGGTCGCTCCACCATTAGCAAGTTTGATGGCTGAAGCCATAAACGCGTCCTCTATGCTCCAAGGATTGGGCGGATTATGTCCGGTTAAGCGGGCAACTTCATTCTCATAAGCCAGCCATGTAGAGGGCAGAAATTGCGCCGGCCCCAAAGCTCCGCCACAACCATAGTTCGGCTCGCGCGAGACCTTAACCGTATCAGGATTAAGCCCAAGCTTGTTAACAATTGCCAGAAAGGCGTTTTTCTCCGTTTCCGCCCTTTGCGGTTTGCCAAGCCGCAGGTAGCAAGTGTACATATCCTGCATCCAGTTGCCGGTGCCGACATTTCGGCCCAATCCGGACTCAATTTCCAGTATGGCGATTAAAAACGCGGGGCGTATATTGGCGGCTATGGCCGCGAGCTGGCCGTATTTAACCGCATCTTCTGCCGAAACTCCGTATTGCTGAAGGTAGGTGACCTGCGCCCTGATTTTCCCAATGTCGCTTTGGGACTTTTTAACCAATTCCTGAAACTTGGACTCCTGACCCTTGGTAATCGTTAACAATCTGCTTTTGTCGTTTTTGTTGCCGCCGAGATTTTTTTTCTGCAATTCCTGCAAAGATTTAAGTTCTTTCAGCTCTTGCCGCTTATCTTCCAACTCCTGCTGACGCTGTTCCAGTTCGCCTTTGAGTTTCTTAATGTTGTCTATGGTCAGGCGCAAATTATCCTGCGTTGCGTTGAGATTGTTCAAATTATTAAAAAAGTCCGACAATGTATGGTTTTGAAGCAGTATTTCCGTAAGAGTTTTCTGGTCAATTTGATAAGCTAGTTTTAAGTATTGGGCCAGCGCCTGCCGATGCAGGATAATCTTGCTTTGGGCTTCATTTATTTTGCCTTCAGTGTCGTTTATTTCAATGCCGGTCTGGTCAATGGAAATAGCCAGAATTTTTATCTCCAGCGTAAGCTGGTTTATCTTGGCATTCAGCTTGGCAATCTCGTTCTCCAGCGTCCGCGACTGGCCGCGGGCGGAATCAACCTGCTGTTGGTATTGTTCAATTTGCCGCTGGAGTTCTTCAATCTGCTGGTTCCGTTTGTCAATTTCATCCTGCACGGCAGCGGAAGCGATGCCAGCCAATAACCAATAGCCGATAGCCAATAGAAAAATCGCTGATAAAATTCCGGATTTCTTACTTAGAATCATAATATTTTATTCTAACAAAAAAAATTCTTTTATTCTAGATTTTAGATTCTGGTTTCTAAATGCCGATTGCCATTGTGATATGAAGGTGGATATCTCCTAATGACGGCGAGTAAGATATTAATTATAATTAAATTAAATGAATCAAACAGCAAATCTTAAGGTGAAAATCTTTCTTTTGCCATTTTTGGTTTTGCTGTTGTTCTTCGGATTCGCTGCCGAAGGCCGTGCCGCCAACGGCATAATGGGACGCAGTTTTATGTTGGGCGTGAGCTACTTTGACGGCATGAGCGCCGACAGCGGCGACCTGAACGCTGATTTAGTAAAGTTAAAGAACGAAGGATTTGAAGCCATAAGAGTGTGGGCTACATGGGTGCATTTTACCGGCAGTCAATTTGTGGATGTATTTGACGCGAATGGCGGTATCAACGATGCGGGATTAGCTAACTTGAAGCAGGTTATAACTGCGGCCAAGAATAACGGCATGATCGTGGATGTGACATTTTGTTACTGCGATGAGACACCGTTGAGGGCAGACAACGCGTATATAGATGGCGTGATAGCGACCGCCGACGCTCTAAAAAATTACAATAACATCTTCTTTGACATAAACAACGAAGGGAACCATGCCAATGTCAGAAGTGGAAATAATAGTGTGCCAAATTTGACCGCTATTCAACTTAAGAAGATTAGAGACGGAATTGAAACAGTTAACCCAACGCTTCCGGTTACTGTTTCATGGGATGAAGATGCAGCCGATGCTTATAGAGCCGTTAACACAGATTTTATAACTACTCATGCGCCTAGTAGGACTGGCGATTCTCAATGGGCTAATGAAACAGACGATACCTTCAATGCGATAAGCGCGGACGCGGGCCCTGGAGCGGCAGTATTATTTGACGAGCCGAATAGGTGCGGAGGGGAGCCGCCCTCCTTTCCCCGAGCCGGAAAAATGGAATGTCAGAATTTGTCGGAAGCAAATATATTCATCGATGCCGCCAAGAATGCCAAGTCCGCCGGCGCCGCCGGCTGGTTTTTGCACAATTGGGCCAGTTATGATTTAAGAGGACAATCTATGTTTGATAATTTTAATAACGTTGAAGAAAAAATCATAGAAGATGCTGAAGAAGAGCTGAATAATGTTCAATGGGGCGGAAACGAGGAGGATGAAGAAGAGCCGCCGCCTGATGAGAGCGGGGGGGGAGATAATTTCTGCGGTGCGGGGTGGCGGACGTTAGGCGACAGTTTGACTCCAGGATCGGCCGGTCCTTGTGAGGTTGGGCCATCGCGCGAAGACTGCGTGAATATGCCGACTATGGATGAACGACAACGTTGTATGTCCCGGCAGGTAGGCGAGCTTGAATTTAGATGCGGAGAGCAAGCATTGGAATGCTGGATTTTCCCCTTTGGCGTGGGCGATTCAAAGATTAGCGGAATAGAACGGGAATGCAACGGCTCTCAATATGCCACTACTACGCTAGACGGCGGGGAAAGCCAAAGTTTGGGAGACGTACCCGGCACAATCGGGGTGAGAGGTCCGGCTAATAAAGCGCGGGCTACTCTATGCGAAAAATGTCCCGATGATGATCCGGATTGCGGAACGACCGAGGAACCGGCTCAAACTTATAAGGTTTGCAAACAAAATACTTGCACCGTTCAATTGGAGGCGCCGGCGGAGGGGGAAGCAACCTGCGATGATATTCCGGAAAATGCTCCCTGCGAAGCCCAACAGGCCCATAATTACTGCGATAGTACCGGCCAATGCCGCGTCGGCTTCAGTAATGAAGCGCAAGAAAGCGACTGCAACGCTTGCCTTAGTTCTGTCAGCGATGACTGCAAAGCGCTAGACACTGATACTAACAACGAGTGGAGCGCTGACGAGTGCGCCGCCGAAGGAGCAAAAGACCAATGCCCGACATTGTGTTCCGGTTATGGCACCGATTCGCCACAGATCGGGCCCGGAAGCGGCCCCGACTTTACGGAAAGCCCGCCCTTGCCGGCCTTACCTCCGGCGGCCAACATCGGGCAACTGATTTCCCGCTTATTTACTTGGTCTCTAAGCATTGTCGGCGCCGCCGTATTTTTAATGATATTTTTTGCCGGAGTTTTGCGCATTACCGCCGCCGGAAATCCCCAAAAAATAAAACAATCCACGGAATATATTAAAAACGCCATTTCGGGCGCGATACTTCTTTTCTCGGCATACATAATTCTTAATACCATTAATCCCGATCTAGTAAAGCAAGAGGGTACGCTATTTCCCGGTCTGCAAAATCCAGACGGGACAACAACTACGACGACCACAACACTATCTGGTTTGGGCAAAAAATGCGGACCCAACGGAGAATGTCCTAATCCGGAGCAGATGGTTTGCGGCAGTAACGAAATTTGCATTCGTAATGACAGCAATTTAGAAAACGAACCGTGCCTAGATCCAAGCGATTGCGCTGAAGATCTGGAGTGCTCATCAAGCGGCACAACTCCGGGGAAATGCCAGCCAATCAGCATCGCCCCGCCCGGCCAAGAATAATTATGCGCGAGAGAAATCACCCAGCCACCGCAACTGCCCCAAATCAAATGCATTGCCGGCAGTGAAAATGATATTTTATGCACCGCGACTCTTGAATGTTTATCATTGCCCGCAAACTCTCAATGCGAACGGGTTAATATAAGCGAATGTTCTCCGTGATTTACTATTTGACAAAACAACATAATATGTTACCATATTGCCAACTTAGTTCCTGAACAATCAGAATGCGGAGGCAATATGGTTTTTTCTTTTTGGCTTAAGTTCGGACTGGCGGGACTGGTTTTGACGTTACTTCTGACCCTCCTGACCAAAAACGAAGCGGTTCTTGTGTTGGGGCTGTTTGTTTCGGCCATTTGCGGCTGGCTGGCTCTCTGGTTTGACGGTATGGGCGAACCGCTAAAATTTGCCGAAAGTTTTGACGGATATTGGCCTAATCTTCCTGTAGCAATGGGTTTGTCCTGCCTGGCGGCCGGTTCGCTATTGTTGGTTTCCGTTTGCAGAATAAGGTCACTAGCGCCGCAAACAAAACAGTTGCTGGCCAAATACAACAGCCCGAACTCCGGCAGTTACCGTCCCAATTGGCGTTTCTCATCCAAGCATAGCTGGCTAAAAGCGCGGCTAAAAGAATTTCTTAAGCATCTTTTCTACGATGGCTTCAGTTTTCTTTTTTACGGTTTGCTGTTCTTCTTTGCCAGCAAAACCATCGGCCGTCTTGGGCCGGTTAAAAGACTCATCGCAAAATTAAGGAGATAGTTATGCAAGCTATCAGAAACACTGTCCGGCTTTTGTGCGCCGCGGTATTCCTTTTTGGAATCGTGGCGGTTGGTTTCCGCTATACGACTTTCCCTAACATTTTCCTGATTTGGAGCGGGTCGGCAATTGTATTGATTTGCGACGCGGCGCGGACTTTCTTCCCCAAATCCCTAATCTCCAAATTCACTTACTTCATGGCCATAGTCGGGCTGATTTATTCAGCCGGACGGTGGAGCTGGGAATTCCTGCAGGAATACCGGCCTTACACGGCGCAACTGCTGGAAGAAAAAAGCAAAGCCAGCGATATTGACTTCTACCGGAAAAACAAACCGGCAATGGATCCGGCTTTTTCAGAAATATTTGAAAAACATCAGCAACGGATGACGCCAATCCAAACAAACGAAATCAATAAAAAATTACTGGACATGGAGAAGAAAAAAGCGGCCGGAATGACTGAAGAAGAATTTCGAAAAGAACGGGAACAGATCGCGCTCACCGCGCATCAGATGAATGAGGACAACAAAGTCGCAAACAACTTATTGCATAACGGTAAAAAACTAGTGGAACCGCCGCCGCAACCGCGAAAACAACTCACAAAGATACTCCTCGAATCACCATCCCTCAAGAACGCGCCTTCACCGCCCGTTAACAAATCCGAACCGACGCCAATCTTTAATCCCAAGCCAGTGGAAAAAACGGAAGCCGTCATCTATCTTCCGGACAGCTACGGCGGGAACTCAACTTCCTTTGAAATATCCGGAGGCAAAGAATATGTTTTTTGCGCCGACGGAACGTTTCACTGGTCTGACAGTTCACTTGAACCGCAAAGAAACGCGGGGCCTATCGGGTCAAACCGGCCGGCCGGAGAAGGATATCCTTTCCCCGAAGCAAACTTTCTCGCTCTGGTAGCAATTATTGAAGGCCGGCCGGAAGTTGTCGGCAAATGCCTTCACCACTATTTTGCCGGCGACGATAGCGTGCAATTTGTTCTGAATTTCCCTGAAAATTCGACTAGAAAACTGCAAGGTAAATTCCGGATTACAATCCGGTCAAAAACAGAAAAGGAGGAATAATGTTAAAAAAAATAATTCTGATAGTCGTGGCGGTTATCCTACCGATATCAGCTGTTGCCTATGACCTTACCAAATTAGACGGAATAGATTTTTTAAAGAAAACAAGAAACGACATCAATAAGTACACGGTTGAGATTGTAACGCCTCAAAATATCAACCAAAAAAGTGCGTACGGGCAAAGTTATCGTAGTTACGGGCAAATTGCCGGCACCTCACCGTCCAAGACCGAAATTCTGAACGAGGAACTGATTCAGGCAATTTCGCAAAGCAACTGCTGTCTCGTGTTGATTGAAAAGAAGCACGAACCGGATATGCGGCTCATTGCAATCATTGACATTGAGACCGACATCAACAAAAAAACATCCAGCGGAGATAACATATTCTCGCTTTTGGGCGAAGAAATCTCCCGTAAAAAAAAGTTTTATATGGGTTACCGCATTGCCCGCGGAATACGGAACATCAGGCAGGAAAAAACCACGGTTGATATTACGATAACAATAACTTTAAAACTCGTGGATTCCGGAAGCGGGGCAATGGTAAAAAGCTCCGCAGGAAAGAGTATTGCCAGTATAACTTTACAAAGCAGGAACAACTGGCTCGGCAAGTCCTCTTCCGCAACAGACGGAAACTTAAGACCAATTATCGTCGCCGCCACTCAAGACGCGCTTAACAATTTCTAACCCCCTCCCCCAAGGAGGGTTTTTTCTTGCTCCCAGCACCAAAAGATATTGGTGCTGGACTGCGAAAATCAGCGCAATGTTGAAACTGTCGTTTCTATCATTGCGGCGATTTTCTTGCAAAATTCATTTATTGATGCAAAATATCACACTATGCGGGCTAAAATTCTAAAAAAAGTTTATGTGGCTTTAAGCGGCGGCGTTGACTCTTCCGTTGCCGCAGCGCTTTTGGAAAAGCGCGGATTTAATGTTACAGGGGTTTATATGAAACAATGGACTCCTGAAATTTTAGGACGCGAATGCCTTTGGAAACGCGACAGAGAAGACGCCTTGCGGGTGGCCGTAAAACTGAACATCCCGCTTCTGACGTGGGATTTTTCAAAAGAATACGAAAAGGAGGTCGGGAAATATATGATTGACGCTTATCGGCGCGGCATCACCCCCAATCCGGATGTAATGTGCAATAAGGTTATCAAATTCGGGTTGTTTTTTAAGAAAGCAATGAAAGAAGGCGCGGATTTTATCGCTACTGGGCATTATGCAAGATTGTGGAAGGAACCAGTCCCAAGACTACCGCTCGATTCCCCAGCGAGGAATCTCGCTGCTTTTCGTCGGTCGCTCTCTCGCTCTGCTCGAACCATGTCCGCTTCCCTCCTCGAAGCGCGCTTTGTGACCAGTTCCTTCCGCAATAAGTTGACCGCCGCGCGAGATAAAAACAAAGACCAGACATATTTTCTGTGGACGCTAAACCAAAAAATTCTCGCAAAAACGCTATTTCCAATAGGGGATTATACCAAACTGGAGGTGCGGAAAATGGCTAAAAAATTCGGTCTGCCGACAGCTGATAAAAAAGATAGTCAGGGCGTTTGTTTCATCGGGCCATTGAATATCAAACAATTCCTTAAAGAATATATAAAGCCCAAAAAGGGCAAGATAATTCTTATAGATAGCCTCTCGCTTCGCTCGGGACGTTCTAATAACAAAGTTATTGGAACGCACGACGGTGTTTATTATTATACTATCGGCCAGAGACACGGATTGGACATCAAACTGGGTGGCGGACCATATTATATCGTAAAAAAAGATGTTAAAAAAAATATAATTTATGTCGGCTCGGAAAGCGACCTTCGGGCCTCGCAAGTCCGAATTAAGGATTTGCATTGGCTCAATAAGCCGAAAAAATTCCCCGCATTACTGGACGTAAAGATCCGCTATCGCACGCCGTCGGATAAAGCCACACTATCAGCCGGCGGCAATCTAAGATTCAAAAAACCCCAGCGCGCCATCACCTCCGGCCAATCCGCTGTTTTTTACCGTGGCCAAGAATTAATCGGAGGGGGAATTATAAAATAATAAAAGCCGCTCTGTGGCGGCGACTAGTGGGGAATGGATTCTTTCACAGCGTGCTTTTTTAAAAGACATCTTTGGGCAATAAGTCCTAATGACATGAAAAACCATTCAGGAAGGTCTTCTGCCAGAATAAAGTCTGATTCAACAGAAAGCGCAACAAGCTCGTTGACAGTAATTGGCATTCTTTTTTTAAAATCTAATGCCATTGCCCAAACACCATCTCCGTCAATATATGCTTGGGGTTGATATGTGGGACTTGTGAAAACGACGGATTCTCGCTCCTTCTTCAGTATTGTTAAGGCGGTCTTTCCAATATCGCTTTTTAAAAAAACACTTAGTTGATTAGCAACCTTATCCTCACATTTTTCTTGATACATTAAATTTTCTCCTGATAGAATCTGCGGACACATTATAACCTAAAATCAATTGTGTCAATTGCCGAACAGTCGCAACAAACTTTCACCGGTCATTTCAGGCGGTTTTTTAATACCAAGCAGTTCCAGTATTGTTGGCGCGACATCGGCTAAAAGGGCGCTGGCGTTTTCAGTGTTGCGGTTTATTTCATCAAAAGTTCTCGGCCGCTCGTAATCTTTGGCAATAAGATAAAGCGGGACCGGATTTTGGTTGTGCTTTGTCTCAATTTCACCTGATACTTTGTAAATAATGGATTCGGCGTTGCCGTGGTCGGCAGTTATTAAAAGTGCCCCGCCTTTTTCAAGAACTTTATTTTTAATCTCGCCAATAACCCCATCAATAACCTCCACGCCCTTTTTGACGCTTTCCGCCTTGCCGGCATGGGCAAGCACATCGGCGTTAGCAAAATTAATAACAATAAAATCGTAAAATCCACGATTCAGTTCCTCAACCACATTTTGTCCTATTTCTACGGTTTTCATCTCCGGATTTTCACTTAGATTTTTAAACGATTGGATAAGCACATTATCCTCGCCCTCAAAAGGGCCGTTGCGCAGACCATTAAAGAAGTAGGTAACATGGGCGTATTTTTCCGTTTCAGCGATGTGTAACTGTTTTTTGCCGTTTTTGCTAAGCACTTCCGCAAGACCGTTTATGACTTCGGGCGGAGAAAAAGCAACATGCAGGTTGGCGTTCTCAAGATATTCGGTCATAGAGGCGACAAACAGGCCATTCAATTTGGTCCGCTCAAATCCGTTAAAATCTTCTTCAACAAAGGCCCGCGTGATTTGCCGCATACTATCCTCGCGGAAGTTAAAAAAGACAAGCGCGTCGTTGTCGCGGATAACACCGTCTTTACTTAGCAAAATTGGAGGGACTTTTTTGTCGTCCAGCCCTTGGCCGTAAAATTCGGTTAATTTGGCAAACATATCGGTTGCAGGTTCACCGGCGCCATTTACAAACAAGCCATACGCTTTAGCGGTAAGACCCCAATTGTTATCACGGTCCATTGCATAATCACGGCCCACTAGTGTTGAGAGCGTGCCGGTATTTTGAGAAATCTCCAACTGTAATTTCCGCAAAAGGTTAGGCGCTTCTTTAAGGCCAGAGTCCTTGCCGTCAGTAAACAGGTGCAAACTTACCTTTGGCACATCCTGTGTTTTTGCCATCTTCAAAAGCGCGGTAAGGTGGCCAAAATAGGCGTGGACAGAATTGGAAGTTAACAGGCCGAGTATGTGGAGCGCAGAATTATTTTTCTTGGCATGCTCCATAGCGCCAAGCAATGCGGAATTCTGATAAAATTCACCGCTTCCAACGGCTTTATTGATGCGCGAAAGATATTGGAAAATAACCCGTCCGGCGCCAATAGTCAGATGCCCTACTTCGCTATTGCCAGTTTCGCCCCAATCTAATCCAGCACCCTTGCCGGAAGCCTGCAATAAAATAAAAGGGTACTGCGTTTGGATAGAATCCAGGTTGGGTGTATTGGCCTCGGCAATGGCATTGCCCAAAGTTTGCCTTGAAAAACCCCAACCGTCCAAAATGGCGAGAACGACCGGCTTCATCATTCTTACATTTTAGCAGTTGCCGAGCGGGATTAAAACTGGACAACTTTTCCATAATATTATAATTTGCTGACGAGGTCTTTGAAATCAAGTGGCCGATAGTCAGAACTCTTCTTTAAAAAAAATAAGGAAGTACTTTGTTCTTGAGAAAAAGTGGGGACTGAAACATTTTGTTTTTGGCATTACTAGCTGGCGTGTCTTGCGCTGGCTTGTCTTCATTTTGGTTGTAGCGCCGCTAATTTATTTTTTCAATCAGCGGGTCAACTCAAGCGTGGACAATTTTATCCACGGAATCACTTTCTCCGCTTCTAATCCAAAAAGAATCCAGTTTCCCTTGATGACCATGAGCATTGAACTGGACAATGCGGCGGCTGTGGATTTCCGTTATGCCGACCGGGGACACACCACCTACACGCTTATTCTCACAATTGCCGAAAGGGAGTATTGCGATGGCGTTTTTATTTACCGTAGTGAAACATCTTATTTTCAGAGGATTAAGTTGCTCGTTCTGCCTCACTCGGAAACGGAACGGTTGCTCTTTGGCGGAAAACTTTATTACTTTAGGATATACGCGCAAGCACAAATCCCTAAAGGCAAGCTCGTCACAGCCGCCAAACTGCTCAACGAATATCCGCCTGACCTTAAAAGTTTCTGCAATCTCGGCTTATCCCACCCGCAAAAAGCAATGCTCCTGCTTCGTTATGTGCCGGGAACAAAATTGCGCGTGAGCATCATGCCCGATATTAAGCCGACTACCGCAAACCATATTACCGGACGCGATAAAAACGGAAAAATCGTATTCGTGGTCTATAACAAAATCGAAAGTATTTATAATAAGAACCTTGAGATTATCTTTCCAAAAACCTGTGAATAGCAGGTTTTTTCATATCAAACTTGCATTTACCGCTTATTTTGTTAGAATACTATTAACAACTTTAATAATTAAAAATGTTTAGTAATCTATCGCTGTTTTTAACATTTTAAATGTCTCAAAACAGCTTTCAAGATGTACTCAACTATCAAAAATCATGGTTTTAGGATTAAACCCGTTTTTAGCGGCGGTTTTGGCTTTGGCATTTGGCGTTTTGGTTGGTTATGTAATCCGTCAGCTTCTCGCCGGACACAGAATCAACCAGGCCGAAACAAGAGCGCAAGCAATCCTTGCGGAATCTAAATCAAAGTCCCAGGATATCCTTTTAGAAGCTAAAAATAAATCTCTCAAGCTTCTTGAGGACACCAAGAGAGAAGAAAGGGAAAGAAGGGAACAATTGAATAAAATCGAAAACTTGCTTGCCAAAAGAGAGGAAGATTTGGATTCAAAATCAAGAGATATATCCAGCGAGAAAAAGTCGCTTGAGGCCAAGACCGGCGAACTGAACGAACTTAAAACAGCCGTAGAAAAAACCCGCATTCAGCAGATCTCCGAGTTGGAAAGAATTTCCAGTTTGAGCCGCGAGCAGGCCCTATCAGAAATAATGAAAAAACTTGAAGTGGAATATCAGGACGACCTTTATCAGCAGCTACGGAAGCTTGAATCGGAGAATAAGGAAACAATTGACAAAAAGGCAAGGGAGATACTGACCATGTCCATCCAGCGCTACGCATCTTCGCATATTGCCGATGCCACCACCACCATCGTAAACCTGCCATCAGACGAGTTGAAGGGCAAAATAATCGGTAAGGAGGGGCGCAACATCAAGACGATAGAACGATTAACCGGAGTGGATATTATAATTGACGATACGCCAGAAACGTTAGTTATCTCTGGTTTTGATCCCGTAAGGCGCCAGATAGCCAAATTAGCCCTTGATAAACTGATTGCCGACGGCCGCATTCATCCGGCCAAAATAGAGGAAACGGTAGAAAAGGCCCGCGATGAAATAAACGAAAAAATCAAAGAGGCCGGCGAAGCGGCTCTGTTTGAAACCGGCACCGGCACCGTTGATTCACGCTTAGTATATCTTTTGGGCCGGTTGGCTTTTCGCACCAGCTTTGGTCAAAATGTTCTCCTGCACTCCATTGAAATGGCCCATGTTTCCGGCATGCTCGCCGCAGAAATCGGCGCCGATGTTCAGATAGCCAAAAAGGGAGCTCTGTTTCATGATATCGGCAAGGCGGTAGATCATGAAGTTCAGGGAACCCATGTTGAGATCGGCCGAAAGATACTTCAAAAATTCAATGTGGACGAACGGGTTATCCGCGCCATGGAATCACACCACGAAGAATATCCCTACTCAACGCTTGAGTCCCGAATTGTTCAAGCGGCTGACGCGATTTCGGCGGCTCGGCCGGGCGCGCGCCGCGATACTGTTGAAATATATCTTAAACGGCTTGAGGATTTGGAAAGAATCGCCGGTTCCTTTGAGGGAGTTGAGAAATCCTACGCCATTCAGGCTGGCCGTGAATTAAGAATTTTCGTTACTCCTTCCAAAATTGACGACCTTACGGCCTTAAAACTTGCTCGTGATATTGCCAAGAAAATAGAAGCCGAGATGAGATATCCGGGAGAAATTAAGGTTAATGTCATAAGAGAAACCCGGGCAATAGAGTACGCTAGATGATAAATTATCCACAAAGGGCTTGATTTTCCTTGCAAAAACGCGCAGAATTAAGAAGTTAAATAAAATCCTCCTTCGCGCAAAGCTTTGGAGGGCAAAGAAGGAGGTGTTAATATGCCAGTAAAAAAGAACCAATTCATAGCCAAAATAGCCGAAAAAGCTAATCTGCCCAAAAAGCAAACTGCCGAGTTGCTTGAAATGATACTTGAAGAAATAACCAGAATAATGAAAAGCGGCGACAAGCTTAATTTGAGCGGTTTTGGTATTTTCAAAGTCCAGAATAGAGCCGCGCGGGAAGGCCGCAATCCGCGAACCGGTGAAAGTATTCATATCGCCGCTTCAAAGAAAGCCAAATTTGTCCCCGCCAAGGCGCTTAAGGAAGCAGTTCTGTAATTTCTGTTGTTTTTGGGGCCCAAAAACAACTTCAGTTTAACACTAAAACTAAAACCCGATTTAAATCGGGTTTTAGTTTTAGTGTTGCCAAACAGGTTAGGTTTTTATATAGTTACTCCGTAACTGATATTTGACAACTTTAACAATGAGGTTTCTATGGCAAAGCCGAAAATTGGATGTATAATGCGCGGCGGTTTCCCCGAAATAGCAGCGATGCAATCTCTGTATATTCTTCTCAAGTGGCTTAAAGGTGAGGGTTTGCCGTATCCTCATCATTTTGGCGGCCTTTCAATGGGTTCCTATATCGCCACCATCGGAGCAATGGGAACATTATCCCATGTTGCAAGGGGGGTAGAAGTAATGTTCAACTTAAGCCCGGGAAAGATATCAAAATATTCTCCTTGGCTAAAAATTTTTTTGGGAGCTTTGGGTATGTCATTTTTAACGCCCCTTCTGCCAACGCACACGCGTACAGGCAAGGGTTTAGCGACTGCCGGAGCTTTGACTTTGGGCGTGGCCGCGCTCTATGGCGCTTATAAAGCCCCCTCCCTGCGGTCAAACAAACCCCTTCTTCAACTTCTTGAGGATACCATGGACACGGAGGCAATTCTAATCGGAAAGTACCGCAAGGAATTGGATATTGCCGTTTTTGACAAAAACCGCAATGAAACGATGCTTTGCGTAAATTACGATCCGCCTGAAGAAACCGGCCATTGTTTTGGCGAACCATATGAATTTTTCAGGATGCGGACAAATAATGATGTCCTCGTGTCGTTGCTTGGATCCGGCGCCGTGCCGGGTTTTATAAAATCTGTTACCGTTAATGACAAAAAGACCGGCGACGGAGGCATTGATCCTCTTGCTACTCTGATACTTTTTACCAACGCCATCCGTCGGGGATGCAATATCCTATTGGTTTTTCTTGAAACATCGGAAATTAAAAGCGAAGAGGGCAACGCTGACACCGCGTTAAAAAATACTGTCCGCTATTTTGAGATAATGGCTACGCTAGCCATGTATAGTTCTATTGACCGCGGCATCTGCGCCGTTAAAGACGCCGGTATCAGCAATGAAATAACCCAAGCGTTGATAAAGATGTCCTCCGTTCTGACCAACCAAAAACTTAAAAAAAAATTTCCTCACACTCACGATGCCGTGGAAACAGGCATTGACACCATCTATCGTCTTCTGCAGACATATTCTTTCGGCGAATTGCCGCCGGTTGAAGTGGTAATGGTGGACTCCGGGATTACAGATTATCCGCCCTGCAGTTTCAAAAGTTTCACACAGGAAGACCTCAATGAATTTAAAAATATGGGCAGTCTGGCGGCTCGTCGCGCCATTCCTAAATTAGCCGAAGCAGTAAAAAAAGTTGCTCTTCTCTAATCCGACCATGGGGGTCGGATTTTTGATTTGACTTTTGGTAAATATTCTGTACAAAATTGCTCTAGTTACTAAACAATGGAAGGTGACTTATGCCATTTGCCCGCGATCTCTACGATATCGTCGTAATCGGCGGCGGGACTGCCGGAGTAGCCACCGGGCTTGAGTTAAGACAGCGGGGCTATGATGTCGCGATAATTGAACAGTTTGAAAATTGCGGATTGGGCACCAATAACCAAGCCCTGGGGATTCTGCCGCGAAGATTGACTTACTTTGCCTTTGACCGCCCGGGGTCCTTCGCCGCGGCTTATGATGTGAGTTTTTTGCACCACCTTTTCCCCAAAATAGTAGCCAAAAGACCTTTCGCCATGCCCTTTTTTCCTCAAATGAAGCGGCATCTAAAAAGCCACCCTGTAATTCTGGAAGGACTTATGGCCAGTTATGCGCGGGCTACCGCCGATAAAGCCGGCCTAAGCGGTTATCGCTACCTGAATCAGAAGCAAATCCTTGAAGAAATCCCTGTTTTGAAAGAAAATGTTATGGGTGGCATTCTCTTTGAGGAATATGTTACCGATCCGGTTGAGCTTTGCCGGGCAATATTGGCCAAAGAAAAGAAACTTACTGTACACGGAACGCTCTCTGTGTTTTCCGGCCAGCAAGTAAAAAGTTTCCTCATTAAACACGGCAAATTAAGGGCGGCAATCTGCATTAACAACCAGTTGGAAAGAGAAGTATTCTATGGCAAGTATTTCGTCAACGCCACCGGCCCGTGGAGTGCGGAAATGGCCCGCATGGCTGGCGTAGATATCAAGTTAAACTTATCTCAAGGCACCACAGCCGTTATTGACCGCAAATTCACCAAGTACGCCATAATCACTTTTGACGAAACCGGTAAATACATAACTCTTCTGCCGCTTCCTGACCGCCATCAAACGCTTATCGGACCAACCGATATCCCAATTGAAAAAATAAGCGATGCCGCTATCCACGAATATGAATTAGAAAATCTGGCTGAGGTTGCGTCTAAAACAATACGAAACAGCATAGAAAAGTTTGATTTTAACAGGCCTCTGACCCGCTGCGGGGTCAGGCCACTTCTATCCGGCGCGCACAAGACGCGTGCTTACGCCATTGTCCGCCATACTACCCGCCCGAATTTCTTCTCGTTGACTGGCTCTATCAAGATAATTGACCAGATCCGCGCCGGCAAAGAGATGGCTGATATTCTAGACGAGATCAACGGAAAGCCAAAATGTGACTGGCCAAATCCAGAATTACTTGAACTCAAATATGCCGAGGGGGAGCTCGATGCTATCCGTAATAGTTATCAGAAGAAATATGCCCGCAATTCGGCTGAATTGGGGTTAATGATAAAACTAGTCAGCGCCTATTCCACTCTGACGCTGGCGCCGGACATTATCTGGTCTTTTATTAAAAATCTAGGAAGAAAAATCGTTTAATTTCCTGCGCTTTGCAGGATTTTTTTTATAGTATATATTAATAGCCGGCCCGTTCATTTACAAAAGCAGGAGAAACAATGGAAGAAAGCAAGCTTTTTCCGGAATTAAGAAGAATTTTCGGCGAAGAGAATGTTATAACCAACACGGAAACTTTGCGCCAAAAATCATACGATTCCTGCCCGCTCAATCTTTTTGACCAAAACAAGGATGTGCCGACGGCATCAGCCATAGTAATGCCGAACAAGGGTTCTTTAGGCAATAGTTGTAATAAACAACTTGAAAATCTTGTAAAACTGGCCAATGCGGAGGGCCTTAAAATCATCCCTATCGGCGGCCTGACCGGCGTTCGGGGAGCCGTGGCTTCTCAAGGAGGAGAGATAGTTGTTGACAGTTCTAAGTTGCGTCATATGGTGGGTATCAGGGAGCCGGAAGACGACGCACCCGGCGAGGTCTCCGTCCAAGCCGGCGTAACCGGTTTAGAACTGGAACAATGGTTAAAAATTGGGCCCCGGCCCGATACAACATTTTTCTATCCCGCTTCTTACAAAACTTCCACTCCAGCCGGATGGGTCAGTACGGGAGCCAGCGGCCACAATTCCGCCGGATTTGGCGATATAACGCATTGCGTGAATGCCGTTTCCGGCGTTGACGGCAAGGGGGAAACCTTTTATTTCACCGGCGATAACTTAAAAAAGATATTCCGCATGGAAGGCACAACCGGCATAATCACTCGCGTCTGGATGAAAACGCATAAACTGCCAATCTATTCTTCGCCTCAAAGCTTCCGTTTTTATTGTCTTGAAAGCGTAGCCGAGTTCCTAAGAAATCTGGCCGCCCACAGAGAAGAATTCCGCCGGAGCGAAGTTGTATTGTGCTCTGCCAGAGCCTACGATTTTCTTGACTTTAATTTCATTTCCAAGCCGCACAAAGAAGAATCGAAGAAATCGGCAATCCAAAAAAGGATTCGGCATTTTCTGGAAAAAATTCTTTGCCACAATCACAAATTAGTCCGCAAAATGTTCGTTCATAATATCGTAGGCCACTATTGGACCGTCATTGTTCATACTGTGGGAAATAACCATCAGAAACTCACAGACGCGTCTGATAAAATAAACCGGCTCTGCCGGTTCGCTGACGGCCGGAATCTTGGTCCGGAAATTGCCTCCGCGTGGTTAAGCCATCCTTTCAAGCAGTCCCACGAGAAACTGGTGTCTTATTTTAACTCGGGAATTACCGTTGACACTTTTGACTGCACACCCGAATGGAACACCGTAATCGGGACATACGCGGCCACGGATACGTTAATTTTTGAAAATTATGGCATTGCCGGCGCCCACCTTTGCTTAGATTTAGACCAGCCATATCTTTATACCACCCTGGCCATATCCGGAAGAAGCCGCGAGAAATATCTGCGGTTATGGGACAATTTGGCATATACTTGTCATGTTGTTGGCACTAAACCAAACCATCACCACAATGTCGGCCGGCTTGGGAGAAAATTTGCCCATCCTCGATACGCCATCGGCGAAGAGTGGTATCAGAATATCGCAATACCGGCCAAAAAGGAGCATGACCCCAACAATATTCTCAACCCGGGGAACTTAAGATTTAAGGAGGCGCTCTTTGCACAAAATCAGCCACGGTAAAATTCCTGAAGTGATCTACCGAAGCTTGGGAACAATTTTTCACAATTACAGGATTGACCGCACTTCAATACAGCGGGAACTTCATGAATTTAGGATTCGTTATCCTTTTTGGCGAGGCAAGATAAAAGAAATGCCGTTAGCCGTAATCAGGCCAGCCAGCACTGGCGGACTTCGGGATCTTGTTTCCAAAGCCCGCGAAAAGCATGTTTGCCTTCTTGCCTACGGCAGCGGACCGGGAATATATCGCAAACTCCCCATCCGCAAAAGCATAATTATTGATATCCGCCGCCTTGTTAAACTTATTCCGCTGGATAAGCATGCCTTTGTCGCACCGGCAGGAGCAACACTATATAATATCAGGCGGGAAATAGAGGTTGATAATCACAATCCCGAAGAATCAAAATTTTTGGAAGTTACTGTCGGCGATCACGCAATTGACGCAATCTTTGACAGGCACACCCACCGCAGTTTTAATTCTGAATTTCGCATCTCTGATATAATAGTCGTCGGCCCTGACGGCGAAGAATCAGTATTCAAACCGGAAGATTTAAAAGCCCCTCTTCTGAAGGGAGAGGGGATTGGCATCATTACTGACATTGTTCTTGTCAAAATAACCCGTCACTTTCTTTGAAACCATAGAAAGCGCCGGGTTTTATAATTGAAAAAAACGCTATTGAGTGCTAACATGTACTTAAAATGCGGGTGTAGCACAGCGGTTAGTGCGCTTGCCTTCCAAGCAAGATACGGCGGTTCGATTCCGCTCACCCGCTCCAAGATTTGATTTTTCGATTTTTGACCAACCATTCGGAGGGCGGCACGAAGTGCCGCCCATTGGTTTTGCGGCGCAACTGCGCCGCTTTCTGAAGCCCGCTTGCCCGCCCGCCAAGACGAGGTTCGAAATCCCTTGCAGTTTTAGTATTTGCTTTGCCTAATAAAAATAATTTTTGCTATAATAGCTTTACTATGGAAAACAACACCTCGTTTTCGCAAAAATTCTTTTTGTACACCCGCAAATCCACCGATGTTGAGGACAAGCAAGTTTTATCTATCGAAGCACAAATTACAGAATTGCGTGCTTTTGCGAAACAGGAAAAGTTAGAAATAGTTGATGAGCTGGTAGAAAAACAATCGGCCAAAATTCCTGGCAGACCAATTTTTAACGATATGCTTAACCGAATAGAAGCCGGAGAAGCAAACGGAATTTTGGCTTGGCATCCTGATAGATTAGCGCGCAATTCTGTTGACGGTGGAAAAATAATTTATCTTGTGGACACAGGTGGACTTGTGGCATTGAAATTTGTGCAGTTCTGGTTTGAACCGACACCACAAGGAAAATTTATGTTGAACATCGCTTTTGGGCAAAGCAAATACTATGTAGATTCTCTTTCCGAAAATACTAAAAGAGGATTGCGCCAAAAAGTGAGACGGGGCGAATATCCGTCTCTGGCTCCAGTTGGATATATCAATGACTCGCGTAATAAATCTGTCGTCGTAGATAAAAAGCGTGCGCCTATCATTCGCCAAGCATTTGAGCTTTACGCCGAGGGCAATCATCGGCTAGAAGATGTTTCCGACTTTTTGGCGCAAAACAAAATCGTTTCAAGAAGTGGAAAGAGAATCCATATTACAAGAACGACTTTTATTCTACAAAATCCATTTTACACTGGGTTATTTCGCTATGCGGGCGAAATATATGAAGGCAAGCACGAGCCAATCATCGCAAAGAAACTTTTTGATAAAGTCCAAGAAGTAATGAAGCAGAGAGGACGGCCGAGGCACAAAGCCAAACCGGAGCCACAAGTTTTTTGTGGACTGTTAAGGTGCGGCACTTGCGATATGATGATTACTGCCGAGTTGAAAGTGAAGCGTCAGAAAAATGGCAATGTCCACTATTACACATATTATCGCTGTACCCGCAAATCAAAATCAATAAAGTGCGCCGCACCATTTATCCGCCAAGAGAAATTAGACGGACAAATTTCCTCTCTGCTTCAAAAAGTTTCTTTGCCTACGGATTGGGCGGAAAAACTTAATACAAGATTAGAAAAAGACAAAACAAAATCCGCCCAATCCGTTTCTGCTTTTGTTCAAACAAACCAAGAGAGAATCAAAGTCATTGCCACCAAGCTCCAGCGACTTCTTGACGGGTACTTGGAGCAGGACATTGACCGAGAAATTTACCGAACTGAAAAAGCAAAGTTGTTGAGCGAAAAGAAGTCGCTTGAAGAACAAACAACTCGTTTTGAACAAAAGCAAAATGATTGGCTCGAACCGATGAGAGAATGGATAAAAGTCGCTTCAACTCTTGATAAAACCGCAAGGGATAGCAACCTTTTTGCTAAAAAGGTTGCTGCCGAACAAGTGTTCGGCTCGAACCTCGTCTTGGCGGGC
>MGKV01000002.1:0-961 GCA_001795795.1 Candidatus Yanofskybacteria bacterium RIFCSPLOWO2_02_FULL_45_18
CCTTGAAACCGGCAGGTCAAACTCACTGATGCTTTTTTGGATGGACACCGGCGTGATGTTGCGGGCGGCATTGTACTGTTCCTGAGTTTTTCGGCGGCGGACAGTTTCTTTCATGGCATGGTCAATGGATCTTGTTATCTTGTCCGCGTACATTACGACATGGCCATTGATGTGCCTAGCGGCGCGGCCCATCGTTTGGATTAGGGTAGTGGAATTGCGCAAGAATCCTTCTTTATCAGCGTCCAAGATGGCAATTAACGAAACTTCAGGCAAGTCCAAACCCTCGCGTAACAGATTCACGCCGACGATGACATCCTGATGCCCCAATCTTAGGTCGCGCAATATTTTAAGGCGGTCTAATGTTTTAATTTCGGAATGCAGATAACTGACCTTGATTCCTTCTCCGGTCAGAAAATCGCTCAAGTCTTCGGCCATGCGCTTGGTAATCGTGGTAACGATTACTCGCTCGCCGTGCGCCGTTCTTTCTTTAATTCGGGCCACTAGGTCGCTGATTTGATTTTCTGACGGCACAATTTCAATGGTCGGATCAAGCAGGCCGGTTGGCCGAAGGAGCTGTTCGGCGATGCCTTTTTTGCCGGATTTTTCCAGTTCGTATTTTGCCGGCGTGGCCGACACATAAATCACTTTTTGGATGCGCTGGTTGAATTCCGGAAATTTAAGCGGGCGGTTGTCTATCGCCGAAGGTAGGCGGAAACCGTATTCAACCAATGTTTTTTTGCGGGCATGGTCGCCGTTATACATACTGCGCAATTGGGGCATGGAAATGTGGGACTCATCAACAATGGTTAAAAATTCGCCCTTGCTTTTAAAAAAGTCTATGAGAGTGTAAGGCGGATCGCCGGGCTTGCGGAAATCCAAATGCATTGAGTAATTCTCGATGCCATGGCAGTAGCCGGTTTGGCGCATCATTTCAATATCCGAAAGCGTCCGCTCTTTGAGG
>MGKV01000002.1:971-12281 GCA_001795795.1 Candidatus Yanofskybacteria bacterium RIFCSPLOWO2_02_FULL_45_18
AAGCGTCCGCTCTTTGAGGCGGGTCGCTTCGTTTTCTTTCCCTTCGGCTTTGAGCTTTTTGACGTGTTTCTGGAACTCGCTTTTTATGTTTTCAATGGCGATTCCTATCTTATCGTCAGAGGCGATCCAGTATTTTGCCGGAAAGACGGTTGTTTCAACGATCTTTCCGTATTTTAATTCGCTGTTTTGCAGTTCGTCCTGATCATTCAGGACGGCTTTGTAAAGGTTGCCGATCTTATCTTTGGGGCCGAAAAGTGGATTTCCGAATTTGATTTTTATCACCTCCTGTCCCCCGGGGTTGACTATTTCAATTTCTTTGGCGGATTTTCTGAAAGCGCCGCGCCTTAATTCAATATCCTGCGCGTATTGAAGGCGCAGCAAGTTGTGTACTAGCTCGTCGGGCTTTATTTTTTTATTCTCAAAAATATGGAGGCCTAAGTTTTTGTAGTCATCGGGGTCGCCAAGGTTATAAATGCAGGAAACGGAAGCGACAATAATGACATCATCGCGGCTCATCAATGCTTGCGTCGCGGCATGGCGTAGGCGGTCTATCTCTTCATTTATCTTGGAATCCTTTTCAATGTAGGTGTTGGTGTGAGGGATATACGCCTCTGGCTGGTAGTAGTCGTAATAGCTGACAAAATAATGGACGGCGTTCTTGGGAAAAAATTCTTTTAATTCTTTGTAAAGCTGGGCGGCAAGGGTTTTATTATGCGAAATGACCAATGTCGGTTTGCCGTAATTGGCAATGACATTCGCCATGGTGAATGTTTTGCCCGAACCGGTTACGCCCAAAAGTGTTTGGTGCTGTTTGCCGGATTTAAGGCCTTGGGTGAGCTTGGCGATAGCTTCAGGTTGGTCGCCGGTGGGTTTGAATTTGGAGTTTAACTTAAACATTAACTAGACATTGAAAGCTATAAGCTATAAGCTATAAGCTATAAGCTTTGCTTTAAAATGATTAGCTTCTTGGAAGGCAAAATTGAATATTTAGCCGATAAGTACGCTATTATTAATGCCGGGGGTATAGGATACCGTGTATATATAATCCCCAAATTACGGAATATAATATCAAAAAGTCAATTTCCCGTCAAGCAGGAAATTGATCCCGAGCGAAGCCGAGGGATTACCGATAATGTTCGGCTTCATATCCATTCCCAACTCAATATGCGCGAGGGCACCTTTGACCTCTACGGCTTTGATAAAAGGGAGGATTTGGATGTTTTTAATCTGCTAATCTCGGTATCGGGAATCGGGCCGAAAATGGCGATGGCGATTCTAACCACGATCGAGCCCCAACATCTCAAAGCGGCAGTTGTAAATGAGGACAGTAATTATCTGAAGAAAGTTTCAGGATTGGGGCCCAAGACTGCCCAACGGTTAATTTTAGAGTTGAAAAATAAAGTGGATCACATTGATCTGGGCGATATGGTCGGCATCAATTTGACCGACGAAAGCAACGCGGTGGAGGCATTAGTTGCTTTGGGTTATGGTCAATATGAAGCCAAAGAAGTTCTCAAAACCACTTCGCGCACGGCCAAGATTGAAGAGCGTGTCCGCGAGGCTCTCAAAATGCTTGGCAAAAAGTAGCACTTGCCCAGCCCAACATCCCTGAAAGTACCGGGTGTCCGTCTACCCAGCGGTAGCCGGCACCCAGTTTTGATGTTACCGAGAAGGTACTGGGCGGAGCTTGTAGAAACAGGAGGGGTCAGCACTTGACGCATTTGGTTAAATAGCATACCTTAATTACGGTTCTATTGTCCCCTAACAATTTCGACAAAAACTTCAATTTGGAGGAAGTATGAAAGTTGGCAATATGCTCTTGGTTTTGGCTCTGCTGGCAATGTCCGTTATGGCTTTTGCCGGCTGTCCCTACGATGGAAGAACGTGCAGTAATCATGAGGGCAGTTATTATGACTGCTTCATCAGTGAAACAGTTTGGACCACCGGGATTGGCTACAACTATTCAGTGGGCAACTTTGGTGGCGGTCATACGCTTGAACTCAATTTCAACAGGCTGGAAGAAGACTATATACGTTTGCATGACTGCTCGTGGAAGAATCTGGGGGAAAGCGGCGGATCACACTTCGGATTTACCTACACCGTATTTAATGTCCGGTCGGCTGTTGAGATAGGCCAGTTTAAACAGGGTGATACCGGGGTCACTTCAAAGATCATGCCTAAACGTGAGGGCGAGTTCGTGATAGGCCTGGGCATAAGTCCATTCAACTCCACAACTCACAGCTTTTGGAACATTGGTTTCATGGCCGGCAGTGGCCCGGGAACTACCACCGAATGGAACTGCGTCCGAGTCGATTGCCCGAAGGGCGAGCAGGGATACTGTAGCGCTTACGCTCAAAAACATATCCCATCAACGCTATCTATGTGGGCCTTGGGATGGGACCCGAAATTGAACGTTACTTTGGTAAAAATGTTGCCTTGAATGTTTCGGTCATGGGCTACACGACGATTTTCAAGCCAACCGGTAATAATCTGCATCAGCCCTGGGAGTACAAGGGCAAGGTCGGTTTGCGATTTTATTTTAACTGATATGTTGATGTCCCTAGCTATTTACGGCTAGGGTTTTTATTTGTTGAGTAGCCAGCGCATAGGCCCAGTATCCCTGAACCTAAAGCTCTATCCCAGCAGTTCCTTTAAGGAACATCCCGCAGGCATAACAGCTTGGTTCTTGCCTTTGAGGCAAGATGTCTATGCCGAGGGCGAAGAAAGGTTTTCCGCAGGAGAAAACCTATTCTGCTTCCGAAGAGGGACTGCTGGGATACGGCGAATGGAAATACCGATAGTTTCAGGGATGATGGGCGAGAGCGAGAGCGCTATGTTTTATGGGATATATTTATGATAAGATGCAAAAAATGAGCAATTCTTTTTTGCAGACAAGTGAATGGTTGGATTTTCAAAAGTCGTTGGGGCGGCAGGTTTGGAATTTTGATAATGGCAAGATTCGGGCCAACATTATCCGCCACGACTTGCCGCTGGGGAAAAACTACTTGTATATTCCCCATGGACCGGAATTTTTAATCGGTGACATTCAAGCTGGACTGGGAAACGAAATTAAAAATTTTACGCAGTATCTTAAACAACTGGGCAAAGAACAGAAGTCGATTTTTATAAAAATGGAACCGTTGGCGGATATTGTGCCGGAGCTGTTATACTCCAGCGGAATAAAGCTTAAGCGAACCGCAAAGCATATCCAGCCGCAGAAAACGGTTATTCTGCATCTGGACTTGCCGGAGGAAGAACTGCTTTCGCGGATGCATCACAAAACCCGCTATAATATCGGCTTGGCCGGGCGCAAAGGGCTTAGATTGACTGGAGGAGATGATATCGGCGAATTTTGGAAATTGCTTAAAAAAACGGCTAAGAAAGATAAATTTTTTACTCACGAGAGGGGATACTACGAGAAACTGTTGAATTTTTTTAGCGGCGATAAGGAACTGAAAACTAAATTATATTTTGTTGAACACGAGAACAAAAAATTAGCCGCGGCTATTATTGGACTTTTCGGCGATACGGCTTATTATCTCCACGGGGCGATGGACAGGGACTATCGTCCGCTCATGGCGCCATACTTTATGCACTGGGAAATCATGAAGAAGCTACAAGCTACAAGCTACAAGCTGTATGATCTCTGGGGCGTTGACTCCCGCAAGTGGCCGGGCGTAACACGCTTCAAGCTTGGTTTTGGTGGCGATGTTGTGGAACGCCCGGGCTCATTTGACCTTCCCCTTGCCAAACTTTGGTATTTGGTGTATAAGATAGCTAGGAAGTTCTTATGTTCCTAAAAAATCAAAAAGCGAGATGAAACATGGGACACGATTCTAATTATCTTGAATATCACGGAAGCGTGGCACAAAGAATCATTAGAGAATTAAACGAGAAAAGCGAAAGGCTTCTGGCGCAAGCAAGGTTGCTGGCGCGGATGTCCCGCAAGGAGGACGAGATTGGATCTGATAAAGAAGCTGGCGACTGAAAAATGGATTCGCCGTTTTTTAAAAGGACTAACCGTTGCCGGTTGGCTGGTTCCGCTGGTTATTATCTCCGCGCCCTTGCTGATTCAACTGGGCCTTGAAAAATCGTTTTCAAAGAAGAGAATAACCGGTGATCATAGATAAGGCGGCGCTACTGATTCTGAACAAAAAGCAAAGCAAATTCCTCGTGTGCAGGCCCAATAAGCATAACGAACAATATATTATGCCGGGCGGGAAAATTGAGGAAGGCGAGTCCGATGTGAAATGTCTTGTCCGTGAGATCAAGGAGGAATTGTCGGTCAAGGTAAATCCACTATCGCTTTCCTGCGTTGGAATTTATTCCGGCCCCACTGCATTAGAACCGGAGCGCATTGTCAGAATGCGGGTTTATGCCGGTAAAATTATCGGTGTGCCCAAAGCATCTTCTGAAATCCTGTCGCTCCATTGGATAGGCAAGAACGACCAGACGAATGAAAAAGTGTCTTTATTCATCCGGCAGGTGCTGATGCCCGATCTGATCTTAAGGGGAATTTTAAAATAGCGCACAGAAATCCACGATCCCGCAAGGGGTCTTTTTTTATCCTTATTTTTAATATATATTGCCAGTATGTTTAAGACGGGCTTATTGGACAAAGTTTTATACAGAGTTAAGAGGATGATACCCAAACCGGTCTTTAACTTTTTTGCGCCCACATATCACGCCGGTTTGGCCTACGCCGGGGCTCTCTTTTACGGTTTTCCGTCGCGCTCAATGAAAGTTATCGGTGTAACCGGAACTAAAGGCAAGTCAACGACGGTTTTTTTAATCACCAAAATTTTAGAGGCGGCTTATCCGCGCAAGGTGGCCGCTATCGGCTCGCTGGGATTTAAAATAAAAGACAAAGAGTGGCCCAACACGCTCAAAATGACCATGCCAGGACGGATGAAATTGCAGAAATTTTTGAAAGAAGCCAAAGATTCCGGCTGTGAATATGTTGTGATGGAGGTGACATCCGAGGGCATCGCCCAAAAAAGGCATCTCGGCATCAGCTTTGATTGCGCCGTTTTCACCAACTTGCACAAAGAGCACATTGAAAGTCACGGCTCTTTTGAAAATTATTATGCCGCTAAGCGGAAGTTGTTTGAGCTGACAACTAATATCCACGTAATTAATGCCGAGGATCCGCACGCAAATTTATTTGGCGACTTTTCGGCAAAAAGGAAAATTTTTTACGGCTTAACAAAGGGGGAAATGGTTGCCCGCGATGTAAAGTTGCGGGAAAATGGGATGGAATTTGATGTTTACGGCACAAAATTCAATACTTATCTGGCGGGAGAGTTCAATGTTTTTAATTGTCTAGCGGCTTTGTCCGTGGGTGCAATGTATGGAATTGATCTGCCGACGATGAAACCGGTTATTGAAAATATAAAAATGATTCCCGGAAGGATGGAATTTGTTCAGAAAGAACCATTTACGGTTGTCGTGGATTATGCGCACACCCCGCAAAGTCTCGAACTGGTGTACGAGACTTTGCGAAGTCAAATGTTCCGCCTTCGCCGAGGTTTCGGCGGGCAGGCAAATGCCAAAAATCAAAAGTTGGTTTGTGTGCTCGGCGCGGCGGGCGGAGGAAGGGATAAATGGAAACGGCCGGAATTCGGACGCATCGCCGCGGAATACTGTGACGAAATAATTCTGACCAACGAAGACCCATATGACGAAAATCCAGAAGCAATTTTGGAAGAAATTGCTTCTGGATTTTCGTCAAGTTCAAAGTTCAAAGTTCAAAGTTCAAAACTATTGAAAATATTGGATCGCAGAGAAGCAATCGTGACGGCCTTGACAGACGCGCGGGAAGGCGATACTGTGATCATAACCGGCAAGGGGAGCGAAACTTCCATGGCTTTAGCCGGAGGCAAGAAAATTCCCTGGTCCGACGCGCAAATAGCGCGAGAACTTTTACAAAAAACCAGTTGACGGGAAAATATAGGCTTCAGGAGTTTTTGAGTGAATCAATATCCAGATGCTTCTACCGATGCAGTTTTATTTTTTGATTCCTGCGCTATACAGTTTGATGATTGTGACCGGCAATTAAACTGCCTTACCCGAAAAGAAATTTTTTGCATTCATCGTCTTAAATTCAAAGCCATTGCGCTTTACCCGAAAAAGTTTGCTTATTTATTGGGCAAAAAAGACGACGAAGTGGTTATTATATTTGTCAGGTTTATCCATAAGTTAGTTAAGGTCAAACCGATTATTAGTCGGAACGCTTTGACAGGCAAACTGAATTTTTTAATAGTTACTAATGACAATAAATTTTTTGATGTTGCCAAGCGCCGTTATAATCAGCGCAGACACAAGAAACTGGATCTAGTATTTGTCGGCGGCAAGAAAGATGGTTACATCCTTTCTCAAGGCATGAAGTTCCACATCGTGAACTTAAGACAAAAATCGGAAACCGGCTACATAATTGAGAATAAAAGAAATCTTGTTGACAAGATTAGTGTCCGGTGGGGCCAACTTCAAAAGTTGCGCGGCCATCTGTAAGAGCTTTTTATGGAGCACAATCCGATTGCGCTCCATTTGTTTACCTGCTTTTTTTCTTGTGGTAATATATAAATTATGGATGCCCCGAATGTTGAACCGCAATTGATTGCCAGAACCGAGCGCCGGCCAAAACTGGAGGGCCCCGGTGTTTTTTGGGCGCTTATTATTCTGATGCTGATTCTTTTGGCCTTGGCTGTAGTTATGTTTGGCCGGTTGGAAGGGGAGATTGGCGGCAATAACACTCTAACCGTAACTCCTTCTCCTGAAGACAGGCAATCCCGCACTTATACTGTTTTTTATAAAAATGGAGTTTTCAGTCCAACCAACCTGCGCATTCATGCCGGTGATACGGTTAAATTCAAAAACGAGGGCATTCTGCCGATTCGTGTTATTTCTGACCCGCACCCCGGACACGACAGTTTGAATGGTTTTGACAGTATTGGCGATATGCCACAAAACAGTTATTTTATTTTTACTTTCGCGGCTAAGGGTGTCTTCGGGTATCATAACGAAAAAAACATAAACGAAACCGGAACAATAATGGTCAGGTAAGTTCAAATTTTAAATCCGTGAAGATAAGATTGGATCTTTTTGCCAAAGAAGCCGTATTATTCTTTTTTACCTTGGCCATAGGAATTTATTCGGCTTACCGTTATTCTCTTGAAACAGCGGTAAAGACGGAACGTCAGCTACACTTTTCTCCGGGCGATATACTGTTCTCAATTATTTTCCTCTCCCTCTTTTTTATAATTTTTACCCGCTTTAAAAAAGCGGCAAAATACTCTTTCCGCATTTTTCTTATTCTGCTTATATTTTTTGGCGCTCAAGCGGTTCTGGGCGTTGTTTTTGGTCCTCCCCTTGATAACCTTCTGTCTTTGGCTATTTTATTGCTCTACCTTTTTATGCCCAACATCCTTGTTCAGGATATTGCGGTGGCCTTTGCTATTGGCGGCATCTCGTCTGTTTTTGGAATAAGCATTATGCCCGGCATAGCCGCTGTGCTGTTAGTTGCGTTGTCGGTTTATGATATTGTCGCGGTTTATAAGACCAAACATATGATCGCTTTGGCCAAAGAAATGGTTTCCAGCGGCGCCATATTCGGCTTTATTATTCCGGCGGACTGGAAAGATTTCTTTTTTTCCCGCCATGAGGCGCATGTAGGGGAGAGGTTCATGATTCTTGGCTCCGGCGATGTCGGTTTGCCTTTGATTTTATCGGCTTCAGTGGCTACGACCTCTCTTTCGGATGCTGTAGTGGTGGCCCTATTTTCTATTGCCGGTCTTTTCGTGACGCACCTTTTATTTGTAACGCAGGAGGGCAAAAGGCGTCCGATGGCCGCTTTGCCTCCGATTGCGACCATGACGGTCATCGGATACCTTGTGACAATCTTATTTTAAAATGCGTCTAACTTTCTACGGCGGGTCCAAATTGGTTACTGGCGCTAACTACCTTCTTGAAGCGGGCGGTCTTAAGGTGTTGATTGATGTCGGTTTGTTTCAAGGTTCCCGTTTCAGCGAAGAGTTGAATTATGAGGATTTTAAATATGATGCCAAAACAATTGACTATGTGTTCATAACTCACAGCCACATTGACCACATTGGCCGTTTGCCCAAACTTTACGGCAGCGGTTTTAGGGGAACGGTTTATGCGACTGAACCGACCAAAGCGATTATGGAAGTGGCTTTGCCGGATACGCTGGACAAAACGGCGCTTGAAGGCCGCGAGATGGGGCATCCGCCTCTGTTCAGTCAAGAGGATATGGAGGGCGTCTTGAATTTAACTCACGCCGTTAAATACCGCGAAGAGATTAAATTAAATGAAACCGTTACGGCGACTTTTCATGACGCCGGCCACATACTGGGTTCAAGTTTGATTGAATTTGTGGTGCAAGAGAACGGCCAGAACAAAAGAATGCTTTTTACGGGCGATCTGGGCAACCCGCCGGTGCCGATTTTGGCGCCCATTGACTATGTTCCGGATGTTGATTATCTGATTTTGGAATCAACTTACGGCGACCGCCTGCACCCTTCCAAGGAAGAATGCAAACAAAAACTGCAATCGGTGATCGTTGACGGCGTTAAAAGAGGCGGCGTGATAATGATTCCGTCGTTTGCCGTGGAGCGCACGCAAGACCTTTTGTTTTATATTGACGAACTTTTGCACCAAAATCGGATGCCCCGCATTCCTATTTTTTTGGATAGCCCCTTAGCGATCCACATTACCAAGGTCTATGAACGCTTTACTGATTATTTTAATCCTGCTGCGGCTGATTTTTTGAGACAGCACGGAGGCCTGTTTAAATTTGACTGGCTGACTTTTACTCCCACCACCGATGAATCCAAAAAAATCAATGATGTTCCGCCGCCCAAGATAATTATTGCCGGGTCGGGCATGTCCCAAGGCGGGCGGATTATACACCATGAACGGCGATATCTGCCTGACCCCAAAAGCACCATTTTGTTTATCGGCTATCAGGTTAAAGGATCGCTGGGGCGGCGGATATTGGATAAGGAGCCGGAAGTCAAGATTTTGGGCGAGAAGGTGCCGGTTAAATGCTTCGTTGAGGCCATCAGCGGATTTTCAGCCCATGCCGACCAGCTCGGCCTTGTTAAAATGACCCATGAAGCCACCCGGGGGCGGGGGCTCAAAAAAGTTTTTGCCGTTCAGGGAGAAGATTACTCCGCGCGGGCTTTAGCGGTAAAGATTAAATTGGACATGGGTATTGAGGCAATCGCTCCTGACAGCAATCAAAGTTTTGAGTTGTAAGTTCTCTAACTTGCTTTTTCTCTAATTTATTATATAATATTGGAATATGAATAATTTTCGCGTTGAAAACCTTACAATTCCCACTGAACTTCCGATGATAGCTCTGAAGAATATGGTCCTCCTGCCCAAGGTGGTTATACCGCTTACAGTACAGCGGTCTAACTCGGTCGGAGCTCTTGAAAGCGCTATCGCCAACGACCGTCTGGTCTTTTTTGCCACGCAAAAAAATATTGAGGATGATGTCCACCGGGATGATATTTACAATGTTGGCACCATCGGCCGGATTGTTTCTGTGTTTAAACTGCCCGACGGCTCTTCCAAGGCGGATGTTGAAGGCATTGTCCGCGCCAAGATCACCAAGGTCATATCCGAAACCCCGTTTTTCAAAGTGACGACCGAGCCCTACTGGTTAAGGGCGCATAACACTCTTGAAGAAAAGGCATTGTTAAGGCGGGTCGTTGACTTGTTCAAACAGGTCACCGAAACGCGCTCATATCCGTCAACGGCACCGGAATTCGTATATATGCTTTCACAGCTCAAAGACCCTGAACAGGTTATCAGCTTAGTCGTGGCTAATATAAACTTAGAAACGGCTGATCAGCAAAAGATCCTTGAGATCAATGATATTTCGGAAACCCTTAAAGCGCTTAGTGTCGTTTTAACCCGCGAGTTGGATATAATTGAAGCCGAGAAAAGCGTTGTCAAAGAAACCAAAAAACAGATAAATAAAATGCAAAAGGAGCTTTTCCTGCGCGAGCAGATGAAAAGCATTGAAAAGGAATTGGGCGTAGATGACGAAAAAGACGATATTGATTCTTTAAAGGTAAAAATCAAAGCCGCTGGCATGCCTAAAACAGTAGAAGAAAAAGCGGCCAAAGAATTAAATCGTTTGGCCAAAATGCCGTCCATGAATCCGGAGTCATCTTATTTGAGAACTTATCTTGACTGGCTGGTTGAAGTGCCTTGGTCAAAAAAAACCAAAGAGAAAATTAATCTTAAAGAAGCCGAGAAAATTCTTAATAAAGACCATTACGGTCTGCCCAAAGTTAAGGAGCGCATTTTAGAATATTTGGCCGTGCAAAAGCAGGTTGGTAAACTTAAGGGGCCGATACTTTGCTTTGCCGGACCTCCGGGCACGGGCAAGACCTCCATCGGTCAGTCAATCGCCCGAGCTTTGGGACGCAAATTCATCCGAGTTTCGCTCGGGGGTTTACGGGATGAAGCCGAAATCCGTGGCCACCGCAGAACCTATGTTGGAGCTTTGCCGGGAAGGATAATTCAGAGCATTCACAACGTTAAAATTAAAAATCCGGTTTTTATGCTTGATGAAATTGACAAAATTGGCATAGATTTTCGCGGCGACCCCTCATCAGCGCTTCTGGAAGCTCTCGATCCCGAACAGAATCATTCATTTTCGGATCATTATTTGGAAGTGCCTTTTGACTTGTCAGAAGTGATGTTTATTACCACGGCCAATAATTTAGAAACGATTCCTCCGGCATTGCGCGACCGTCTGGAGATCATTGAATTCCCGGGCTACTCCGAAGACGAAAAACTTCACATTGCCAAAAAGTTTTTAATGTCCAAACTGATGGATAGCCATGGTCTTAAGTCCAGCGTTTTGACGGTGGCCGATTTGGCTATTTCAGATATTATAAGAAATCACACGCGGGAAGCCGGTGTCCGCGAGTTAGAGCGGCAGATAGCTTCGGTTATCCGAAAAGTTACCAAGCAACTGGTGGAATCTAAATCCAAGAAGAAAATAATCTTGACCAGAACCGATATTCCAAAGTATCTTGGGCCCATAAAGTATTCTCATCAAAAAGGAGAGGATAAAGATGAGGTCGGAGTTGTTACGGGTTTGGGTTGGACTCCGGTCGGCGGAGAGGTTTTCTCCATTGAGGCGACAAAAATGCCGGGCAAGGGACGGCTTATTTTGACTGGCCAGCTTGGTAATGTAATGAAAGAGTCGGCGCAGGCGGCTTTAAGCTATGCTCGCGCGCGGGCGGCTAGGCATGGCGTAAAAGAAGATTT
>MGKV01000003.1:0-1809 GCA_001795795.1 Candidatus Yanofskybacteria bacterium RIFCSPLOWO2_02_FULL_45_18
GCCCAAGAAATTTGTTTGATTGTTTTCATTTTATTTGGTAGTATAGCAATAAGGGTAATAACCTTATATACTATAATACTACCAAAACTTTATTTATATGACAAGTGGAAAAACAATCAGCGAAAATATCAAGGAAGTGCGCGCCAAGCTTGGCTTAACCCAAGACGATTTAGCCAAGAAGGCGGATATTAAATATACAACGCTTATGAAGATCGAAAGCGGTACAGTTAATAAGCCGAGCGTCCAAACTATGGATAAAATTGCCAGAGCACTTGGTGTTTCAATAGAATATTTAATCAAATAAAACTATGAAAAATTTTGAGGACCACTCTCATCTTATTGATGAAGCAAAACAATTTGATAAAAAAATGCAATCTAAAGTTGACGCTGGCGAAGCTCAAAATTTTAGCGAGGCGCAGGAACTTGTCATGTTTGATGAGACATTTGCGGTAGACAGGGAGCGAGATATTGAAGACATTAAAAAATTAATGAGACGAGTGCGAAAAGACCCCAAGATAGGAAGGATGGGAAGCGAATACAGTCAAGAGAGTGATAAAAAATATGGCTGGCTTAAATACTCGGATGAGCAGGTAGAAGCTGGGCAGTGGGAAGAAGGTGATCTTAATTTTGTAATCGAGGAATTGCGCAAAGAAAGGATTGATAACTATTTTGGTAATGTTGCAAGAAAATATGAACCGGCAATGCCAATACCTGATAGCATTGTTCGCCTTAACCAAGAAGCTGAAATTGCAGAGACACTTCGTGGTGACAAACCTGTCTTAATTCGAGGAAATTGGCGTATGGGAAAAACGAGCATGATGCGGTCTTTAGAAACACACCAATTTGGTTCGGAAAATTCTATTATTATTGATGCAATGGCAGAAAGCGCAGGCAAAGGCGAATCGCTTGAAGATTTCCAAAAACATTTTGGAGTATACACAATTGCTAGATTTATAGCAGAAAGAGAACTTGCGGGAGCAGAGCTGGAAGATAGATTCAAGAAAGAAAATGAGGTTAGAAAGCAAATAGCAGAAAGTCAAAAATCTCCCTTTGAATTTCTTAATGATTATCTTGTTCAGCGAGGAGAAAAAGTATTTTTGTCTATCGATGAGGTTATAGGATTTGCGGAGCAACCGGAAAAACTGAAGTATCTCGCCGATCTGAAAGGTTTAAGTAATATACAATTAGCTATTGTACTTCATAGATTTGCTTCTTTTGAAAGTTCATTTAAGGAGATTTTTGACGGATACGAAACACATTTTGTACATCCACTAACTTTAGAGGAAGTTGGAATATTGATCCGAAAACCTCTTGAGGGGACTCAAATTACTTTTACTGATGATGCCATTCAGAAAATTTTTGAATTTACCGGAGGCCGACCAATGGAAATTAACAATGTCTGTCGGGCTTTAATGGACCAATTTTCTGAACATAAAAATTATAGATTTACTTATCGCGTGGAAGATATAGACGCGTTAACTAAAAAAGAAACTTGGCAGTTTGGGGAATCTTTCAGAGTGGCAATCGATACTTATAAGCGAGTTTATGGTCGCTCTATGAGCGATGAAGAACGCGCGATAATTGATAGATTGATTGAAAGAGATGAAGTTCCTGTTTCAGAAATTGACGCGGAAAAAATTCAGCCATTGATTGATACAACTTTTATCGCAAAAGATGAAAGTAAAGGAATTTATCGCGTCAATGGTGTATTATTTAAGCGGGTAGTTTTGGATCAAAATCTTTGATTGCGGCGCGCCAGTTTCACTGGCACGAAATTCGGTGGCGGCGGAAAGCGAGGGCGGGCAAAAA
>MGKV01000003.1:1842-2001 GCA_001795795.1 Candidatus Yanofskybacteria bacterium RIFCSPLOWO2_02_FULL_45_18
CCCGAGCGATTGGATTTCAGAATTCGCAGTCTGGATTTTCGTCAAAAAAAGTTCGGATTTTAACCAAAAGGCACCGCCAATTTTCAGAATTCGGATTTTGGGCGATTGTTGCCTCGCCCCGCCAAAGGCAGGGCTCGGCTTCGGCAAGGATTTTGAAGG
>MGKV01000003.1:2078-13771 GCA_001795795.1 Candidatus Yanofskybacteria bacterium RIFCSPLOWO2_02_FULL_45_18
GATACTTGTTATTGTCGGGGCGCTCACCGCAATAGGCGGCGGGACTTGGTATTATCAGCAACCGGCCAAAACAAATATTAAATCTGCTCCGGAGACGGAAGTGATCCCTGAATCGTTTTCTGCTCCGGTTGAACAGCCAAAACAGCAAGCGCCGACTATCCCCGCACCAACGATAACACAGCCGCCATCTCCAAAAGCCGCACTCAAACCTTCTCCGACTACAGTTCCGATGCCCTCTACATCACCACAGGCCGTCACCCCACCGACAACCCTTAGTAAAACATGTGCCCGTCCTTTTTCTCCAAAATTGGGATCGGTTCCGTATTATACCGGCCCGCTTTTTGACGCCCATTTTCATATGCCGAGTTCAAGGGGACTAGCTGAAATGATGAGCCAAAAGCATGGGGGAGAGACCACATCAGATCCGGTTCTCGGAAAAGACGTTACTCTGGAGGAAATCTTGTGCTTTTTTAACAAAGAAGAAGTTAAGGGGGCCATCGGTTTTTATGCCCTGGATCCGACTTCCTTGGGAGATACCCTGGAAGTTGCCAGAAACATAAAGGAAGAATCTCTGGGAAGCATTGCTTTGTTTTTGATGCCCATCACGCTTGATGCAGAAAAGCTGGACAGCCTTCATCAGTCCAACGCCGGATTATTCAAAGGCTACGGAGAGCTTGGTTTTTACGATGTGTGGCTTAAACCCTTGACCCCAAGCGACCCCAAATTGTTTAACATATATAAGGTAGCCAAAAAGCACGGCTTAATCGTAATGATGCATCCTGATGCGGGCCAAAAAAGCAATATTGAAACAGCCCTGCAGAACAATCCCGGGGTGAACTTTTTGCTGCACGGATTTCAGGCAGAAAACTATATCGCCGATTTGATAGACAGATACCCCAATGTTTATTTTTCTATAGATTCGGCCGTATTGTATCCAATGATGGGATTGTTTATGTCGGGCCCCAAGGAAGTATTTATTTCCAGATTTGAACAGGAATTTGATTCAATGTTGAGTCAAAATATTAGCAAATGGAAGGGGACAATTGAAAGGTACCCTAACAGATTTATGTGGGGGACTGACAGGGGGGTAAAATGGCATTACAATGAGGAGATAAGTATTTTGTTTGAAGAATTTGCTAGAGCTTTCATCGCCCGGCTCGATCTTTCGGTTCAAGAAAATTACGCTTATAAAAACGCCGAAGGACTGCTTCAAAAAAGATAAATAACGGTTTGGTATATACCGTTTCTTTTCCAGATATTGAGGACTAATTTATTAAGCGAAGCTGTTTGCTACCAAAAAAACTTGTCATCCCTTAGGGAGATCACTCGTAGGGTGAAAATCGTCCTTTCCGCTCCGGTTCCCGCCTTCACTCAAGAGTTTCGGTCGGGCAGGCAAGGCGAGGCGGGCGGAAGGGGGCCGTTCAGGCTCTGAAAAGCCTTCAGGCTCGAAGAGGTGTGGAGGGAATCCTTCGACAAGCTCGGGACAAGTTTCCGCCCGCCGAGCCCAGCCAGTTCCGTTCGGATATTTTCAAATACACACCGCCCATAATCAAACCCCTGCCTTGGCGGGGGTTTGATTTGAGATTACAGAGTTGCCGTTGGTGTCGGAGTTGCTGTCGGCGTCACCGATGGCGTCAATGTCGGAGATGGCTGGGGCTTTTTGCAGGCGTTCCTGGCATCTTTGAAAGCTTTCTTGGCATCTTTCAACGCATCCTTATAAATCTTTTTAGCAGAATTTTTAGCATCTTTGAATGCTTTGTTGGCCGTTTTAATAGCCGCTTTGCGTGCCTTTTTCTCTGACGGACTTACTGAAGGCGAGGCGCTTGGCGAAACTGACGGCGTTGCCTTGGCAGCTTCTAGGGCGGCCTTATGGTTGTCGTTGGCGGTTTTTGTGGCCGCAAGATAAGTGTTGCGAGCCGCTTTTGTGGCCGAATTGTAAGCATCCTTGGCCGCTACTTGGCAAGTTGCGCGTTCGGCGCGCTTGTTTTCTTTCTCCGCTCTTTCTGTTTTATCTTCTTTTTCGGACCTTTCAGAAGGCCGCGGGCTGACCGAAGCTTTTGGCGACGGAGAATTTTCTTCTTTTTTACCGTTATCCTCACCGCGCTTGAAGGGGTTGAAACTGGGTTTAGCTAATGCCGTGCTTGCAACCAGAAATCCCACTAAAACAAACACCGGAATAAGTTTTTTCATATATATTTGATGTTATTTACCAATATTAAACATACTCGACCTTTTAAATAGTATGTGCGACAAGTATAGCATTTGTATAATCTTTGTCCACCCCGCTAGAGGTAGGGCATCCCTCTTTAAAGGGATCGTCTGCGCCGGCCATGCCTAAAGGCGGGCCGGACCTCTGACTGGGTGGACATTCATTTGATATTGTGTTAATCCTCCGCCAAGTAGCTTTACAACTTTAGAGGAGTTTAACGATGAAAAAGCTTGTGTTTTTGGTGGCAGTAGTATGTTTTCTGGCAATTTCATTTTCCAGCGAAGCCCAGTTTGGGAAGAATAAGGTGATTTGGGAACGCGTTGACCGCAACTTTTACCGGTCGGAGCATTTTGATATCTGGTTGATTGGCGTGGATTTAAAAGACGCTGTTGCCCGCGAGCATTTCGGCGAAACGGTGGCTCACCTTGAAAATTCATACGACTGGTTTTCTCACGTGGCCGGCGAAGCACCCGAAAAGCGCTTGCCGGCGGTTATTTACCGGACTCACAGCGAATTGGAATCAACGCAGATTACCGGCGAAATACTTCCCGAAGGCGTGGGGGCGTTTGCCGAATCGGTGCGGAACAGAGTTGTCTTGAAATTGGATTTTTATCCCGCCCTCGGACGCTCCATCAGTTCCCACGAACAAACGCATATTTTTCAGTTTTTTCTTGCGAATCTGAACATTGCCCATAAGATTGCAAGGTCGTTCTCGGTTCCCGACTTTCTCATGGAGGGCGGGGCGGATTATCTGGGAGTAAAGTTTGCGCCTTATACGCGCGATGACATCCGCCGGATTCATCAAAGAATCGCGGCCGGGAATCCCGAAAAGTACCTCCCAAGCTGGGAAATGCTGACGAAAAATAAGACCAATCCTTACGCTTTCGGTTCCATGGTATTCTTGTTTCTTGAAGGCCGGTTCAGCGAGACAACCGCCATTTCGTTTATGGTCAGGCCGCTAAAGGAAAAAAGAGAAGACCTGCTTAAACTTTTGGGAGAACTGACGGGCGGGATTATTGACAGTCAGGAAACGTTTGACCGGATGTTCCGCGATTTTTGGGCCGAACGCTACGCGCGGGAAATGCTTGACAAACCCAAGCCCTATCAGGAGACAGCCAATTTCAAGGGCCGGTCGCTGACTATTCCGGATTTTCCGTTCCCCCTGCTTTCTCCGTCGCCTTCGCCTGACGGCAAGGAGATAGCCGCTTTTACCATTCAAAAAAACGGCGTTGTTCTCGTGGTTACATCTTTGCCTCCGTGGGAATTTAAGGGCCTAGATATCCCCAAACATTCAAAGGATATCCGCAGTTTGACCCGCAGCTGGCCGCTTAAGCATTACGAATATGTTATTGCCCAGCGGCTGGAAACATGGCCTTTCAACGGATTTGACTTATCCTGGTCGCGCGACAGCTCGCAAATTGCGTTCTTCGCGCGTAAGAATCGCGACCACACTCTGTTTATTGTGGATTCAAAGAAAGGAAACATTCTGTGGCAGATTGAAGTTCCGTTTGACCAGGCATTTTCGCCGGCATTCGGCTTGGACAACGATACGATTTACTTTTCGGCGGCAAAAAACCTTTCCCGTAACATCTACTCGCTGAATCTCAAAACGGGAGAGTATCAAAATCTTACCGAGGACGGGCGCTGTTTTAACACCGCACCCATACTGTCGCCGGACGGCAAGAAACTGGTTTATGTCGCGTATAACGGCGACTTTCAGAAGATTTGGCTGTTGGATCTGACCACATTTGAAAAGACCCAGCTTACTTTCAATCGCTCCAATGAGGACTCTCCCAGTTTGTCCGACGACGGTTCCACTCTTCTTTTTACCGGCGATGATGACGGGGGAGTGTGGAATATCTATACGATAGATATGAAAAGCCGCGAGGTGCGGCAGAGGACGAATCTCTTTGGAGGCGCGTTCACGCCCAGATTTTTTCCGGGTTCCAAAGACCGCGTCGTATATACCGCATACTGGCAATATGACCAGTATAAGAGCATGATTTACCCTAATTTTGAGGTTTATGAGGCGACATTCAAGGAGCCGGTAAGAATATTTGCAATGGTTGATAAAAGTGAGCCGATGCAAATTTCTTTCCGGCCGGAAACGGCGGCGAAGAGAATGCTGGACGAAGGCCAGCTTAATAATCCCGAAAAACCGCCCAAGAAGTGGTATATTTACGGAAGAAGCACCTCCCTGAACTACAACACCTACTGGGGCATGGCCGGAGGGAGTAATATCTTCTTGTCTTCAATCCTTGAAGACGAACATTATGTTTTCCAGATGGCCGCCAGCGGAAAGTCATTCCGGCTTTTCAGCGGAGCGTATCTTGACCAGCGCCGGCGCATGGCTTGGGGATATGGTGTGTATGACCTAAAAATTCCGCTCTTCTACCTTCACTACAATATTTCCGAAGGTGGAGCGCGCCAGCCGGTTCTGAATCTTACGGCGAGCGAGCAGTACGGCGCCAGATTTTTTGGCTGGTATCCGCTGGATAAGTTCAACCGGCTGGAGATGGGACTGACGGCGGAGCGCCGCAACTATGATATTTTTGTTAACCGCGATGAACTGACAAACGCAATGGACAAAGCGCTGTATGATTTCTTAACGGATTCAAACGGCGGCAATGTTAGCGTAAGCGCCGCTTATGTTAGGGATAAAATTCTATATTCGCAGAATGTTCAGGGGCCGATTATGGGCCATGCCTTGCGCTTGGAATTCAGATACGGGCCTTCGTTCCTTGCTACAAACGGCGATTTTCTGACTCTCGCCACCGACGCGCGCCATTACAACCGCATCAGCGATTCGGTGGTTCTGGCCAAACGCGTTACCGCTTTTGAAACGACTCATCCGAATGGCGAGATATTCGTAACGGGCGGAGCCGATAGCGTCCGTGGCTATTCTTACGGAAGCATTGTCGGCAGCCGGGGCGTATTGGCCGGAGCCGAACTGCGTTTTCCCATATTTGACGCTCTGGTGATTCACGGAGGATATGCTCTCGGACCATTCCGCGGGATCCTTTACGCCGATTATGCTTACGCCAGTTTCGCCAGCAAAGACCTTAAACCCCAGAAAGGACTTTCTTACGGTTTGGGGATGCAGTTCCTTCCGTTCAACTTTACCTGGTCGCGGATGATGCTGGAGAACTATAAGCGCTGGCGGTTTAACTTTTATTATGCGATGAACTACTAACGAACAAAGCCCTTTCCAAAAGGGCCTTTTGATTTGTCGCGGGGCGGAATGGCTATTTTCGTGATTCTTGCAATCCGGCCGATAAAGGAATACATTATCCCCAAACGAACATTTACAAAGGAGAGTGTATGGTTTTCATAAGAATCTTATTCTGCGCCTTTTTTCTTGTTCTGGGGGCATTCGCCTTGGCAGGGGCTGAAATCCCGCAACTGCCCGATGTTTCAAAGTGGATTGCCGGTAAAACGGAACACATTAACTTCATGATTGAGCGCAAGAATATCGTTTACACCGTCTATCTGGGCGACAAAACGGAGTTTCAGAATCCCGACGATTGTGATGAGTATGTCTTGGTTTTCCGCCGGTATATACCGTTAGTGATTGAAAAGGCGGTCAATGTCAAGAAGCGGGGAGATATTACATACATCAGCGCGTATGACCAAAAGATTAAAAACGAGGCCTTTGAGCAGCGACAACAAAATTCCGATATTTTCGCTTACAGCGCGTATCGCAAGGGGACGGATGACAAGATGGGGATTATTTCGCGGATTGATATTCAGAAGGAATTGGCTGGAAGCTGGCTGTTGGACCAAGACGGCAAGTGGGGATTTTTTGCTCGTTATCCGATTCGCGAGCAGATAGTCAGCGAATGGGCCGTATACGACCCTAAAACCAACATTCAGGTCGGGGTAAAGTTTCTTATTCCGGCGGTTCAGCATGTATTGATGTTTGACCAGCGGCTGGTAAAACCGGCCAAGGAGAAGAAAAAGTGAGAGCAGTAATACTGGCGCTTATCTTAGTTTTAACTCTGCCATTGTGGTCTTTGGCGGAAAATCAGCCGGCGGGGAAGAATTACAAAAAGGAATTTCTTGAGCGGTACGATTTCTTTGTCACCGGCAAAGAGAAAAAAGAGTTCAAAAAGCTGAAAACCGACGAGGCGCGGGACGAATTTATCGCTAATTTCTGGCAGATAAGGGATACCAATCCGGATACGCCGGAAAACGAATACAAAAACCTGATTGACCAGAGAATCGCGGATATTGAAGAAGAAATGTTCGCGCTACGCGGATTTCTGTTCAGTTCCAACCGCGGGTTGAAAGGTGATCCGGCGCAGGTTTACCTTTATTACGGTTCGCCGACGAGCGTCACTCTCCTGATCAACGGCAGATCGTATGTAGATATTATGCTTTGGATTTATGCGGACGAAAACAATCTTGAGAAGTTTCGTTTCCTGTTTTACAAACGTCACAACTTGAGCAATTTTGTTTTTTTCCGGCCGTTTTCCATTTCAAGTCCCTTGTATGACCTTATCAGGGTGGAGGGCCAGTACTCTGTGCAGGATGTTTACTACGAGCTTCTTGAAAGCGATGGCGGTCAGATGGTGCTTCTGGCCCTGCAAAGCTTCTCCGATTACGGCGGCATAAATCTGGAAGACGCTCTTAAGACCCCTATGCCGGCCGCATTGACGGCCGAGAAAGAAGGGGCGAGAGTGGTGTCGCCCGCGGTTTCTTCCGGGGTAAAACCGGAGGACCGGCTTGATAACAAGGCGTGGAACAGTTTCCTGCCGATGCTGTTTAAGATTGAAAACGGTGATTCCGGCAAGCCGGTTGTAAAATTGCTTATGCGCAACGACGCGCCCGACTGGTCTGTGGACGGGAACGGTATCGTCTGCGATGTCGGTCTCCATGTTTATATAAGTGGCCCCAAAGCCGGAAAAAAGCCGCTGGTCTATGACCGCGCGTTGCGATTTCACGGTCCTAAAACGGCTCTGACCGACTATGCCAAAGGATATTTCGCGGTTAACATGGACGAGCTGAACGGCATTATCGGCGATCTTGCGTCGGGACGCTATTGCCTGCGTTTCCGTCTGGAGAATCTGGCGACGGGAAAATATAACGCGCAAGAAAGATGCGTTGACATTCCATAATCTTCTCACAATCTCCTGTTGGCGGGAGATTTTTTATGGAGCACAGTCCGATTATGCTGGATAAACTTATCCACAAGCGCGGTTTATTAAATACCTAGGATTGCTATAATTAGTATGGTATTAAATCTTCTTAAGCTGTCCGGAACGGCAAATTTGTTGCTATTCTTAAAACAACTTAAGGACTTCGGCTAAATGAGCAATTTTTTAAAAGGTTTGCTGTTGGTGCTGATTGGCGTCGGCGTAGCATTAAGCGGTTATGGCTTGCTGGCCGCTCCGGATTCCAGCGACGATCTGGCCTATATAGACACAACAGCAACGGATGCGAATGAAGCCGAGGCCTATATTGAAGGCGAGGCTTACGGCGTTACAGATGTTCCATTGGTGCTTGACCAGATCGCAGACAATGCGCAGAATTTAATTAACAGCGTGTCTGATGTCGGATTAACCGTATATAGCGGTTTTGCCAAGGAGAAAAAGAAAAAAGAAACAAAAATCAATTGCGATGAGCAAAGGAGAAAGTGCGCGGGAGGCAATCAGGAAGCATGCAGGAAGGTAAATGATAAATGTGGCAACAAGAAGGAGGAGAAAAAAGAAGAAAAGAAACAAAAAGCAGGACCGGCCAAAATAACGCTAGATACGGTATCCGTATCGCACAACGGTTCGCCGGCCGGCGGTGAGGTTATTGTGGCGGACGGTGATACGCTTGATGTTTCCGTGTCTTTTTCTGTTAGCGGCGGCAGTGTAAAAGCCCGCAAACAACTTAATATTGTCGGTTTTTGCAAAGACACTTATCCCTACCTTGACCTTACGGGCGGAATTTTTGCGAACGGCAAGCTTTGGAAAAGAGCGGCTGGCTGCGGTGTTGTCGGCGCCGGCAATACAAAAATAAATTTTACGGGCGACAAAATTGAAGTTACCTATACGCTTCAAGCCGACGCGTCGCTGATATTGTCCGGTGAGGTTGTTCGGCTTATGCCGGGTTATTTTGACAAAGCTGGCGTCAGCGTGAAAATGGGCGACGATAGCGTTGCCAATCCGGAACTTGCGCAGAATTTTTGCGATAATTTTGGCTCGGGAGCGTTGAGCCGCTTTTTAACCAAATCGGCGCAAGCTTTCTCCGGTCAGGTGGCTTTAACCCAACCTACTAATCTCCCGAGCTCCTTGCCACCTGAAACTGAACTGGCATTTCCGCCGCCGACGATTATTGTGGAGCCGCCGATTAAAGGAACCTGCCCGACGGCTAATGCCGACTGGCGCCAATTAAAAGGCAGATGGTTGAAGGCGCGCGGATACTATAATGCCAAGGGCGTGCCCAAATCCGGACCAGACCGGCGCGCGTTTTCATTGTCATCGGTTGATCTTGCCGACGGAGGCACCATAAGGGGTTCTGTCCAGCTAACTAGCGCATCCGGCTTTCCGTATCGGCAGGGGAGCATCGTTACTTCATTTGGAGGATTTAATCATGTAAGAGCGGTTACTCTTGAGGGGAAAAACGGGGTCTTAATGATTGAAGAAAGAGAAGGAACTGGTCAGTTTAAAAAGCTAGCCAGCATACCGGCAACTCTGCAACCCGGAATTTTCTATCCCGTGACAATAAAAGTTACTCCGGATGGCGGTGGTGAAAAAGTGGAAGCATCGATTACTTCCGGTGGGCAGACATACAGTGTTTCCTACACTTTCCCTAACAAGTTAAAGGGCCCCGTTGGTTTGACTGATGTTTTCTCAAGCGTCAATTTTGATAATATTCAGATTTGCCAAGGAGCGGAGCTCTGCAATTTTTCTGTAATAATCGCTACGCCCACCCCTACTTCTGTAATAACCGCTACCCCGACTCCTACTTCTGTAATAACCGCTACCCCGACTCCTACAGCTACGACATCGGTTATTTCTACGCCCATATCAAATTTGGCGATTACCACAACATCATTGCCCAACGGCCAACGCAATCAAGTTTACTCCGCTCGAATTAATGCTACCGGCGGCGGCAATGCGGAATACGAGTGGAATGTTTCAAGCGGAATATTGCCGCCCGGCCTGAAGCTTTCCGTTGCGCCGATTTCTTGCCTGATTGCTCCCTGCCGGACGCCGGCTCAAATTACCGGCGTGCCGACTGTCGGCGGAGTTTATAATTTTAAGGTTACCGTTAAAGCGGCTGATTTAAGCGCTTCCAAGGACTTCGTCATTTCGGTTACTCCGCTGGGTCAAAGGCCCAAGCCATCCGATTATGGTCTTAAAGAGGGGGATATAATCGGGGCGGCGGATTACGGCGACCCTGACATCTACATTGTTAACGATTACGGTTTGAAGCGAGTGTTTATTAATCCGATAATCTTTAGCTTTTATGCTCACTTAAGCTATGGCAAGGTAAAACGCGTAACGCCGGAAGTCCGGGATGCTTTTGAAACTTCAGGGCTGTTCAGAAATGTTGAGGTTAACGACCCCAAGGTATATGCGTTGCAAGTAACCGGCGAAGATTCCGGCATTCTTCACTGGGTTAATATGACTGGCGCTCAAGCTGTGGCTCAAGACTCCGAATTCTTCCAAAAGATCTTCGGAATCAACAATAATGAATTCAATTGGCTTACCAATAACGGCACGACTTTTGGGGTACCCTATACTTCTCTTGACCAGATTCCGGTTTATCGCCGCTAGCGCTGGCGCTGGTATTTTCGGCTTTTATAATGTAGAATATAGCAATACTTGACAGTATTGCTATGTCTGATGTTGTTGAACAAATAAAGTCCCGTTTGGATGTGGTGGATGTCCTGTCCGAATACTTAAAGGTGCAAAAGTCGGGCGCTAATTTTAAGGCTCGCTGTCCTTTTCACAATGAGAAAACCCCCTCGTTCTATATTTCTCCCGAAAGGCAGATTTGGCACTGTTTCGGCTGTTCGGCGGGAGGAGATATCTTTGGTTTTATCAAGCAGATAGAGGGGGTGGAATTTCCGGAAGCGTTAAGAACATTAGCCAAGAAAGCCGGTGTCCAGTTGGAGCAATATAACCCGAAAGTCAGGGACGATAAGGCAAAGCTTTATGAAATATGCGAGTTAGCGTCAAAATTTTTTGAAAAACAATTAAAAAGTTCATCCACGGGACAAAAAGCCCTGCAATATCTTATTTCGAGAGGCGTCCGGAGCGAAACAATAGATGAGTTCCGACTGGGTTTCGCGCCTGATGATTGGCATGCCTTAGGCGCTTTTCTAAAAGATCGCGGATATTCGTCAAAAGAAATAATCGCCGCCGGTTTAATGGTTGACAACGAAGGTCGGCAATATGACCGCTTCAGGTCGCGGATAACATTCCCCATAGCTGACTTGAGCGGACAGATTGTCGGATTCACGGGCAGAATATTTGAAGATGTTCCGACTCGCAAAGCGGTCGGGATCCCGACTTCTGATTTTAATCAAGCGACAAAAGAACTTGACAAAAATCAGAGCGTCGGGGCCAAATACATCAACACTCCGCAGACGGCGATTTATGACAAAAGCAGGATTCTTTACGGGCTTGATAAGTCCCGTTTGAATGTCAAAGCAGTCGGTCGGTGTTTGCTGGTGGAAGGCAACATGGACGCGCTGATGTCATACCAAGCCGGCGTTAACAATGTCGTGGCTACATCGGGTACGGCGTTGACCCAATCGCATCTGACACTGCTTAAGCGTTATGCCGACAATCTTGATTTTTGTTTTGATACTGACCAAGCGGGGGCGTTGGCCACACGCCGCGGAATAGGTTTGGCGCTTGGACAAAATTTTAATGTTAATATCGTAGCCATCAACGACAAAGAGTGCAAAGATCCGGCGGATTATGTAAAAAAATATGGCAAGATTTGGGGCGATGCGGTTAAAAGCGCCAAGCCGGTCATTGAGTTTTACTTTGACAAGGCTACGGCGAACTTTGATCAGTCGGTTGCCAGCAAAAAGTTGCTGGTCGGAGTATTGGCGCCGTTGATAAAAAGATTGGAAAGCCGGGTTGAAAAAGCCCATTGGATATCGCGGCTGGCTGGTTTTTTAAGAGTAAAAGAAGAGCTGGTGGAAGCCGATATCGGCTTAGCCAAAGACGATTTGGCCGCTTACGAACCTTATGAAATTCAGCCGAAATCATCAGTTTCCGTGTCATTGGCAGAAGCGCCGTTGGATGTTTTTAATCAAACACTGGCATCATTGGTGATGAGAAATCCTAATCTTCTGAAGGGCGGAGTAAAAATAGATGAAACATTGCTTGATCCGCGAGTGGCTCTTTTTATAAAAACCGCCGCAACTTCAGGGACCGAAGCAGATGGCAAGAAACTTATAGCGCGGGCGGCCAAAGGGACAAACGAGAACAGCACCCTAGCTCTCGAGTTTGCCTATTTAAAATCGCAGGAGCTG
>MGKV01000003.1:13779-15911 GCA_001795795.1 Candidatus Yanofskybacteria bacterium RIFCSPLOWO2_02_FULL_45_18
GGAAAATTTCCCAACAGCTCGCGGAATTGGAGCTGGACATCAAACAAGCGGAGTTAGGCAAGGAGAGCGGCAAGGTGGCGGAACTGGCGGGAAAATTTTCAAAATTAGCCGTAGAATTAGCATCAATACAAAATGAAAAAACGCAAAAAAATCAATAAAAAACACAGAAGCAAACACCCTAAAGCCAAAAAAACCGGAAAGAAAAAAGTTGTAAAGAGGCGGGGCGGGAAAAAATTGGTCCGAAGGTCCAAGACGGCAAAAAAGCCGGTTATCAGCGAACAGGCAGTTTTGGCGCTGATAGAAAAAGGCAAGCACCGCGGTTTTGTGACCCAAGCCGAAATCCTTAATTCTTTTCCCAGTATTGAACAGGACATAACGGGTCTAGAAAATCTTTACGAACGGCTAGAGTCGTCCAACATTAACATTATTGAATCCGGCCGGGTATTTGAAGAAGAGAAAGTCAAAGAATATGACGAGAAAAAGAAGATAGAAACCGAATTTGGCGAATCGTCTTCCGATTCGGTTCAGATGTATCTCAAGGAGATCGGCAAACATCCTCTTATCAGCGGCGACGAAGAGGTTGAGCTGGCTAAAAAAATTGAAAAAGGCGACGAACCGGCCAAACAGAAACTGGCATTGTCCAATTTGCGCCTAGTTGTTTCCATCGCCAAAAAATATATCGGCCGCTCGGCCAATCTGACGCTTCTGGATTTAATTCAGGAGGGCAATATCGGCCTTTTTAAGGCCGTTGAAAAATTTGACTACCGCAAGGGGTATAAATTTTCTACCTATGCCACTTGGTGGATTCGGCAGGCGATTACCCGTGCCTTGGCTGACCAAGGGCGTACCATACGGATTCCGGTGCACATGGTTGAGACGATTAACAAGTACCAGCAAGTTGTGCGTCGCCTGATCCAAGACCTAGGCCGTGACCCGTTGCCGGAAGAAGTGGCGGCCGAAATGGGGGTTGATGTTGAGAAGATACGGCATATAATTAAAATATCGCAGGATACCAAATCACTGGAAGCACCGGTGGGGGAGGACGATGAGGACAGTTCTCTTGAAAGTTTCATCCCCGACGAAGATACGATCTCGCCGTCCACTTCGGCGGCGCGGAAGATCTTAAGGGCTCATCTTGAGGAGATAATCAGCGACTTAACGGAACGGGAAAGAAAAATTTTGGATATGCGGTTTGGCTTGGCGGACGGCATAACCCACACTCTTGAAGAGGTGGGCAAGGTCTTTTCGGTAACCCGCGAACGCATCAGGCAGATTGAAGCCAAAGCTCTTGAAAAAATCAGACAACATCATAAGGTGGATAAGTTGAAAGGTTATTGAAGTTCTAGTTTCTAAATCGACATGGACGACGAAGAAAATATAAAAAAACTTGAAGTGGAGATTACCCGTCTGCGCAAGTTGGTTTATTACGACGAGCTTACGGGACTTTTAAACCGGCGGGGGTTTGCGGAAGAAGCGGAAAGGGAATTCGCGCTGATTTCGCGCGCTAACGGGCCGGCGGAGAAACGGACTGGTTTTGTGATTCCTTTCTGTATCATCTTTTTTGACTTGGATAATTTTAAAAAATTAAACGACCAATATGGCCATGAAGCCGGCGACGAGGCGCTTAAACTTTCGGCCAAAATTTTGCATGGAAAATTAAGAACTGGTGATCTGGCCGGCCGCTGGGGCGGCGAAGAATTTACCGTGGCGCTTATCGGAGCTAACGCCGAAAGGGGTCGCGTAGTGGCGGAAAAATTGCGCAAAACGTTTGCGGAGACGGGACTGGAATACAAGGGCCAGAAAATAGAAGTTACCGGCAGTTTCGGCGTGGCGGAATATAAAAACCATCCATCATTGGGCGACCTGATTAACGACGCCGATCGCGCTATGTACACGGCCAAAGAGTCGGGCAGAAATAAAGTCGTTGTGCTTGGGCAATAAATATGGAGTTGAACGGGAAACTAACGAACAAAGACGCCAAACAGCGTCTTTGTTCGTTAGTTGAAAATATTGCCGGTTTGGGATATAATCAATGCAGTATTTACAATTCATATTCCTCCATATCTCATTTGCATTGTAGTTATCGAGGAATAAAATTAAAAATTTATATTCCGCGGTAGCTCAATGGTAGA
>MGKV01000004.1 GCA_001795795.1 Candidatus Yanofskybacteria bacterium RIFCSPLOWO2_02_FULL_45_18
AGATAAGATTCAAGGCGCAAATTGAGAACGAATCATTTTTCAGTTATGGCACCACGAATATCATCAACACCGTAAATGTAAACGCGGATAACGCGCCTGGAATCAGCGATTCGGCCACGGTTTTTGTCGAGAGAAATCAAATCTCCGCCGGTCAGCTTAATATTCAAAAATTTGAAAAAAATATTTCCAAAGGCGACACCATCGAGAAGAGCAATGTAAACGTGTCCCGCGGCGATACGATGGAATTTATTTTGAGAGTCCGTTCGGCGTCTTCGCTTGCGGCCAACAATGTGATTGTTCGCGACGTAATGCCGGCCGGTCTTTCCTACGTGAATAATTCTACCAGTCTGAATGGAAACATTATTCAGGACGGCATTATTAATTCCGGCGTTAACATCGGTTATTTAAGTCCCAACCAGGAGGCGGTGCTTAAATTTAAAGCAGTTATAAATTCGAGCGCTTCCGGCACGATGATAAATTATGCGTATGCCAGCGCCGATAATATTGTGTCGGTCCGGTCTCCGGACGCGGCAATGACGGTTGGAATCGTTGCCGGTGCGCTGGATATAAAAACCGGCAGTTCGGCCTGGACTTTTTATCTGCCGCTTTTAACGGCCAGCCTTGCTTCCTTCGGTTATTTTCAGCGGTTAAGGATAAAGCGATTGCTGGCAGGAATTATTCCCGTTGTTTAAAGTTATCCACCGGCCGTAAACATGGCAATTGACATTGCCGGAACAGTTTTGCTATAATCCTTATTACAATAATATATGGTTAATTCTACACAATTTCTTTCAACAAGCGGCTGATTGTAACTGGCATTTTTGCGCTCGTTTCAAAGCCGCTTGAAAGCGGTGTTTTTATTGCCTGTTAATGTATGCAGAGCGTGGTTAAACGGTTTTTGGCGGCCGATAATCGTCTCTCATTCGGAGGGTAAGGAGGGAAAGAATGAGGAACGATTACTGGTTGCTAAGGGCAAGCTTGTCTACCGTTCGGAAGGCACTCTGACAACTGAATAAGAAATTAATCCCGCATGAAGTCGAAATAATATTTCGGCATCCGCTAGAGGCGGATTACTTCATTCGGGATGGGTAAAAAGCATTAATAATCAACCCCGCTCCTAAAAAGGGGGTGGGGTCAACAAATAATCGTTACTCATTAAGTTCCGCCAAAAATTTTGGCGGGTAAACAATAAGGGCGTACGGAGGATGCCTTGACACTAAAAGGCGATGAAGGTCGTGGCGTGACTGCGATAAGCCTCGGGGAGCCGTCTAGCGGGCTTTGATCCGGGGATGACCGAATGGGGAAACCCCACGCGGTAAACCCGCGTGAGCGTGCTTCGCACGCAGTTCATAAAGTTGAAAGTTCATAATGTTCATAAAGTAAACTGAATAAGATTTTTATTCCAGAAACTTTATAACTTTATAACTTTAAAAACTTTTGACTTGCGCGCGGAGCGCGTAGCGTACCTGGGGAAGTGAAACATCTCAGTACCCAGAGGAAAATAAATCAACGAGATTCCGTCAGTAGCGGCGAGCGAAAGCGGAATAGCCTAAATCTGTACACCAATCAAACGGTAGCAACTGTCATTTTCGCGTTAAACATATTTGATATTGCTTAGCGTCCGATAGTCGGCAATTGTGGCAATTCACGAACCGACTGTCGCAGTGAAAGTGCCGCTTGATTGGTGTGCAGAGGTTATAGGGATAATACACTTGAGAATTTGAGCTTTCGAATTCGAAGCTCAAATTTTCTTAGAAAGTTAAAAATCCGAGCGTTAGCAGAACGGCCCTGGAACGGCCGGCCAAAGAAGGTGACAGCCCTGTAAGCAAAAACAATCGGACTTTCGTATTGTTACCTGAGTAACCCGGGATAAGAATGTCCTGGGAGAAATTGCCCATACTACTGGGTAAGGCTAAATACTTTTAGTGATCGATAGTGAACAAGTACCGTGAGGGAAAGGTGAAAAGAACCCCGGTGAGGGGAGTGAAATAGTAACTGAAACCATATGCCTACAAAGAGCCGGAGCTGTGGCTCACCCTTGTGAGCCACCGCGGACTTTGCGGACTGAACGCGGAACTACGAGGACAAATTAAAAATGTCTGTGTCTGTCTGCGTAAAGTCAGCGTTAGTCAGCGGTGACGAACAGAGGCGAGTCACAGTGACGGTGTGCCTATTGAAGAATGACCCAACGAGTTTATTTATACTGCGAACTTTAAGCTCTTATGGAGCGTAAGGGCAGGGAAACCGAGTGTTAATAGCGCGACTCCCGCCTAAGTTTTTGGATTTGCTTTTGCAATGTGCGTCTAGGACGCATATCCAAAAATTTAGGCGGGTAAGCAGTATGGATAAGACCCGAAACCAGACGAGCTAACCATGGCCAGGGTGAAAGCCGCCGAAAGGCGGCTGGAGGCCCGAACCGGTTTGTAGCGCAATACGATCGGATGAGCTGTGGTTAGGAGTGAAAAGCTAATCGAGTTTGGTAATAGCTGGTTCTCCCCGAAATGTCTTTAGGGACAGCCGCATATAGTAACAAAGGGGGTAGAGCACTGATTGGTTCGCCGTGCCTTTTTAGGTAGGTTTACCAAATAAACTCCGAATACCTTTGTGTAATGTATGCGAGTGAGACTACGAGGGCAAAGCTTCGTGGTCGCGAGGGAAAGAGCCCAGATCACCGCTTAAGGCCCCTAAATGTAAACTAAGTGAGAAGGAAGTGTTTTGCCTTAGACAGGTAGGAGGTTGGCTTAGAAGCAGCCATCCTTTAAAGAGTGCGTAATAGCTCACTACTCGAACCATGCACTTTCTAGAATTTGAAGTTAAGTTTGATATTCAAGAATTAATTTTTTGGAAATCTTGCGAGATTATCGAGTTTTAGAAAGTGCATGGAAGGCAAAGTGCGCCAAAAATGTAGCGGGACTAAGTTTACTGCCGAAAGCGTGGATTCGTCACGATTTATCGTGATGAGTGGTAGGGGAGCATTCCCAACGCGGGTAGTGAAGGCCGCAAGGCTTGAACTACTCCAAACTGTGAAGGTGTGCCGTGAGGCATGCTGGAGTGTTGGGAAGGGAGAATGTTGGGATGAGTAACCGCAAGACCAGTGAAAGTCTGGTCCGCCGAAAGCTCAAGGTTTCCTCCGCGATGGCAATCATCGGAGGGTTAGGCGTCCCTAAGGATAACCATGCCTATGGGCATGGGAATCTGATGGTGAGCCGGTTAATATTCCGGCCCCGCGTGCATATTCGACAGGGATGACGGGGAATAAAAGATTTCGCGTATTATTGGATTTACGCATCCCATTTTAGAACGAGAACCAGGCAAATCCGGTTCTGGCCGCAAGGCGCTTTCGTAAATGGGTTAGGACTGCCGCAAGGCAGGATGAAATTGAAGAGTCCTCCAAGAAAAGTCTCTAAGATTAGTATGTACGCGCACGTACCGCAAAACCGACACAGGTGAGCAGGTGTAAGTGCACCAAGGCGAACGGGTGATTATTGGCTAAGGAACTCGGCAAAAAAGCGGCCGTAAGTTCGCGATAAGGCCTGCCATCTTCGGATGGCCGCAGCTAAAGAACCTCTGGCGACTGTTTATCAAAAACACAACTCCGTGCTAAGCCGAAAGGCGCTGTATACGGGGTGACGCTTGTCCGGTGCCGGAACGTTAACGGTTGAACTTGTGGCTCACCCTTGTGAGCCACCGCGGACAGTCACAGACTGGACGCAGACAAACGCAGAAATTTTTCCGCGTAAGTCCGCGTTAAGTCAGTGTAAGTCAGCGGTGACGAACAGAGGCGAGTCACAGGGGAAGCCCGAAGCGCCGGTGAACGACGGCAGTAACTATAACTGTCTAAAAGTTCTGCTCATCTGAAAGCAGGTGCGTAGAAGAGCTTAGACAGTTATGTAACTAAGCTAGAGACACAAGGAAAATGTTGCTTAATTATGCGGAATGCATAATTGCTCTTAAAATATATTCGGCTATATGCTGGGAAATCTGGTGTATCGAATGCTACTTTGATATAATTGAAACAAGGCCGATATAACCCTTGTTTCTATGAAGCAAAGTAAAAATGCAATTCGTGCAGAAAACCAGCAGGAAAGACTAATTAAAATTGGTTGGATTGTGGGTTTTGTTGATGGCGAAGGATGTTTTACTGTCGGTTTTATCAAACAACCTGACAGACCCGATAGAAAAGGATATAAACTCGGTATTCAACCATATTATGAGTTTGCAGTTACCCAAGGAATTAGTAGTAAGAAGTCCCTTCTTACCCTGAAAAAATTCTTTGGTGTTGGCGAATTGTATATCAACAAGAGATATGATAATCACAAGGAACATCTTTATAGATATACCGTTAGAAGAAGAGAACATATTTCAAATATAATTATTCCCTTCTTTGAAAAGTATCAACTTCAAACTCAAAAAAGAAAAAACTTCGAGATCTTTGCGCAATGCATGAAAATGATAGAACAGAAGATGCATTTACAAAGAGAAGGGCTGATCAAAATTATACAGCTCACAGAAAACATGAACCATAAACGAAGAAAAGATAATTTAATTAGAATCCTCAGAAACCAAACGCCGAAGCTTGCGATTTCTAAAATGAAACCGTGGGTAAGATAGAGTTCGGACCGCATGGCGACATGTGGAAATTCCTAGCGAAATACCTTGTGGGGTAAGTTCCCACGCGCATGAATAGCGCAACGACTGGAGGACTGTCTCAGCCAATAGCCCGGTGAAAATGCAATGTCAGTAAAGATGCTGACTACCCGCACCAAGACGGAAAGACCCCGGAAGCTTTACTGTAGCTTGGTATTGGTCTATGAGTTTTACTGCGTAGCGTAGTGGGTAGGATTTGAAGTCCCGATTTCGGTTGGGATAGATCCGCCGATGAAACACCCATCTTTAAGACTTATAGCTCTAACTGGTAAAGCCCTAGAAGGAGAAAATATGCAAAAATTTTTTGAAAAAGGATCTCAAGAAAACTATATGATTATGAGACAAATGCTCAAACGAGAAGATTGGAAACAAAGTTGGAAAGAAAATGGCATTGATTTAAGTGAAGAAAGTGTTGAAAGAGATTTTCAGATTGCAAAGCAATGGTTCTTAAAACATCCAACTTTTATTGATCCTGGCATTCAACATCTCATTAGGTGAGCTTAACTCACCTCTTTCTAGGGCTTTATCAAGACAGTGCCTGGCGGGCAGTTTTGGTGGGGCACTAGCCTCCTAAAGAGTAATGGAGGCGTTCATTAAGGTTGGCTAGCTGCGGATGGAAATCGCAGCGATAGTGTAAAGGCATAAGCCAGCTTAACTGCAAGGCGGACGTGCCGCGCAGATGCGAAAGCAGGACCTAGTGAACCGACGCTGGCTCGTAGGAGCGGCGAAGATCAACGAATAAAAGCTACTCCGGGGATAACAGGCTGGTACCATCCGAGCGTTCACAGCGACGATGGTGTTCGGCACCTCGATGTCGGCTCGCCCTATCCTGGCGGTGAAGAAGCTGCCAAGGGTTAGGCTGTTCGCCTATTAAAAGGGTACGCGAGCTGGGTTCAAACCGTTAAGGAGCAAAATCAAAAATAAAAAATCAAAAATCAAAATTTAGGTTTCGCCAAGGGCGATTCAATAATTTTTAGATTTGAGATTTGTATTTTGAATTTGGCTTTTTGACTGTTTGAATCCGAGGTTTTGACATCACATACGGCGCTATATTGTAGTAATGCATTATAGATTCGTCAACTTATATCGGTGGAATCCTAATTCCGATGATTCGGAGTTCGCTCAAGAGAGCGGATAAATTCATACCTGGATTATTGGGACAATACCGAGGGAAAAACGTTTTTGGTTATATCTTAGAAAGATGAGGAGAAATCAATGCAAAAAGCCCGTTTCAAACTGGCCCATTGACCGGAGAAAAAACAGAGGAATTACTGGGGAAAATACATGATATCTACTCTGTAATGGATAATTATTCTCGTTTGATTGCCAGAGGCAAGCCTGATTATATCGACACGGTTTCATGGCAAATGACACTCTGTCGTTATCAGCGGCTTAAAACTCTGGTCAAAGATTTGCAGAATAGTTGTCTTTCTTAGGCGAGTTATCTCGCCTCTTTCTAAGATATAATCAAATAATAACGTTACCCGTAGAGACTGAATGTTGACCATCCATTTTGGTGGATGAAGTTACGGTCCAATGCACGAAGCAATTCGTGGAAACCCTCCTGCGCTCTGATGAGCTAAGGACGGGCTAGCATGCGTGAGACAGGTTGGTCCATATCTGGTGTGGGCGTTCATACTTGAGGGGGGTTGTCCTTAGTAAAGTAATTGCTACTTTACGGAGCAATCCGTAATGACAATTCGGCTAATAACGGTGGATGCTCTTGTTTGCTATGCTATTCGGTCCGAAATGCATAGATTAAAACGGGCAAGAGTTAATACCGTGGGAAGTCTTCGCCACAGGCGAATGACCCCGTAACGACTTATCGAGCTGTACTCGATGGATAGCTAGTGAGGAGATAATGTCAAAGATTGGCTATAATACGCCGACTTCCACTAAAAAATGGAAGAAGATATAGTCTGCACCCTTAGTGATAAGGGATGATTGTTTCTAGATTCTAAATTCTAGTTTCTAGATTCTAATTTGTGACGAGAGGACCGGGATGAACGAACCTCTGGTCTGCCAGCTGTCCTGCCAAGGGCATCGCTGGGTAGCTATGTTCGGTTCTGATAAGCGCTGAAAGCATATAAGCACGAAGCAGGCCCCAAGATAAGGTATGTGGACCGCAAGGTCCGGTGATTCGTGGCAGACTACCACGTTGATAGGGCTCAGGTGTAAGCACAGTAATGTGTTCAGCCGAGAGCTACTAATAAATCATAAACAAAGAGCGACACAGCGTTGCTCGCAACGGAAATTTAAAATTTGGTTCGTTATCATACTTAAGCGACAGAATTGCGGATAGTGTAAAGGAGTTATACCGAGAGTGCTCCACCTGATACCATCCCGAACTCAGAAGTGAAATCTCTCATGGCCCATGATAGTCGGGATTACCCGGCGAAAGTAGGTAACTCCTCTACACTATTCACAATTACAAAAGCCGGGAAATATTCCCGGCTTTTGTAATCCCCGGATATTGTTTATAATTATAGCTTATGGACAGAATTGCCAAGCAAATTATTATCGCGTTGATTGTTTTGGCTCTATTAAGCGGGGTTGGTTTTGGTATTTATTATTTTTCAAGCGCAAGGCCGACTTGTGATGACGGGGTTCAAAACGGCAAAGAAGAGGGGATAGACTGTGGCCTGATTGCCTGCGGTGTTGCTTGCATAAATATTCTGCCGCTTCGGGTTACGGTTTCCAAACTATTGCCGGCGGGCCAAAATGACTATGATTTTGTTTTTCAGGTTAACAACCCCAGTCCCGGTTACGGAACTCCGTTTGCTGAATATGAGCTGTCGCTGATCGGGGCGAGCGGGTCGGAAATTGATAAAATAAAAGGATCGTTTTATATATTACCGGGACAGACCAAGTATGTTGCCTTGTCATTTAAAATGGCGGAAGAAATAAGCGCGGTTAATGTTAAGGTATCAAGCGTTGATTGGCAGAAACTGACGCTTGGAGGCGAAACGCAATTTATTCTCAAAAGACAACAGTACCGGAATTTGGTTAATATGTCCGGAGCAACTTCCGAGGAGGATTTAATTTTTGAGCAGGAACTGTTAAGTGAAGAACCGATTTCGGAGGGATTGGATATTGAACCTTCTGCCGCCGGAGCGCAGACAATTTACAGTGAATTTGACGGGATACTTTTTAACAATTCCGATTTTGATTTTGACAGGGTTGATGTGGCGGTTGTATTATTTGACGATTCCGATAATATAGTCGGTATAAACCGGACGACTATTAACCGTTTTCTTTCGCAAACTGACCGGTATTTCAGGACGCGCTGGCCGTTTGAGATTGACGAGTCGGTTTTCCGCGCTGATGTTGAAGCTACTACCAATCTGTTTGAGAACGAAAATTTTATAAGAACTCATGGCGGATCTCAAGAGAAATTTCAGAAGTATTATTAGAATACCGGAGCGATACCTCCGGGAAATTGACGTTCCGTTATTTGTGGCAGTTCTGTCTATTGTTCTGTTTGGTATTTTTAATATTGCCGGTATTGCCGGACCGAACAGCGACATTGTCCAAAAACAAATTATTCTCATAGCCATCGGGATTGCCTTGATGGTTTTATTGTCCGTTTTCAACTATCGTTACCTTAGGGATTATTCTTTTTTCGTGATGCTGTTTTATCTGCTGGCTCTGGGGTTGCTTACTATGACCTTTTTCTCGCACACGGTGCGTGGCATAAAGGCGTGGATTTTTGTAGGGGATTACGCCTTTGAACCGTCGGAGCTGGCCAAACTGGCGCTGATAATAGTGCTGGCGAAATATTTTTCACAAAGGCATATTTATATCCGGCAGATGACGCACATCATCAGTTCCGGTTTTTATTTTATCTTGCCAACGATCCTTATTTTACTGCAACCTGATTTGGGGTCAGCTCTCATTCTTAGCATTATCTGGTTTGGCATATTGGTGATTTCCGGCATTAACAAAAAACAAATCCTCCTCCTTCTTTTGCTCGGTGCGTCAATAAGCGGAGCGGCGTGGGTTTACGCTCTTCAGCCCTATCAAAAAGCCCGCGTGATTTCTTTTATTAATCCGCTTCAGGACCCGAAAGGAACCGGCTATAATTTAATTCAGTCTAAAATAGCCATTGGTTCGGGGCATATCTGGGGCAACGGGTGGGGCCGTGGTTCACAGGCGCGCATAGGGTTTTTACCGGAGTCATATAACGACTTTGTTTTTGCGGCGACGGTTGAACAGTTTGGTTTTGCCGGAGCTCTTGGAGTATTGTCAGCAATGCTTTATATTTTGTACAGGATTTTAAAGATAGGTCTTGAGGCAACCACTAATTTTGGCAAACTCTTTTCGGTCGGGATGATTATTTTTATTTTCAGCCATATTTTTATAAACATGGCCGCCAACGTAGGGCTTCTGCCGATTACCGGCTTACCTCTGCCATTTTTAAGTTATGGGGGGAGTAATCTGGTTTCAATTATGATGGGGGTGGGCATCACCCAATCCATAAAGAAGTTCGGGTAACAGAACTCTTTTGCTTAGAGCATGACTTATAATGATTCTTGTAATTAAAATTCAGAGACAGAGTGTCACTCTGCGGCTTAAAGATGGTCCGAAATCGGTAGGTGAAACAACCTTGACGATTAACCGGGGTTTTGATACAGTGTTGATAACTGCCCTTGACAAATTATTGCGAAGGAATAAACTGAAGAAACTGTTTCTAAATAGGGTACATATCCTTGGCAAAATGAAGCCGGAAGCGGTTTTGGGGAGGGTACTTACCGTCTTTGCGGAAGCTCTCAATTTGTAGTTGCAAGATTGCTCGGCTCGCCTAAAAAGATTTGGAGGGCCGGGCAATCTAACAATTCCGGGGCGGTTTGAGGGAGGTAGTTTTGCCCCCAAAAGGATTTTGGCTAAATCCAGAGAAAACTAAATAAAAAGAATCAAGCAGGCATATCACCCGTCTATGTTTTTTGTGGCCGTTAATTCGTCGTAACTTATTTTAATTAATGAGAAAATTATTTTCTAAATATCCGGCCGATACTTCCGATATACCGAATTTAGTTCAGGTTCAACTTGACTCCTATAATTGGTTTTTGGATATTGGGCTAAAAGAACTTTTGAAGGAAGTTTCGCCGATCGAGGACTGGACGGGCAAAGAGTTTGAACTTCGCTTTTTGGATTATAAACTTGACGAGCCGAAGTATAAAGAAAGGGTTGCTTTGGAAAAAAACATCTCTCACGAGGTGCCACTTAAAGTAAAAGTTTCACTGAAAAATAAACGGACCGGCCAAGAAAAGGAGCAAGAGCTTTTTCTCTCCGATTTTCCTCTGATGACTCCTCGCGGCACCTTTATCATTAACGGTGTTGAGAGGGTGGTAATTTCCCAACTTATACGCAGTCCGGGGGCATTTTTTACGCTTTCAAGGTCAAGCCGTTTTAATAAATATTTTGGTGCCAAACTTATCCCGTCGCGTGGAGCCTGGCTTGAATTTGAAACTGAATCTAGCGGAGCAATATCTGTCCGCATAGACAGAAAAAGAAAAATAGCCGCAACGGCATTACTGCGGGCTTTTGGCATTGCTGACGACGAAAAGATCAAAAAATTGTTTGAAGATGTTGATACTCATCCTGATACAAAATATATACTGTCAACCATTCTTCAGGACCCGTCTTCAAGTGAATCCGAGGGTTTGATCGAGCTGTATAAGCGCATCCGTCCGGGGGATCCGGCAACTCCGGATAATGCCAAGCAGATGGTGCACAACATGTTCTTTAATTCGTCCCGTTACGACCTTTCCAAGGTGGGACGCTTTAGGATTAACAAAAGATTCAACCAGAACCTAGATTTAGATAAAGACGAGTCGCGCGTTTTGAGAGCCGAGGACATCGTTTTAATTTTGAAAGAAATCATCCGGCTGAATAATGATCCCAGAGTCCTGCCTGACAATATCGATCACTTGTCCAACCGTCGCGTAAAAACGATGGGCGAACTGCTGCAGGACAGATTAAGAGTAGCTTTTGCCCGTATGGAAAGGATTATTAAGGACAGGATGAGTACTTCTGATATCGCCACGGTACTGCCCTCACAGCTTATCAATCCGCGGCCATTCGTTGCGGCATTGAAAGAATTTTTTGCTTCCGGCCAATTGTCGCAATTTATGGATCAGGAAAACCCTCTCTCCGAACTTCAGCACAAAAGAAGGCTTTCAGCTCTTGGGCCGGGCGGTTTGACCAAAGAGCGGGCTAGTTTTGAGGTTCGCGACGTTCACCCCTCGCACTATGGAAGAATTTGTCCTATTGCTACCCCGGAAGGTCCCAATATCGGTTTAGTCGGACATTTATCGCTATACGCCAAGATTTCAGATCTTGGTTTTATCCTGACCCCGTATCGGAAAGTTGTTAACAAAAAAGTTACCGGCCAGATCGTTTATATGGATGCCGCCGAAGAAGAACGGCACATTATTGCTCAAGCCACCGGCCAAGTGGACAAGAACGGACATCTTTTGGGCGACAAGATAATCGTTCGCATTAACGGTGAACCGAGCATTGTTGATCCGGAGGAAGTTGACTATTTGGACATATCTCCGCGACAACAGTTTTCGGCTGCCACTGCCTTAATCCCATTTTTGGAGCACGACGATGCCAACCGTGCTTTGATGGGTACGAACATGCAAAGACAGGCCGTGCCGTTGATAAATCCGGAAGCTCCTTATGTTGGAACGGGGCTTGAAGCTAAACTGGCGGCTGACTCCGGCGTGGTTGTTTTGGCTCCGGAAGCGGGGACGATAAAAGAAGTTGACGGCAGGCACATTGTTTTAGAATCCGACAAAGAGCGTAAATACGAATATGACTTGCTTAAGTTTGCCAGGTCCAACGCTTTTACTTGTTTTAATCAAAGACCATTGGTAAAACGCGGTGAAAAAGTAAAGAAGGGTCAACCCTTAGCTGACGGACCATCTACGGATAAAGGAGAACTGGCCCTCGGACGCAACCTAGTGGTTGCCTACATGTCTTTTGATGGCGCTAATTACGAAGATGCCATTGTACTCTCGGAGAAATTAATAAAAGAAGACATTTTTTCGTCTATTCACATTGAAGATTATATTTGTGATGTCAGAGAAACAAAACTTGGTCCGGAACTGACTACATATGATATTCCGAATGTGGCCATGGAAAGATTGGGCGATCTTGATTCTGACGGAATAGTCCGAGTTGGCGCTGAAGTCCGGTCGCAGGATATTCTAGTCGGCAAAATTTCTCCCAAAGGCGAGAGTGACCTTACCGCGGAAGAACGTTTACTGCACGCTATTTTTGGCGAGAAGTCGCGGGATGTTAAGGACACCTCTTTAAGGCTGGATTATGGCAAACAGGGACGAGTTGTCGGAGTTAAGATTTTCTCGCGCGATGAGGGCGACCGCTTGGATACCGGTGTTATTAAAAGAATCCAGGTTTCCATTGCTCAACTTAGAAAAGTTCAGGTGGGCGATAAACTGGCCGGCAGACACGGCAACAAAGGCGTTACTTCCACCATTCTTCCGGAAGAAGATATGCCTTTTCTCGAAGACGGTACGCCCGTTGATATCATATTAAGTCCCTTAGGCATTATTTCCCGCATGAATATCGGGCAAGTGTTAGAATCGCATCTTGGATTAGCCGCTAAAAAACTCGGTTACCATGTCGCTACTCCGGCCATGGCTGGACCCAGCGAGGAAAATATTATGGAGGAGTTGCAGAAGGCCGGTTATTCAACAGATGGGAAGATGACTCTTTATGACGGCAGAACAGGAAGACCCTATGCCCAGAAAGTTCATGTCGGAGTTACTTATTTTATGAAGCTTATTCACATGGTTGAAGACAAAATACACATGAGATCCATTGGCCCCTATTCTTTGATTACGCAGCAACCGCTTGGAGGCAAGGCCCAGTTTGGCGGACAGAGATTTGGAGAAATGGAAGTTTGGGCGCTTGAGGGTTATGGCGCGGCCAATACTCTTCAGGAAATGCTGACCATCAAATCCGACGATGTCTTGGGACGGGCAAAAACTTACGAATCAATTGTTAACGGTGAAGAGATAAGAGCTCCGCATTTGCCCGAGTCGTTTAAGGTGCTGGTGTCGGAAATCAAGGGGCTGGGATTGAATGTGGAGCTGATAGAGAAATAGACAAACAATTGACATTTGACATGTAACATTTGACCTTAGGCGGTCACATGTCGCAGGTCAAATGTTACATGTCAAGGTGGATTTATTCAGTATAAAACTTAAAGTTGCTTCCCCCGAAGATATTTTGTCATGGTCGTATGGCGAGGTTACCAAGCCGGAGACTATCAACTACCGCACTCAAAAGGCCGAACGGGAAGGTCTTTTCTCCGAAGCCATTTTCGGTCCGGTTAAGGATTGGGAATGTTATTGCGGCAAATATAAGCGTATCCGCTATAAGGGTATTATCTGCGATCGTTGCGGTGTTGAGGTTACCCGCTCAATCGTCAGGCGCGAGCGCATGGGCTATATTAAGCTGGCAACACCGGTGGCTCATATTTGGTTTTTGCGGGGCGTCCCTTCAAAAATTGCCAATGTTTTGGGAGTATCCTTGCCGGACCTTGAAAGGGTGATTTACTTCGCCAGTTATATTGTTACCAGTGTTAATGAGGAATTGAAAGTTGAGGCGATGAAAAGGATTGAATCGGAATTTAGGTCTAAGCTTAAAAATGCCAAAAGCGACGAAGAGTCGGAAAATCTGAAAGAACTCAAAGACCGCGAAAGGAACAACCTGAAAACCCTGAAAAAATACCAGATCATATCAGAATTGGATTTCCGCGATCTTTCCCTTAAATATGGAGAAGCGTTTGATGTTGGTATCGGCGCCGAAGCTGTCAGGAAGCTTTTGGAAGAAATTGATTTGCCGGAATTGATCGTTCAACTTGAGAGAGAAAGCAAAAATATAACCAATCCGGTGGAACAGAAAAAATTAGTCAGGCGCGTTAAGCTTTTAAAAGGTATGCTTAAAGCCAAAATCAGACCCGAATGGATGATTATAACGGTTCTTCCGGTGATACCGCCGGCCATCCGGCCTATGGTTCCGCTTGACGGGGGCCGCTATGCCACCTCTGACGTAAACGATCTGTATCGCCGGGTCATTAACCGCAACAATCGCCTGAAACATCTTCTGGAACTTAAGGCCCCGGAGGTAATCGTTAAAAACGAGAAAAGGATGCTTCAGGAGGCGGTGGACGCACTGATAGACAATTCAATGCGCAAGGGCCAGGTTACTACGGCCGCTTCCACGGGGCAGAAACGCGCCCTCAAGTCTTTGGCCGACCTGCTTAAGGGCAAACAGGGCCGGTTTAGGCAAAATTTGCTTGGAAAACGCGTAGATTATTCCGGCCGTAGCGTAATCGTAATAGGTCCGCAACTGGACATTGACGAATGCGGTTTGCCCAAGCACATGGCGCTGGAACTGTTTAAGCCCTTTGTTATCAGCATTTTAATTAAGAAAGGATTGGCTCACAATATAAAATCTGCCGGCCGTTTGATCGAGCAGGAAACTCCTGATGTTTGGCAGGCGCTGGAAGAAGCAATTCAAAAAAAACTGGTTTTGTTGAACCGTGCTCCGACATTGCACCGTCTTTCAGTTCAGGCGTTTAAACCGATGCTTATCGAGGGTAAGGCTATTAGAATTCCGGCTCTACCGACTTTGGCCTTTAATGCCGACTTTGATGGTGACCAGATGGCTGTCCATTTGCCACTGACCGACGAAGCTCAAAAAGAAGCTGAAAATTTGATGCGAGCCAGTCACGGTATTTTAAAACCGGCAACCGGCGACCCGGTCGCGGTTCCCAAAAAAGACATTACGGTGGGTTGTTATTATCTATTGAGTCTTAAGGCGGGCGCCAAGGGAGAAAACAAGATTTTTTCTTCTTTTGATGAGGCCTCCTTGGCTTTTGAGAATGACATTATTGACCTTAGGGCCAAAATAAAAGCCCCATCTCCTGAAGACGGTAAATTGATTGAGACAAGTATGGGGCGGATTATCTTCAATCAGGCTTTGCCTAATGGTTACAAGTTTGTTAATCGTGCTTTGACCAGAAACGACTTTAAAGCTCTGGAGGGGGACATTTGGGATACATTTGGCGAGGCGATAACCGTTAAATTTTTAAACGAAGCAGTTAGATTAAGTTTCAAATATGCCACTTATTCCGGACTTTCGTGGGGCATGAACGACCTCACCACACCCAAAGGAAAAGCGCAGGTAATTGCTGAAGCTGACAAGATTATAGCGCAAAACAGGAGACTTTATGAGGACGGTCTTTTAACCGAGCATGAAAGAAAAACAAAGGCTTTTGAAACTTGGGAAGCGGCCAAAAAGAAAGTTTCTGTTTTAGTTGAACAAGAGCTTCATAGTGAAGATCCGGCTTACATGCTGGTGACCTCCAAGGCGGGAGCCAGTTTGAGTACTTTGGTTCAGTTGATGGGTATGCGCGGAAATTTTGCCAATCCTTCGGGCGAGCTGATTGAGTTGCCGGTAAAGAATTCTCTCAAAGAAGGAGTGGAGCCGATGGAGTACTTTATTTCCACTCACGGCGCCAGGAAAGGTTTGGTTGATATTGCCTTAAGAACCGCCACCGCCGGATATTTGACCCGCCGGTTGGTTGACGTTGCTCAGGATGTTGTTATCCGCGAGGAAGATTGTAAAGATAAAACGGGCTACACGCTCTATGCGGAAGATTCTAAGTTCAACGGAGAATTGCTGGGCAAAAGGGTAAGGGGGAGGATTGCCATAGAAGATATCGAGGATAAAGAAGGCGGTGTTATCGTTAAAAAAGGCAAAATAATAGACAAAGAAGCGGTTAAAAAAATAGATGAATTGAAGCTGGAAAAAATAAAAATCCGTTCAATTATCAAATGCAAAGCCGTCAACGGCATCTGTCGGATGTGTTACGGTTATGATTTGTCTAAGAATACTTTGGTCGGTATGGGCGAGGCGGTCGGTATTGTTACAGCTCAAGCTATCGGTGAGCCGGGCACCCAGCTGACCATGCGCACCTTCCATACCGGCGGTGTTGCCGGTGGAGCCGACATCACTATGGGTTTGCCGCGTGTTGAAGAAATATTTGAAGCCAGGCCGCCTCAATTCAAGGCTTTGGTGGCGGATGTTGACGGTAAGGTTTTAGCTATTGAGGAGCGCGGCAAACAGAAGTTTATTGTCGTAGAAACGGTAGAGACCGGTCAAGGCGAAGGTTCCAGCAAAGCTGGAGTCGCCTCAGAGAAACGGGAATACGCGGTTACGCCGAATACGGTGGTTGCCGTAGGCGCTGGAGATTTGATATCCAAAGGCCAGCAGTTAAGCGAAGGCCATGTTGATTTTAAAGAATTATTTGCCACCACTAGCGACATTGACTTGGTAGCCCGTTATATTGTTCGGGAAGTCCAGAGCATTTATTTCCCGACCGGCGACAGTATTAATGATAAGCACATTGAACTAATCGTCCGCCAGATGTTCTCGCGGGTTAGGGTTTTAGATGCCGGCGATACCGATCTCTTAGATGGCGATATGGTAGACAAAAAACGTTTATGGTTAGAAAATGAAATTGCGCGCAAGGCCGGAAAACGAGAAGCAACCCATGAACAATTACTGCTGGGCATAACTAAAGTATCATTAACTACGGATAGTTTTCTTTCTGCCGCATCTTTCCAGGAAACTGCCCGTGTCCTCATAGATAGTGCCGTTGCCGGCAAAGAGGATTTCCTTAAGGGCCTCAAAGAAAATGTCATCATCGGTCGGCTCATTCCGGCCGGCACGGGGTTTATTAAAAAAGGGGAAGCTCAAGAATAGCCGCTCGAAGAAAAAAAGGGGTCAGGCCCCTTTTCTTTTATTAATACCTATTCAGAAAACCCGCCACGCAGTGAGCGTCGTCAGCTATGAAGCGAACGGAG
>MGKV01000005.1 GCA_001795795.1 Candidatus Yanofskybacteria bacterium RIFCSPLOWO2_02_FULL_45_18
CTTGTCTTCGCCCGCCGCCAGCATGCCTTTCATCCGAGCAATAAGGGTTCGGGTGTTTTCCAGATTCTTTTCCGCATCCGTTAGACGCTTGGCGAATTCCGAATCGGCGTTGAGGGCTCTGCTTCGGTACTTTTGCATTGTCTCCCGGATCTTAGCTTCCACATATTGGTGGAGCTCGGAAACAGTCTGGGGAAGAGCTTTCGGCTTGGGCTTAATGCCTAGAGCGCCTCTGATGCCATTCCAAAGGTAGCAGCCAGAGAGGACAAGCACAGCCACAAGAGGCGGGAAAACGGAAAATCCAGCAAGTGGCGCAATTATGGTCAGGATAATACATTCAACAAGAACTGCGCAGAAGAAGGCTCTATTCTCATCTGCTACTGCTGTTGCTACTGCTATTGCTACTGTTACTGCTGCTGCTATTGCTGCTGCTACTACTGTTATTGCTGTTACTGCTGCTGCTATTGCTGCTGCTACTACTGTTATTGCTGTTACTGCTGCTGCTGCTGCTGCTGCTGCTGCTGCTGCTGCTGCTGCTGCTGTTACTGCTGCTGCTGCTGCTGCTGCTACTGCTGCTACCGGGTCTCTCCCCGCCCAGGCATGAGCATATTTGAAAATCCTCTTCAAAAAAGAAATCAATCCCGGCTTTACCTTTTGAGGACTAATGCCCTCAAAATTAAGCCCGTTGAGAAGCTCAAATACTTTAGTGTATGAACATGAAGGTAAAAGCGCGTTTGCTTTCGCCTTCTGACTTCTTTTACCAAACATTGTTGTTCTCCTTTATCTGTCTTTTTCGTTCAGGAACTTAAATATCAATATCCCACAATAACAACGGTTAGTCAATCTCAACGGAGACAGAGTAAACATTCTAAGTTCCGGAGGTTTACTGCACAGCAATCACATTAACGATCTTTACCAGCCGACGAGAGCCATCGTAGTTTTTCTTTTTGACAGTGGTAAATTTGACTTTACCGTCCGCTACTGCATATAGTGTATAATCCGAACCGGTGCGGACACCCTGACCAGCTATGAATTTAGAGCCACGTTGGCGGATGATGATACTGCCGGGCCGGGCCGCTTGGCCGTCAAAGAGCTTCACTCCGAGATATTTGGGGCGTGAGTCGCGGCCTAGTTGTGTTGAACCTATTGCCTTTGTATGCGCCATATTAAAACCTTGTCCGCAAGATTCGCCCCATAAATTAATTATGGGCCGTAAGTCTTGCCAAGGGTTTGGCCAACTTATTTGTTAGAAGATTCCGCCTGGACTCGCCGTATTACAATACGCCTCGTCCAATGCTCATCTTCTGCCTCGAATTTGGCCAAACAGACAAGTTTTAAAGAAACCGTGAAGAATATCCTATCAAAAACGGGGAAGACCGTCAAGCGGTATCAATACGACCTGTTTGTAACTATTTGCATGGTCTTAATCGGCTTTATCGGCTTTGATATAGGACGCATTAGCACTTTAAAGAAAACGCCCCTCACGCTAGGTGAAGCTAATATCTTTAGCGCGGCCAACGGCTCTGCAAATGACGCCCAGCCAAAACAAGCCGCTTCTGCCCAGATAAGCAAAACGGATACACGGGTAGTGGTTTCAAAAAAATCAACCTCAAAATTATATCACTTTAGCTGGTGTTCTGGCGCTAAAAGAATAAAAGAGGAAAATAAAATTTGGTTTGACAATGAACAATCGGCAATTTCAGCCGGCTATACATTAGCGGGGAATTGTGTTAAATAAATCGTAAAACTAATTAAATCCGCAAGAGCACAATCTCTTGCTTTTTTATTTATTTAATCTTATCCAGCCACTCTTTATTTTCCCACTCCCAAAGAGTTTTAGCCGCAAGGAAGGCCTTGATGTTGTGCTCAAAACCTTCAAGTTCCTTGATCTCACATTGGCCCTTCATCTCCGACCACTGGTGCGAACAGTTCTTATCCTTCTCTCCGCGTATTTTGATGTTGCCGCCCTTGTCACGCATTGTTGCTCCGCACAAAAGACATGTCTTGGCTTGGTCTAGGCGCAATATCCAACTAGCTAGGGGAGGAAGGTTAGGGTCTTCGCTGAAGGCCTCAACATAAGCCGCCGTCTGCATGCCGAAATCACGATAAATCGCAATGGATGTCTTAATATCTAAAATGCCGACGCGGCCGTCAACCTCGGCTAAAACATCTATCGTGCCCGCGTAGCCATGCCTTTTGGAAACAACTCTCTCTTCAACCTTCAGGGGAATTATTTCATGCTGGCTATGAAATTTATTAAAAGCATCAACGGTTGGCTTGATATTTGGGGGTATGGCCACCGGCTCTTTTTTTAAGATCGCCTCAATCGTTTCGTGGACTAAAGTGCCTTCTTCGGCCGAACGCGCTTTGATTGCTTCGCCCGCCTTATAACTTGGCAAACCGGCATAATACATATAAAGCGCCGGCTTGGCCTTAATGCCCACAATAGAAGTTACGCGAGGATACCAAATGCCATCTATAGTGTAACCGTTAGCGTTTTTGAAATTTTCTATATTAGAGTACCACATGCGCAAAATGTTACCCTTTAACTTCCCTCGACCTCACTCGGGACAAGTTGCTCAGGGTCAATGTTAAATTTCATTTAACATTGATATATTTCTCCCAATACTCAAAAAGTTCCTTTGTTGCCTTGATATCATCAAAACAATAGCGGGCGATATCAAGGTATTCTTTATCTTTAAAAAGTTGACCGACATCATCGCCGGTAACCCCTTTAGATTTGGGGCTGGTAATCCCGAATGCTCGGCACCACATATGCAAATTCATGCGCTGGCGCACCGCGCCGAAGAAGGTCAGACGATCCAAAAGGTCAATATGCTGGTCATAATAGCGGTTGGGCATCAGATTTGCGGTCGGTTTTATCTTTAAAATTCCAGAACGAACCACAATATACGGGCAGTCAAAGGTGCGTCCATTGAAGGTAACGAATTGGTCATAGTGGGTGATTATTTCCCAAAAATTCTGCAGAATCTCTTTTTCGGTTGCGGGAATATACTGGACATCTTCGGTTTCAGTTTTTTCAAGGTTTTGCCCGGGCGCCTGAAAATAAACCGCGCCCTTATCGGTATCGGGATTAAGAATGCCGATAGCAATAATCTCGCCGGTCAGGGGAGAGAAGCTTAGGTGTTCTTTAATTTCTTCTTCCTCTTCGGGGGTTTGGGCGTATTTTAATAACGACTCCTGCGACATCTTGTCCAATGAGTCAAATTCTACGCCGACTGTTTCAATATCAAAAACCAATTTGGTCGCCATAGAAAATATTCTAGTTTTTATTGCCGCAAATTACAACATTGACACTTGTCGGTAATATTATAAAATATTTATATCCTTGGTTTTTTACCAATTAGGAGCCGTATCATGAATAGGGAACAGGCCGATGCTCTTTATGACCAATTGCACGCATACGCTAAAACCAACGGCGTATGCATCAGAATGAATCGCGTGATTGCCGGAAGCGCGCCGTTTGAATTCATATTTGAAATAATCGTTAAGAATCCGCGCCACATGCCGGACCAAGACACGCTTTGCCGTCTAATTTACAATTTCGTAACAGCTTGCAACATTGACATGAGAAACTGCCTGATTAGCGCCCGACATTTAGAAAAATCAGATAATGAATGGTGGGAACCCGTTTAGTTAAACCCCAATCTTTGGGGTTTTTGAATATCTGGAATTAAAAGGGGAGCGGATTTTTTGTGGCAGAAGAACGACGCACAATGTAGATTATGCGACTCTACATTATCTTACTGTTTAATTAAGAAGCCCAAAAAGGCCTTCAATATCTCGGTGCTAATACTTAAAGTTATAATCGACAACCTTATCGTGAAAACGGTCAGAACTTTTATTATCGCCATGGTATCCTTGCCAGACATGCCATTAAAACCGCCCGAACTAACAACTTCCCCAGTATTCATACCGCCCGAAACGGCGCCACGAAGACCCTCCAAACCATTGGGTATGTGTCTTAATATGGAATACAAGTTAATTTCATTGCCAGAATCGGTTTGGCCGGTTTGATTATATTGAGCAAACGAAAATCCGGCAGTTCCGGCGCCAAGCGCTAAAAAGAAAAAAAGGGAACAAATAATTTTAATTTTTAAATTCATAAAAATTCGGTCTCCCCCGCCCCAACACTAAAATTAGACAATAAATATACCGTTCGGTCAATACTTACATATTGCCTCGGCGGAACATCAGATATTCCCTTGCGAAAATTGAAAGCGCTTTCCCAAGCGGCAAAATGGACTTCAAATATCGCAGGTCAACCAACTCCCTCGCTATCCATCCCCAAAAACCGGAAATAGTTATCCCCCGCCCCAGATGAGCCAACGAATATTTTCCCCCCACGGGAGTAACCCAGTATTCATAGGACGGCCGGTGAATTTTCAGTTCTTCTCCGCGAATTGAATTAATGATATTTCTTGCCGCTATCTTCCCGTGATCAATCGCCAGATAGGCCACCGCCGGGATTGGTTTTTGGGTTTTGTGGTCAATGAATTCAATGCTGTCGCCGACGGCAAAAACATTTTTAAATTTAGCGAGATGCAGGTGTTCTCCGACTGATATTTTTCCGCCGGAAGTAAGTTCAAGCCCGTTTATTGACTTTAAGGATTCGCTTGGTTTTACGCCAGCCGTCCATACAACCATGTCGCCCGATACCGTCTGGCCGTTTTTAAGTTTCACAAAACTGTCCCCAACCGATTCTATGGCAGAGCCGGACATGATTGCAACACCAAGTTTGGTCAGCCGGTTGGAAATTATTTCTCTCTCCTTGTCCGAAACATAAGGCAGTATCCGCGGTGCCGCTTCAAAAAGATAAATCCGAAGCGGCCGGCCTTTAATTTTGCGCCTGCGGGCCGCTCGGCGCACACGGCAGGCAATTTCAGCGGCCAGTTCAACTCCGGTAAAACCGGCGCCGCAAATCAAAAAAGTTAAGGGCGCCTGCCGCTGGCCAGCCGCCAGACTATCAAGCAGTTCATCGGTCTTTCTGTGAATCATCAGAGCGTCGTCTATTGTTTTGAATTGGTAGGCATATTCTTTGACTCCCGGGGTATTAAAATCACTGGCTTGACTGCCCAGAGCAATAACCAAATAGTCATAGCAGAGTTCGTGGCCGCCTTTTGTTTTTAAAACTTGGCTTGCCAAGTTGACGTTGTCAACTTCCGCCTGTACAAAATTAATATTCTTGCCTTCAAAAATATCGGCAAACGGTACGGATATGGTTTTTTTAAGGGCAACCGAAAAAGGATCCTCCGCAATATCGCAAACCGACGCCACTTCATACAAAGAGGGCGTAAAAAGATGATAGTTGTTGCGATCTATCAAGGCAATCTCGGCCGTCTTGCCGATTTTTTTGCCCAAATCCAAAGCCGTCCTTACTCCGCCGAACCCGCCGCCCAGAATAATTACTCTTACCATAACTTTATTATAGCACATCAAGTTTCAACATAGACAAGTAAACCAACACACAACCTATCGCGGAAAATTGACTTGCTGTCCTCGTAATGTTATAATAGATTTGGCTCTTAAAAACTTATTCCTTCAAGGGGAAAAAATGAACCTTAAAAGATACTGGATTGGTGCAGGTTCTTCAAGCGGTAAGGGTGGGGCTGGCATTCGAACACAGTCGGAATTTAAAAAAACCAGCGGATCCCCCAAAAAGGAACGGTCGAATCGCCGCCAGGAAACACTAAGGGCAAAACACATGATTGCGGAAAAGCTTGAACGCTTTCCGGATCAGCTGACCTTGCTGGACCTTAAATTAATGCGCTTTGATTCGGAATCCGGCCGGATATTTGCGGTACTGATAAAAAACGGCATCCTGACTTCCATTGAACTGCGTGAGATTATGCACATCTTTCCCAGCTTTAGAAAGGATGCTCTGAATGAACTTGTCATCAGGACTTCAAAGGAAGAGGCTGACGTTCTGGACTGGATAGCAATCTGCTTGAGATTCCCTTCAGACATGCATACCAAAACCATCGCAAAAAAGATGCTCGAAGCGCTGTCCAAAAAAGGCCAGTTCACCAAGTATGACGCATTCTGGATTTTACGCGACATCAAAGACGGCGAATTAACGCACATCGCCGTCAAAGAAATAAAAAAATGCGCGCATGGATATGAGCTTGACCGGGAAGATATTTTTCAGCTTCTGGGGACTCCGCTGACCAAGAAGTTCATTTTTGATATTGTTATCAATCATAACTATCTGGATAAACTGTTCGGCCATGCTTATACCCAAGATCAGAAGATTGCAGATCTTTATAAGGTAATGGAGTCGGTCCCGGAAGAAACGCAGACGATCTTCGGTATTGTCAGCCGTATTAAAAATCCCGGACTTTATTGATTTGCCGCCATTAGGGCGGTTTTTACATATAATCGTCCGGGTTTACCGACCCGTCAAAATAATTAAAGTAGAGCTCTGTCCCCTTCATGTAAGTAAAGAAGTCCTTATATAAACTTAAGTGCAGATGCGAACCAGTAGCGTTGCCCGTAGCGCCTTCATAGCCAATAATATCACCCGCCTTAACCTGCGTACCGACTTTCAACGGTGAAAGCGCGCTCATGTGGCCGTAAACACTGACCAAATTAATCGGCGGATGCTTAACGGCTATCCAGTTGCCCCAACCGCTGTTGGCGCCATTAGCGATTATCTCGCCGTCCCCTATCGCCCGAATAAGAGAGCCGTATCCGGAAGCCATATCAATGCCGTTGTGCGGCGCGCCGCCGTAGGCGCCGCGCCGCGCGTAGCGGGTCATGCCGTAACCTTGAGTGATGCGATACCCCTCTTCCGGCCAACGGAAAAGGTTAGTACCTCTGGGCGGCAATTTTCCAGCAGTCACATGAACGATATACACGCCGCCGGCGACAATGTCCGACTCATACTTTTGCAGTTCAATAAAGAACTTTGTTTTTCTTTCCTCAACATCGCGCAATAGTTTCTGATATTGGGCCTCCTGCCCCTTTGTTTGCGCTAATAGCTGGTTCTTGCTTGTTTTGGTGCCGCCCAAAGCCGACTTTTGCGAACTGCGCTGCTGGTTCAGGTTTTCCAATTCTTGCTGTTTATCTTCCAGCTCATTTTTCTGGTTCTCTAATGTTTGTTTCTGTGTTTTAAGGTCATTAATAAGCTCCGTGAGTTTTTTGCTGATATCCTTTGAATTTTCGGCTTGTTTGAAAAAGTCCGAAAGGTTCTCATTTTTTAAAACTATTGAGAGCAGGGATTCGTTGTCTTGGCGATTTAAAAAGGCAATGAGTTGAGAGATGCCCTTTTGCTGGGCAGTAATCTTTTGCTGGGCGTCATAAATATCTTTTTCCACATTCCCCACCTCAAGCTTGGTCTTGTCTATTTTTATGCCGGTCAGTTTTACTTGCAACTGAATATTTTTTATTTGCGCTTCAATTGCGCCAATCTCCTGTTTCAAAGATGTCGCCTCGGCTTGCTGTTGAGCAATTGAGTTGCGATATGTTTCGGCCTGCTTTTCCAATTCTTCAATCTGGCGTTTTAAGTCAGCTACCCGATCAACGTCGGTTTGAGCCCGCGCAGAAGTAGAAAGCAGAAAGTAGAAAGCAGAAAGTAGAAATAAAAATAAAAATTTCTTCATTGACTTTGCAGAAGCTTGCGCATTTGAAGAACTTACCGGTTACAATGTTTTAGACATAGCCATTCATTGTTCCTTCAGCAAGCCCGACCAAGCTACCGTGATTTTGGTTTATGAGGACTTGCCACCGCACTTTTTTAAACAGATAGACACTAGCCAATAATTTCAATAGCCCCCACAACCCTTTCAAGGGTTTTTTCTTTGCCTAAAACTAAAGCCAGCTCTACCGGATCAGGCGATTTTTCATGTCCGGAAAGAGCGACGCGCAAAGGCCAATAGGCTAGTCCCCTGTCGGTCTTTGGCAATTGAATTTTGGCAGACACATCCGCCGCGACTTCATCTAAAATAATTTTGAGCTGGTCAGGGCTAAAGAAATCCAGCGGCGCCAGCGCACGGGCTATTTTTTCTAGGGCCAGCTTGGTATCCTCCCGTGAATGCCCTCTCCAGATCAGCAACGCCGCTTCATATTCCGGCTTCTCCCAAAGGTAGTTAAAATCTCCGGCATCGCTTATCTTTTCAAGCCGCTCCGTAATCAGCGGTATGGCAATGTCCGGAATTTCTTTGCCAACGAGTTTCTTTAGGTCTGCGGCTGACAATTTTTTAATATACCGCGAGTTCACCCAGTTCAGCTTTTTCTGGTCAAATATTGCCGCCGACTTGTGAACCTTCGCCAGATCAAATTCTTTGGCCATTTCTTCTTTACTTAAAATTTCATGACTATATGTAAAGCCAAGAAAGCCCATAAAGTTTAAGATGGCCTCAGGCAAGTAGTCCTTGCGGTATTCACTTATCGAAGTAGCGCCATGACGCTTGGAAAGCTTGGCTTTGTCCGGCCCGTATATCATTGAATTGTGAGCAAAAACTGGAGGCTTTGCGCCCAGCGCCTCGTATATCAAAAGTTGTTTGGGCGTGTTGGAGATATGGTCTTCTCCGCGGATAACATGGGATATTTCCATGGTAATGTCGTCTGCCACCACCGCAAAATTATACAACGGGATCCTTAAATCCTTGGCCAGACTAAAATTTCCCAACAGCCCTTCCTCAAATTCAATATGACCGCGTATCACATCCTCCCAACCGATCTTCCTGTCCAACTGGCTGTTAACGGCCAGACGGATTATTTTTTCCCCGCCGGTTTCAGCGGGTGGGTGATGCTTGTGGCTGCAGATATGCCGCGGCGCCTCTTTGTTGACCACCTGTTGCTTACGCTCATCTTCTAGTTCGTCTTTGGTATGGTAGCACCAAAACGCTTTGCCCTGGTCTAAAAGCTTGACCAGATATTCCTCATAGATATCCAATCGCTCGGACTGGCGGTATATTTCGGGGTTGTCCCAATTAAGGCCCAACCATTTTAGGCCCTCAATGATATTTTCTTCGTATTCTTTGCTGGAGCGTTCTAGGTCGGTGTCCTCTATGCGTAAAATAAATTCTCCGCCATGATGTCGGGCAAAAAGCCAATTAAAAAGCGTCGTCCTCGCCGTGCCGATATGCAGATTCCCCGTGGGACTCGGCGCCATACGCGTGCGTATCTTCATGCTTCAATTTTACCATAATTTATCAAATAAAAAAGCGGGGTCTTTCAGCTCCCGCGTGTGACTGCAAACTACAACTATTATTATGTGGTAATTCCGTGAACCATTCTCCCACAGAGATTAAAAACGATCTCAAGGCCTGTTGACCCCATGACTATAACCTCTTTGGGTGACCGCCCGCTAAGAGCCCGACTTTTCATCTGAAACCATCTCGCCGGATCATATTCAACCTTCTTAAGGTTGTTGACCATCGCTCGAAACTTAAGTAATTCTGTGTAGGCCGGCTCAGCGGGTTCGTTAAGCCCCGTCTCCCACCTGGCTACTTCACGCGAGCTGACTTCCAACGCCCGGGCAAAAGATTCTTGAGAAAGACCAACTTCCTTACGCAATTTTCTGACTTTGGTAGGACCTATCATAGACACCTCCTATCATGCATATAATATACCACAAATAGTTATCAGTCAATATCTACAAAACCTTACATTTAAGCTAGCTTAAGGCTAAAGCTATGTTTATTTTGGAGGTAATTCCCCTGACAACTTTGCCCCAAAACGCGCCTCAATTATTGAGCTATTTTCACGACCGCGAATTGCCTAAAGGTGCGATTGTTGAGATCGCCATTGGAAATCGCAAGGTGATGGCCACGGTTGTGGCGTCAACTTCGCTTCAGGAAAAAAAGATTTTCCTTAAAAAAACAACTTTTCAGCTTAAAAAAGTATCTTCCGTTGTCAGCGAGGAGCCGCGCGTCAGCGGAATGCAATTCAAACTTGCCCTCTGGCTGGCCAAAAATTATTATGCTCCGTTGGGTTTGGCTTTAAAAACCGCCCTGCCGCCGTTCTTTTTGAAAACTAAGAACGAATTACGAACTATGAATTATGGAGAGGCGGAAATAAAACTGAAACTAATCCTTGCACAAGCGAAAGATTTCCAGGAAATAGCCGAAAAACAAATTGAAGAAAATATAAAAAATCAAAAGCAGACTCTACTGGTTTTTCCAGATATAACTATCTCGGATCACTTCTATCAGCAGTTTAAAGATAAACATCCGACAGTAAACATCAACTCCCGAATATCGCGGAAAGAGTACCGCCAATCTTGGGGAAAAGTCGCCTCGGGCGAAGCTAAAGTCGCCGTTGGCACACGGTTAGCCCTTTTCCTGCCGTTTAACAATTTAGGAACGCTAATCTTGGAAGATCCTTACAATGAGGCCTATAAATCATATATGGCTCCGCGCTATCACGGCTATGACCTCGCAAAGAAAGTCGCCCAGCTATACGGCTCCAAACTGCTGGCAGTAGCTGGCATACCAAATGTGTCCGACTTTCACGAAGCAAATAATGGCAGGGTGTTGCTGATAGACAAGCGTTCGCCGCAAGAACCGGCAGTTAAAATAGTTGACATGTTCGCCGAGTTCAGGAAAAACAACTTCTCGCCCATCAGCCAGGAGTTAGCAGAATCAATCAGGCAATGCATTGAAACAGGCCGGAAGGTTTTAATCTTTTCTCCACGTAAGGGCTACTCGGGATCTTTTCTCTGTCAGAATTGCGGCTGGCTGCCCAAGTGTCTAAATTGCGATGTCGCCCTGCGGGTTCATCGCACAACCGAATTCATATTGGTTTGCCACCACTGCGTCCTCACCAAATCTCTCCCTAAATACTGCCCCAATTGCAACAGTTATAAATTCAGGGTTTCCGGCCCGCCGGGCAGTCAGAAAATTTTTGATGAATTTCGGCGATTGATGGAATGGGGAAGGTTAAAAAGAGCTCCCGTGCTTATATTGGATAATGATACTGTCAAAAATCCAGCCGAGGAGTGGGAAATTATGGAAACAGTTCGCAAAGATGAGTCATTAATTCTGATTGCCACGCAAAAAGTGTTCAGCCATCGCCATTACCTGCGCTTTGGCCTAGTTGGAGTTATCAATACCGATTCACTAGTATCAATGCCGGACTATACGGCCGCAGAAGAACTGCTGTCGCAAGTAGCCAAACTTCGCGACTTCCAGCCGCAATATATGATTTTCCAAGTTCACGACCCCCAAGACAAAAGCATACTTTCCGCCAGCCAAAACGATTTTCAGTCTATTTACGAAGAAGAGCTTCCCGCAAGACAAGCGCTTCTTTATCCCCCATTCGCGCGGCTGGTTAAACTGACTTTCCGCCACAAAGACCCCTGCAAGGCCAGATCTGCCGCCA
>MGKV01000006.1 GCA_001795795.1 Candidatus Yanofskybacteria bacterium RIFCSPLOWO2_02_FULL_45_18
GTTATTGGCGCATCTCTCCAATCCTTGCGCTAACTGTTGGCCGGTGGCTTTCCCCAGCTCGGCCATTTTGACCAAAAGCAAGGCGTAATCACTCCACCGCCCGTTATTGGCGTAGCTCTCCAATCCTTGCGCTAACTGTTGGCCGGTTATTAGTAAAAACGAGACTTCTTTTTTATTTTGCAGGGTTTCTTGTCCTAGATTTTCAAAATCTTCGTCTGTTGATTTCCGGTGGCGGTATTTGCTAAGCGCTCCATAGAATATTTGGTCAGCTTCAGTCCGGAGTTCTCTTCTCGCCATCAATTCTCCGCCAAAATTCCATTTGGCGGGATTTATACTGGAACCGTAAATCAACTGGATGTCTTCCGGCAGATATTTTTCCAGAGTTTTTCTCTTGTTTTTTCTCGCTATGAAATATTCGGGTGTTTTAGGCATTACGGAGACAGAAAATTCAATAAGCTAATAAGCCGATTGCAAATTATTTATTGCTTCTTCTATATTGGCACTTTGAATTATATAACTTCCGGAAATTAAAATACTTGCTCCGGCCGTCACCAGTTTAGGCGCAGTCTCCGGATTTACTCCCCCGTCTACGGCTATGGGTATATCCGGATAGCGGGAATGAAATTCTTTTATTTTTGGGATTATCTTTTCTACAAACGGCGCACCGTACTTGCCCGGATAAACGGTCATGAATTGAATGGCATTGATTAAATCCAGATATGGGATGGCGGAATCAATTTCAGTATCTGGATTGAGGACTAATCTGCGTTTTTTTCTAGAGTCTTTTATTTCCTGCAAAAGTTTTTTTATATCACCCTCTGATTCTATTTGGATAGAAATTGATTCTATATCTGTTTCAAGCAATTTTGGCACCCAATTTTCCGGGTCTTGTACCATAAGATGGGCCTCAAGTTTCAGGTCTGTTTTAATATCAAGAATTTCTTGAGGGCCAACAGTTTTAGCGGGAACAAAAATCCCATCCATTATATCAACGGATGCTCTTTTGGTTTTGCCCTCAAGTTTTGCTATGGCATTTCTTAACTCTTCTGGCGTATTGGCGATAATGGCGGGGATAATTTCGATCACATAAGTGCAAAGTGTAAAGTAGAAAGTAGAAAGTAGAAAATGACTTTTAACTTTGAACTTTTAACTCGTAACTTGCTCGTCGATTTTTTTAATTCGACGAACATGGCGTTCTTCGCCCTCAAATGGCGTCTCCAGCCAGAGTTTGATTGATTTTTTCGCCGTCTCTTCATCAACAAACAACACTCCCAGCGACAAGACATTGGCATTGTTATGCTGACGCGACAAAGTAATTATCTCATCCGGCCCGCCTTCATAGACGACCGCTCTCACGCCCTTGTAACGGTTGGCGACCATTGCCTCGCCCTGACCGGATGCGCCGAGGATAATCCCTCGACTATGCTCGGGATCATTCGCAACGGCCTCTGCAGCCTTGCGAATGAAATCAGGGTAATCATCGTCGGCATCGTATTCAAAAGCACCCATGTCTTTAAAATCATAGTCCCATTCGGCAAGCCATGCCTTTATTTTTTCTTTGAGGGCGAATCCTCGGTGGTCGGTGGCTAAATAAATCAAATTTATTTTTCACTACCAATTACGAATGGGTTCGAATTACGAATGGAGAAAATTCTGCTATTTGTAATTCGTTTAAATTTGTAATTCGTAGGAGTTATTTTAACTTGTTCAAGTATTGAACCGCTGAAAGCGTGGCTATGCATCCTTGTCCAGCGGCGATGACAATCTGATGGAAGGGCACATCGGTTACATCACCGGCGGCATAAAGTCCCGGGATGCTTGTCTCACAGTTGGCGTTTACTTTTATTTGATTGAATTGGTCTTTTTCCACTTCCGGCGGCACCAACCCTGAATTGGGAATCTGGCCGATATGAACGAAAATTCCGTCAACTTTTAACTCATTCACCTTTCCGTCTTTACCTTTGTATTTCAGTCCGGTTACAAATTGGTCCCCGAAAATCTCCGATGCCATAACATTGTATAGGATTTCGACGTTTTTCTGGGTTTTTGACTGGAGATTGTCAATAAGAACCTGATCTCCTTTGAATTTAGGGTTTTTGTTTATGATATAAACTTTTGAAGCGATGTCGGAGAGCATCAGAGCCGATTCAAGAGCCGAGTTTCCGCCGCCGATAGTCGCAACCACCTTATCCTTAAACAAGGGCCCGTCGCAAACGGTGCAATAACTCACGCCTTTGACGCGAAACTCTTTCTCGCCGGGGATATTCAGCTCGCGTGGATGGACGCCAGTGGTGATAATGACGGTTTTGGCTTGATAAACGCATTCGGACGAACCTTTTACGGTAATATAGAAAAGCCCGTCGGGCTGTTTGAAAACTTTTTCCACTTCCGCTTCTTCTTCAATCTCGGCATGATAAGAGTCCAAATGCTCACGGAACTTTTGGGCAAGCTCAATGCCGTTGGTATGGATAATGCCGGGCCAATTTTCTATTTCGCCCGAAGTGGCGACTTCGCCGCCAAAATCTTTAGAAACAATTTTAAACTTAAGCCCGCGCCGCGCGGCATAAATCCCGGCTGTTGTCGCCGCCGCTGACCCCCCGATAATGATTAGGTCGTAAACCTTACTATTCATGATATGGAAATTGTAGCACAAATTAACCGTTTCGCCATACATCAAAACCGCCTGTCGGCGGTTTTGGGGACATCTTCAGCAAATCTTTATTCCTTAGTTCCTTCCAACCTTTCAGTTAAAGCGCTCGGTCTTCTCATGTAAGGTCCCTTCGGCATAATTTCCCGCCCCTCTTCCTCTGATAATGGCTCCGACTTTTCCCTCAACTTTTGTTCCTCCTCGGGTGTAAGTTTCTTTTGTTCAATTTTGGGTTCTTGCTCCATGTTTTTGTTGGTTTGTTTTTATACACTCCCAGTTTATCCCCTTCTGTTAGATTGAGCAAGTGAACAACCGCCAAGCGACGGTTTTAGGAAGAGTCAGCCTGGGCTACTAATTGCATAAGGACATGTAAGTATCATCGAATTCTCGTATAATTTTTGCAAACTCATGAGTTGCATAGCAGGCCCTTTTGAATTGTAGCCAGGAATCATTGGATAATTTAGGCAATCTCCTCGCTCTTAATGCTCTGCCAATCCTATTAAAACGGTCGCTACAGTCCTTCCCCATCCTATCTTGCGTATCAAACAGTGTGCGAAGTAAGTCATCGCATACTTGCTTCGACTCTCTTGTCCTAGCCTCAGTTATAACGCTAGCGATAACAGACGCAACAGTTATCAAAACTAGTAGAATTAAAATTTTTTTCATGTTTTTAAATACATTTGTTTTTAAGCAAGTTTTCAAATCTCTTCGTCAGCTGACAGCGCCAATCATTGGGGTCGTTATTGCCAAGGTTAGGATTGGCGCAACGCATTGACCATTTGATTCTCTGGCCGCGCATATAGCTACACGCACTGGCCTCATACGGAAGTATGTTTACGACAAATGTTTTACTGACATTGCCAGTCGTTATTTTCACATTTTTACTTCCGTAAACTTGCGCTCCCTGCCATGAAAGAGTGAGTGTCTTGATTTGACCGGGATTCATATTGCCGGTTGGTTTTTCAGAAATTAACTTTCCGTTGACATAAAGACTTACAAAGACCCCTCCCGATCCGGCGGCAGAACCGCTTTTTGTCACATCAACGTTAAAATTGACCGGCATATCAACGAACTGCAATGCGGGATCAATCTCCACTTTAGATATTGAAAAATTTGCCGATGCCGCCGATCCCAAGTTTAACGCAACTTTTAGTTTATCCTGATTTAAATATACTAAGATTCCTCCCAAAACAACCGAGATAATAACAATGGGCACAATATACGCGATGCCGCTCTCGCCTATCCGTCGCATGGGTCGGTTCCTCATATTTCCATTTTACCCCCCCCGCAGATATGGCAAGGAAAATTATCCACAGGGGACGAAAATTTGACACAGAGATACGACCCATGCTATACTGACAATGACAATGGAGATCTGCATAAACTACAGGTCTACCCATGTGGCAGAAAAAGAGTTCGCATCTTGCGGGCTCTTTTTCGTTTTGATAGAGTGGCCGCATGGATCCGGGCCCGTAGTTTATACAGTAAAATTCCATTGTTGCCACATGGGGAAACGAGTGCAAATCTCGTCGGGTCCACGCCAAAGCCGCCTATAGAAGGCGGCTTTGGCGTCTGGCCATTTTCTTGTTTTTTCGCTATCATTTACACTATGAAAAAATATGCGATTATCCTGCTTGCCCTAGGACTCGCGACCCACTTTATTTTTATTTGGCAGCCGGCGGAGACGGTTTTTGATGAGGTGCATTTCGGAAAGTTTATTTCCGGCTATTACACCCACGAATACTTCTTTGACATCCATCCCCCGCTGGGCAAGCTGATGATAGCCGGTTTTGCCAAGATTGTTAACTTTGAGCCGGGATTTAGTTTTGCCAATATCGGCGACAAATTTCCTGACAACAAATATGTCGCCCTTCGCTTCCTACCGAATCTGGCGGGCGCGTTTTTGCCGCTAGTTATCTATCTTTTGGCGTTGAGGCTGGGCATTGAAAAGCGAGCATCCTTTTTTGCCGGACTTTTTGTGGCCTTGGAAAACGCCCTGCTGGTACAATCGCATTATATCTTGATGGATGCGTTTCTCCTGCTTTTCGGTTTTGTGAGCTTATATTTTTACTTTTCTTACCGCGAAAGCAAAAAATGGCAAAGTTTGCTCTGGATGGGAATTTTTGGCGGCCTTTCAGCTTCGGTCAAATGGACCGGCCTTTCATTCCTCGCCCTAGCAGGCATTATTAAATTGATTGATTTGATTAAACGGCGACATGATGCTATTCGCTATTCGCTATTCGCTATCAGCTTTATCTTAATCCCCTTCCTCATTTACTTTTCCCTTTTTGCTTTGCACTTTAAACTTCTTTATAAATCCGGCCCGGGCGACGCTTTTATGATGCCGGAATTCCGCAAAACGCTTATTGGCAGTCAGGATTATGACAATGCGGATATTAAGCCGGCGAATTTGTGGCAGAAATTTATCGGCCTTAACCGTGAGATGTACCGCTCAAACCAGCGGCTTAGCGCGACCCATCCCTATGGTTCCCAATGGTATAGTTGGCCTTTTATGACGCGGCCGATATATTATTGGGTTCAAGATAATGCCCGCATTTATCTGATTGGCAATCCGGTTATCTGGTGGGCTTCAACCGCCGCGGTTTTGCTTTTGACTCTGCGCGGATTTCTGGAAGGTCTGCGCAAAGACAAAATCGCGCTAATTCTGCTGGGCGGCTACGCGCTGAATATGCTACCCTTTATCGGCGTGGCAAGAGTGATGTTCCTTTATCATTACTTTACGGCGTTGATTTTCGCGATTTTGATGCTGGCTTATCTTATCTCCGGACAAAAAACCGCCAAGAAATTCTTCTTGGCGGTTACGACTGTCGCAGTGACTGCGTTTGTCTACTTTGCTCCGCTCTCCTACGGCCTGACCTTATCATCCAAGGCCTACGACATCCGTGTCTGGTTCTCTAGCTGGCGCTAGCTAGTTTTTACTCCCCAATTCCCTCCTATAATTTCATTTGTGAAACTTTTTTGTAAAGTTCTTCCGCTACTCCCCAACTAAAGTTCTTCCAAAAATCTTCAATGTATTTCTTGCGGTCGGAGCCATAATCCATAAAGTAGGCGTGTTCGTAGATATCCAGAACGATAATCGGCAGGCATCCCCATACCCCGCCTTGATTATGAGCGTCGGCATTATATATTTTTAACTCCCCTTCTTTGGTATCCCATGCCAAAAGCGACCAGCCGCGGGTGGCCATGGCGCATTCGGAAAGGTATTTCATAAAGTTTTCTACGCTCCCCCATTTTGCCGAGACGGTTTTGGATAATTCTGGCGCTTTATCAGTCACGCCGTCGCCACCCAAGGCGTCAAAATACCACTCATGCAGATAAACGCCGTTGGTCGCAAAAGTTTCAGCGTCTTTCAGCGAGCGCAGTTCGCTGTAAGTGGCATTGCCTCCGGACGCTTCGCCTTTGATTATCTTTTCCCGCAATTGGGCCAGCTTGTCGCAAATCTCGTCCTTTTTGGCGACATATCCGGCATAGAGCTTATCGTGATGGATAAGCATGGCTTTTTCGGAAACCCCGTTCTTGATGCCGTCGGCGGGCTGGTATGGGAGAGGATTTGTCTCAGACATAATAAATTACCACTTCTCATTTTCCAATAAATTTTCAATGTTACATCGGGTCATTGATAACTCAATGGTAATTGGCAAATGATAAGTGAAAAATTGGTTTAGAGTTTAAGAAGTTGGTTTATTTTCGGCCTGTCAAACCCAATCACAATCTTGCCGCCGATATCTATGACTGGCACGCCAAGCTGGCCGGACTTCTTTATCATTTCTTCCCGTTTGGACGCATCGGCAAAAACATCATACTCGTCGTATTTGATATTTTTGGATTTGAAATACTCCTTGGTCATTTTGCAATAAACGCAGGAAGGAGTTGTGTAGATGGTTACTTTGGTCATGAAGAAAAAGTATAGCACAAAAAACTAAAACCAGCATCTTGCTAATTCTATATTTTATGTTAAACTAATATCCAATGGTTTTTTGAAAAAGGATTGGAAAATGAGAATAATTTCTGCGGTTGTTCTTCTTTTGATTGCTTTTTGCCCGGAAACTTGTCCGCAAGAACCTTTTTTTAACGCCAACTCTTTGATATTGGGCAAGGGTGGTGTGGCAGGAAAACTGCGTGAGAATCTTAATAAATTTCAAAGAATTGAATTCCGGCGGGTTTTAACCGAGGAGAAATATGGCGAGAACTTTAATCACCTGAAGAGGCGCAAGGTGGAAACGGCTTACTTTGTTGTTGAGGGCGGCAAGATCAAGGAAAAGCTTGAAAAACTGGAATCCGACGACAATCGCCGCATCAACGAACACAAACGCGGTGAGTCGGTTTCAATGCTGGACTTCAGCCGTTATCATTACTTTGTAAAGCCGGAAAGCTCGCTTGAGTGGATAGGCAACCAACCGTTCTATCCGATCTATTTTAGGCCAAATCCGGGGACGCCTTCAAAGGGCCGCGAAGATGACATTATCAACAAGATGGAAGGCGAACTGCTTGTTAGTGTAAAAAGCTATAAATGGGCAGATGATCCTAATACCATGGAATTCAATCCCGCCTTGTGGCAGTTGAAGGAGTCCAAGCGCTCTGAAAAGTACGAGTCAATAGTGATAGATATTGCTGAACTAGAGCTTAATCTTCAGCAGCAAATTACTAATGGTGTTTTGGTGAAAAAATCCGGAAGCGCCAAGACGGTGTTCAAGTGTTTATTTGATTGGAGCTGGAACTACGATATTATGAAGGCGGAATACGGTGATTATAAAATTACCCTCGCGAAATGAATCCGGAGCAGTCTGATTGCGCCGGATTTTTAATTTGTTACAAAACTAAAACTCTCTTTCGAGAGTTTTAGTTTTGAGTAGCGCTGGTCTTTAGTAATCAGACCGACCGCCGCCGTATCCGCCCCTGCCGCCGCCGTATCCGCCGCCGCGGTTGAAACCGCCTTGGCTTCTCGGAGGACGATCGGCCAAAGGTCTGGCCTCGTTGACGGTGAGGTTGCGGCCCTCAAGCTCTTTGCCATTGAACATTTCAACGGCTTTCATGGCTTCTTCGTCCGTGGACATTTCCACAAAACCAAAACCTCGTGACCGGCCGGACATTTTGTCAGTAACAACTGTCGCTGACTCAACTGTGCCTGCCTGCGAAAAGAGGTCTTTCAAAGCCTCGTTGGTGGTGCTCCATGGCAATCCGCCAACATATATTCTTTTTGCCATCTAATTAGCGAATAGCGTATGGCGAATAGTTAATAGTAACAGATACTATTGGCTAGTCACTCTTGGCTAACTCGCTTGGTTTAGTAGGACGACCTGAGGCGATTTCGCCTTTCTCCCGATTAGTTCCCACTAAACCTCTGGTGAGGCCCGAACGAGAAACACACGAGAAACCTACATTGGCTATATTCTATCAAACTGTTTAGAAAAAAGCAAGTCCCTGTCCCGTTAAATCGCCCGGAGTTCTTTAAGCGCTTTTTGGAAGGATTCAATGGTTTGCCTAGCTTGGGCATAGCGCAGAGAATAATTCGTTTCGTGAGCTATGATATTTCTGGTTTTGTGAGCGTCCCAAAGACCTTGCAAATTTTGCAGTTCACCGGCTTTCAGGTTCATTAATTTTTCGCCGAGAGATTCACCCGGAAATCCGGCTTTGGTCAGTACCTGATCCAGCAGATTATCCGCCTCAATTATGGCAAATTTCCATTCGGAATCCTTAACGGAATTCATGTGCCGCAGTATTTCCTGCCATCGCGCCAAATATGGCCCTTCTTTGACCGGAGATAGTGTTGCTTGTGATTTTACTTCTTCTGTTTTGGCCGGTTTTCCGAGCGCATTTTTTTGAGCCACTAATTTTATCAAAAGTGCGGCAAGCGATATCGAAATAATAAAAGAGGCCACTTTTACCGCAACGGGAACTTCTTCGTTTAAGTTGTCGGTAAAACGGCCAATATCGGCCATATTGTATTTGGCAAACGGGCCAATGTTATACAAATTAAAAACAATGTTATCTAATGTGGGTCCGATGTTAAGCATTTTCCAGTTGGTAAGCGACATGAAGAACCGTTTTTTCGTCAAACATTCTGCCGATTATTTGAAATCCCACCGGCAAGCCACTGTTTTTTCCAATACCACAAGGAACGGAAATTGCCGGAAGACCGGCTAAATTAACCGGCACAGTGTAAATATCCGAAAGATACATTGAAAGCGGGTTGTCGGATTTTTCTCCGATCTTGAAGGCGACAGTCGGCGTTGTCGGACCGGCGATAACATCTACTTTTGCAAAGGCCTTATTAAAATCCTGTTTGATAACGGCGCGGACTTTCTGCGCTTTAAGGTAGTAGGCATCATAATATCCCGACGATAAAGCGTAAGTACCAAGCATTATTCTGCGCTTGGGTTCGGCGCCGAAACCCTCGGCGCGGGAATTCAAATACACATCCGATAGATTATCGGAATTTTTGCTGGAGTGGCCGTAGCGGATGCCGTCAAAGCGGGCCAGATTCGCCGAGACCTCGCAGGGCATCACGATATAATAAGCGGCGAGAGAGTACTCCGCGTGCGGCAAGGATATATCAATAATTTTTGCGCCCATATCTTCCAACCTTGCGATAGCTTGTTTCACTTTTTCGGCCACTTCCCCGTCAAGGCCGGAGCCAAAAAATTCTTTGGGCACTCCAACTCGCAGTCCCCTAATGTTATCCGTCAGGCCATGCGTAAAATCAGGCGTCTGGACAGGTGCGGTGGTTGAATCGTAAGGGTCTTGTCCGGCGACGGCGTTGAGAATTAAGGCCGCATCGTAGACATTTTTAGTAATCGGGCCGATTTGGTCCAGCGAGGAAGCCATGGCAATAAGGCCGGAGCGGGATACGCGGCCGTAGGTCGGTTTCAATCCGACGACTCCGCAAAACGCCGCCGGCTGGCGGATTGAGCCGCCGGTATCCGAGCCCAAAGCAAAAACGCAAAGGTCGGCGGCGACGGCGGCGGCCGAACCGCCGGAGGAGCCGCCGGGAACTCGCGAAGTGTCAAGCGGATTTTTGGTGGGACCAAAAGCGGAGTTTTCGGTGGAGGAACCCATGGCGAACTCATCCAAATTAGTTTTACCCAGAAACAACGCGCCGGATTCTTTAAGTTTACGGACTGCCGTAGCGTCGTAAGCGGAAATATAATTTTCAAGGATTTTTGAACCGGCGGTGGCAATGGTGCCTTCCAAGAGCATGTTGTCTTTGATGGCGCAAGGAACCCCGTAAAGAGACTTCGTCTCCACGGGGCGAGCGCCGGCAAGCGAACCATTGACCATATTAAAAGTCGAAAGATAGGCGTTTAATTTTGGGTTTTCTTTTTTAATTTTTGAGATGTAGGAATTAAAAATCTCCGCGAGCGCGAACTCATTATTTTTTAATCCTTTTTGAATGTCTGTAATGGTATAATTTTTTTCTCCCATTCCTTAATTCTTAATTCCCTGCCTGCCGGCGGCTGATTCTTAATTCTTTTGTAATATCGCTTTGACTTTCACAAACCCGTCTTTGGTCTCCGGCGCTTGGCCGACAAGATTGGGATTATCTTCCCCCCTTTTCATGTAACCCTGCCGTCTGTCATCCGAACGATACTGGTTAACGATGCCGGTAACCTGATAAAGCGGTTCAACATTGCTGATATCAACCTCGTCCAGTTTTTTTACATAATCCAAAATTGCTCCAAGGTCTTTGGAAAACTTTTCTTTTTCTTTCTCGTCTAATTTTATTCTGGCGAGTTTCGCCACATGGTCAATGTCAATCATGGATTAATGCAAAATGAAAAATTAACGAACCCGAATGATCGGCGTTAGCCGACATACTTATAAGTATTGTAACATCTTGGGGGGGTGACTGCCAGATTGACATAACCGGGTATTATTGATAATATCCAGACGATCCTTAAAAATCAAACTGACAGGAGAAATCATAATGACTAGAGATTTGTTCAAGGGGTATGTGGCATTGAGGATTGTGTTTGTTGCCTTGTTTTGTCTCGGAGTTATCGGTTTATACTTCGCTTTGTCAACCGATCTGGCGTATGCTACTCTCGAAGTTATAGTTATGTCACTTCTCACCATTCTTGTAATATCAGCTTATCAATTTGATATTAAAAAAGCCCGAGCGCTCAAGCTAATTGTGGACGAGTGCCTCTTCTCCCATACTGTAGTAGGTAAGAGAAAAGAAAAGGCGCGGGCTTTATAATACTATGAGATTAACTTCTTAAATTCTTGCTCGCTGATTATTTTTACTCCAAGCCGCTCCGCCTCGTCGTATTTTGAGCCGGGCTTGGAGCCGGCGACGACGTAGTCGGTTTCTTTGGAGACGGATGACGACACGTCGCCGCCCAGCGCGCGAACCCTATCTTTGGCTTCATCGCGGGCGATGTTTTCCAGCCCGCCGGTGAAAACAAAAGTTTTACCGGTCAACTTTTGTAGTAGCACGATTATTTTTTCGTCAACAACACGAATGCCGAGGTTAATAAATTTATCAACCAATCTTTGGTGGTATGGTTTCTGTAACCACCGATAGATGCTGTCAGCAACAATTGGACCGATATCCGGAATTTTTTCCAAATCTTCCCGTGCCGTCTCGCGTAGTTTCTTCAGTGAGCCGAAATGGCGCGCCAAAGCGACACTGGTTTCTTCTCCGACATGCTCAATACCAAGCGCATAGATAAATTTTGGCAGGGCTACTCTTTTTTTGGACTGTATGGAGTCAACAGCATTTTGGGCTGATTTTTCGGCAAAACGCTCCAGATTCAGCAGGTCCTCTTTTGTAACAGCGAAAAGATCGGCGGCGTCGCGGATAAGGCCGGCCTCCATTAGCTGGCCAATTATTTTAGGACCGATGCCTTCAATATCAAATGCTTTGCGGGAGGCCAAATGATAAATTGCTTCTCTTTTTTGGGCGGGACAATCTTTATTCACGCATTTGTAGGCTACCTGGCCTTCATTTTTTTCAATTTTGGAACCGCAAACCGGACATTTTGCCGGCATTTTAAATTCTTTTTTCCCCGACGACAAAGTGTCGGGGCCTGTTCTTAATTCAGGTAAGACCTTAATAATATCCGGAATCACATCCCCCGCCCGGCCTACGATTACCGTGTCGCCTATTTTTACTCCCAGTCGTTTGACTTCATCTAAATTATGCAGTGTTGCGCGAGAGACGGTGGTTCCGCCGATCTGGACCGGACGCAAAACTGCGATAGGGGTCAACACGCCGGTGCGGCCCACTTGAACGATTATATCCTCAACCACCGTTTCGGATTCGCGGGGCGCGAACTTAAAAGCCATGCCTCCGCGGGGAGCTTTGCCGACTACTCCGGCGTTTTGGTATTCGGCCAGATCGTTGATGGAAATAACCGTGCCATCAAATTCATAGTCCAATTTGTCGCGTTTTTCTTCCCACTCATGGTAAAACTCAAAAACCTCAATTAGCGACTTCGCCACGCGGCCGTAAGGATTAACAGGCAGGCCGAAGGCGCGCAGAGCATCGTACTTTTCGGCCAAGGTTTCAAAGTTTCCGCTTAAACCGTAAGCATAGAATGACAATTTGCGGCTGGCCGTGATTTTAGGGTCTAACTGGCGGATAGAGCCGGCGGCAAGGTTGCGCGGGTTGGCATAAGTTTTCAGGCCGCCCTTTTTTAATTCACGGTTGATGCGGTTAAACTCACTTTTAGTCAGGAAAACTTCACCGCGGGCAATCACCTCTTCGGGAACTTTTGGGTTTTCATTTCTTAAGGACAGCGGTATGGCCTCAATCGTACGGATATTTAAAGTAACATCTTCGCCGATTTCCCCGTTACCGCGGGTGGAAGCCTCTGCCAAAACGCCTTTTTTGTAACGCAGCTCTATTGCCAAGCCGTCCATTTTTAAATCACAGTAAAAAGTTCCGGCATACTTATGTCCCAACTGCGATTCCGCGCGGCGCAACCAATCATTCGTATCGTCTTCTGAAAAGGCATCATTTAACGACAGCATCCGTTCGTAATGTCTGACTTTTACAAACTCTTTCAGCGGCTTTCCGCCCACGCGCTGGGTCGGCGAGTCGGGCGTAATTAGGTCAGGATACTGCTGTTCAAGGTCAAAGAGCTCCTTTTTGAGTGAATCAAGGGCTTCGTCGGAAATCAGCGATTTGTCTAAAACATGATAAGCGTAGCGGTATTTGTTGATCGCTGTTTTTAGCTTTTCAATTCTTTTTTGGGCGTCTTCTTTTGAAGTCATAGCAACACCAAATTATTACAAAAAAAGCCTCGTTTGTAAACGAGTTTATTGTCGCTGTATAAACAGAGTTGCGTATGCCAACTTGCAAATGAAGTTGAAGTTTTTATTTTTATTGCGTACGCAATAAAAATAAAAACAAACGAAACTTAACCTCAGGCAATGCCAAGACCTTGCGGCCGCGGCAGTTTATTGCGGCTGGGTTTCCTTGACTTTTAAATTTCCGACTGGGATATCTTTATCAATCTGGCAGTCCATTGTTTTGCCCACAACATAAAGAGTAACTGTTTTTACGCCTTCCTTGGTAAACCGGACAGTCGGGTTTTGCAACGCGCTTGTCGGCGGGTTTGCGTCCTGAAAAACCCAGCTCCAGCTCAACGGTTCGTTGGACTGGTCGGTAAATTTGACCGGAAAGTTAATAATTGGCGCCAATGGTTTTAGCATGAAATCGCAAACAAGCGGCGGCGGGGTGCCGGATGGCGTGGGTGTGGGCGTGGGAGTAGGGCTGGCGGAAGGCGCCGACAATGCCACATAAAATGTCCGGCCTACTTCCCTATATATCCCCGTGGTTTGGAAAATGAACGAACCGGAGGGCGAATAAAGAGGAGCGCAGTCCTTGCTGATATCGCCTTGGATAGGCGCTATGGCGTCTATTTTGTAATCCAGATCGGGGTTGTCAAAGGCTAGCTCTGGAATGTTACCGTTGCCGCGGGCCTTAAAAAGACACCACTCTCCCGCGCTGTCGGCGGCGAAAACGGCGCCGGCTGAATTGGCCGCTTCGTTGATGGTTTTTATTTTGGGTATAAATACGGCGGCCAAGGCAAAAGTAATGGCAAAAATAACCCCGACAATTAATGTGGCGTAGATCAGGACCGAGCCATTGTTATTCTTTAACGGCATAACATAAATTTAAATTTTCGGTGTATTATTCGCTGATATCACGCGAGGAAACCGTAGTTTGAAGGTAAGTGGGCTGCAAGCCGGTTTCTTCATTGCTGGTAACGGTTGTAATTATGGTAACCCGAGTCTGCTCTGGATTTATTGGATTGGTTGGGGATCCTTTTACGCAAAAGTTGAGTTTTGAAAAACTTATGTCAAACGAACTCAATACAACCGTGGCGGCAGGGTCGGTGCAGAGAAGCGGCTTGACGGACTTCGTGACTTTGCCGCTATCAAGCGAATAATCTATACAGCCGTTGGTCGGATGGACAATAGAGAGCGATGAAGAACATCCGGGGGCGGTTTTTATTTTACTGACCCGTATTTCTTTGGCCATTGATTCCAATATGAATAAGCTATTTTCATGGACTTTTTGGATTGCAAAATCACGCTTTGAAATGGTCAGCAGTTTTACAAACACAGCGCTGATTATGACAAGCAATATCGAAAATACGGATGCCGCGGTCAAGAGCTCTATCAGAGTAAAACCAAGTTGTTTTTTCTTGGAGGTCATTGGTTCCAATTAAAAAGATGCGATTCCAGCGTTATATTTTTATCGGAACCGCGCTCGTTCCAGTCAACACGGCTGATAACTTTTGTTTCGTTGTCGCTGACTTTGTTTATAGTTATTTGCCGTTTAAAAATGGTCTCATCGCCCGTTTCGTAACTGTAAACGCCTGTTGTTTTATCCAGTTTTAGCGGCGGATTACCGTTAAGAGGTAAAGATTCATCGGAGTCGTATTCCACCCTTACTGCGTAATCTTGGCCAACAGGGCAGTTTACGGGTCCGCAAAGACGGTAATCCTGTAAAGTTTGCCCTTCCAGCCAAGCGGTATCGCGCATTGCGTGAATTACTTCCAGTCCCTCTTGCGCCAGATTGGCCGCTATCAGGTTATTTTGTATCAAAACGGTGGTGTTGGTGGCGTTGGTGACTATCCAGAGGGCCGGTCCGATGGCCACGGTAAAAAGAGTAAAAGCCGCCAGCACTTCTACTAATGTATAACCTGAACAGGGGGAGCGTTTTTTTAAATTGACGGTTGTCATTGGCAACTATTATTTGGCGCGATTTCTATCCGGCCGGAGCCATAGACGCAAATTACGCGGCATTTATCAGACGAAGGAGGACAGCTAACCGCATCTTCGCTTTGGATTATTATTTCGGCAACTTGGGCAATATCCGGCTGGCCGTCAATATAAACTTTCGGCTCAGGTGGTTCAAAAAATATGTCGGGAAAAGGTTTTTGAAAGGTGACACCCTTTGCGACAATGGTTTTGATTGCCCAAACCTCGCTATTGTCGTCATAAACTTTTGAATAAGCCGAACAATCGCCACCCATAGCTGTTCGCGCCGGACCGGCGAAAAGAATATATTTTGCGGGGTCGTTTCCATCGGGATGAAGTCCATAACCGCAAATGGAGTTGCCTTTAAATGTTGCGCCGGAAAGAGCTTTTGACTGGGCAAATCGGACATCCGCAACCAGAACATTGGCCGAATCGGTCAGACCGATCTTTGAAGCCGGAAAATTGTTTATCAAAAAGAAAGTCAAAATTCCGGTAATAGCCATTACCACCGTCAGCTCCAGCATGGTGAAGCCGGTATCTGCCGATGATTTAAAAAATTTTGGATAAAAATGAAAGTTCATGTTCAAATAAAATAAAGATTACAGATATCGCAGAAAGAAAAGTCCCGAATGGCAAAGCGCTTTTTACGGTTGCTTTCCTGAATAATATCAGAGTCAGGCCGCAAATGGACGCAATCCAAGTGGAAACTATAAAAATAATGGGCGCGACCGGAAACCCAAAAATGAGTCCGATAAGCAGAATCAGTTTTACATCGCCAAATCCCATCCAATTGCCTTTGGATACTCCGTGTAGTATAGCAAAGAGGCCGGCCAGTGTCAGTCCGGTCAGAATTGGATTTAACGCTTCCCACCGTAAAGCCGCGATGTCGTAAACTAATACCAAAACAATCATCGGCAGGGTAATTTTGTCGGGCAAAATCATATAAAGGTAGTCAAAGAAGAAAAGGGCGATGAAGGCGGAGATAGCCAATAGCCAATAGCCAATAGTCAATAGCCAATAGTCCGTAGCGAATAGAGAGTAGTTAAAAATAAAAAAGAGTAAAAAAACTGCGGCGGTGGAGAGTTCAACAATGGGATAAAGAATGGAAATTTGTTTTTTGCAGTAGCGGCAACGAGCTTTGAGGAAAATATAGCTCAACACCGGGATTAAGTCGTACCACTTGAGTCGGGTGGCGCAGTTACGGCACTTTGAACGGTCGGTAACGATACCCCCTTCCCTATCTAGACGATAAAGCAGGACATTTATAAAACTTCCGGCGCAAAGGCCAAGAACTATAAAAATTAAATAGTAAAACCACATATATACAGTATAAAACATAAAACCCCGCCCTTCTAGAAGGGCGGGGTTTAAAACTCAGTCTATTTTTGGCCCACATCATAGATACAATCGTCAGCTGCGTCTGTGCAAGCTTCCAGTGTTCCGTTCTTTGACCAAGCCTCATTGAGGTCGTTGTCGCTGTTTAGGGCTGTATTGGCGCCTTCTAGCTCTACCCAAATTTGATATTTGGTGTTACCAGAAACAATATAGTTATAACTAACTCCTTCCGGGTCTGTGGGTCTTGATGACATATATCCACCGCTGACTACAGCATTCAAATCTGCCGGGTATTTGTTATTGTCGTTATAGTAAAGCTCAACCGCGGTTTGGATCTGGCCGATATCGGAAATCCTTTTGGCGTCTCGGGCCTTGCCGCGCGAACCGCCTAGCTGGACCAACAGCACAACCGCCAAAATTCCGATGATGGCGATGACAATCAGCAATTCAATGAGAGTAAAACCCTCACTGCCCCCACCCTTTTTTCTCATTTTTGCCACTTATTTTAGTTCTAGATTCTAGGGTATGGGTTCTAGGTTATCTGGAACTCATATCTTGAAGCCAGAAAATTAATTCCTCACTCCATTATAAACCTTTGTAATTTTTAAACAAAAGAGATATCAACACCCCGCTATCCTGCCGCTCCGATTAGATTGTAAATCGGCAAAAGTATGCTGGACACCAATCCGGCCACGGCTACGCCCAAAATCAGTATTAAAACTGGTTCAATTATCTGGGTAATATTAGAAATGCTGTTCTCGGCCTGCGATTTGTAAAAATTAGCCACATGCTCCAGCATGAAATCTATTTTTCCGGTTTTTTCGCCGATGGCTATCATTGAGGTCATTAACGGCGGTATTTCTTTGCGCCGCGCAAAAATTTCGGAAATTGAACCTCCTCCGCGCACTGACTCTTCGGCGGCAAGAAGGATAGTCTTGTAATTATGGTTGCTTACCAGCTCTGAAGTTATGTGCAGTGCCTCAAGTATGGGTATCTGGGACTTTATCAGGGTGGCCAAGCTTTCAGCTAGGCGCGCAAGATACAAGTTTCGGACCACCATTCCGAAGCGGGGGAATTTAATTTTTATATTGTCCAGCCAGATTTTGCCCCGCAAAGAACGAAGATGGGTTGACAGGAAAAACACGGCCGTCGCCAATACGGCGAGCATATAAAGGATATATTTATTTATGAAATCGGTTGTAAAAATAAGTATCCTCGTGGTAAACGGAAGGTTGGTTAGCCCTGATTCTTTAAAAATATCCAACAGATTAGGCAGGACATATACGCTCATCACCGTGCCGACGGCGATCAGGGCGAATAAAACAAAGGCCGGATAGGAAAGAGCGCCCCGTATTTTGGCATTAATGCTTTCGCTGCGCTCCATATATTCGGCGAGATATTGCAGAGTTTCGTTAAGCTTGCCGGTTGTTTCCCCCGATTTTATGAGATTAATATAAAAAGATGTGAAATATCTGGGATGGGTAGAGAGAGCGGATGACAAAGCTGAACCGCCCTCCACCAAGTCGGCGATATTGGAAATTATTTTCTGGATGGTCGGCTTGATTGCTTGCTGGGCGAGGGTGCGCAAGCTTTGCCCGAGAGGCATACTGGCATCAGTCAGCGTGGATAGCTGGCGGGTGAAGATAATTACGTCTTTAACACTGGGACGAGCCAGCAGTTCCCCCAAGTCGGACGAAAAAACGTTTTTTCTTAGGGCGGTAAAGGCCAAAACAACATATCCCTTGCTGTGGAGTATGCTAATGGCAACATCTTCATCCGGGGCCTCGATGACCCCTTCAATGGTTTGTTTATTTTGGGTTTGCGCGCGGTAGGAGTACTCCATCCTAAATAATTTTTATTTTTTATTTTACATTTTCCAATGAATTATCAATGTAACATTGATAATTCATTGGAAAATGAACGGAAATTGGTAATTGATAACTGGTAATTACTTTGATTAGCGGGCCATGCTTCGCAGTTCCATCGGCTTAAGCGAATGGAACTCGGCCTGTTCTAGCGTTATTTCTTTCCGGCGGACAAGGTCAGCCAGCGATCGGTCAAGCGATATCATGCCGATATCATAGCCGGTATCCATGACCATTTCCAACTGTTGCATGCGATTGTCGTTAATAAGCGAGCGCACGGCGGGTGTGGCGATAAGAACCTCTGCGGCGGGTATTAGCCCTCCCTTGATGCGCGGGATCAGCCGTTGAGAGACGACTCCGGCAATCGTGCTGGCGATTTGCGAACGGGCTTGGTTTTGCTGATCGGCAGGGAAACTGTAAACGATGCGCTCAATTGACTGGACGGCGCTGCCGGTGTTTAAAGACGCGAAAACCAAATGCCCCGTTTCGGCGGCTGATAAAGCCGCGGCCATGGTGGGATAATCCCGCAACTCCCCTACCATGATGACATTGGCGTTTTGGCGGACGGAACTCCAGATGGCTTTTTCAAAAGAGTTAGTATCGCGGAAAAGCTCCCGCTGGTTGACGATGCTTTTATCTGGAGACAGGATATATTCAATCGGGTCCTCAACAGTGATTATTTTTTCGGCCCTTTCTTTGTTGATTTCATTCAACAGGACGGCGACAGTAGTGGATTTGCCGTGGCCGTTAGGTCCGACAATCAGCACTAGCCCCTGCGAAAGCTTGGAAAATATTTTGATTACCGGCGGAAGGCCCAGTTCTTCAATTGTTTGAATCTCTTGGGGGATAAAACGCAGTGTCGTGGCATAAAAACCTTGAGTTTGATAGACATTAACGCGAAAACGGACTTCCGGATTCAGAGAGTATGAAAAATCCAATTCCTTCTCGGCAACGAAACGGTCTTTCTTGTCTCCCAACAAGACCAAAACCATGCCGTTTAGGGTTTCTTGGTCCAAAATCGGTTTGTTGCCGAGCATTACCAGTCGTCCGCTGACCCGCAGGGCCGGATAATGGCCGGGTGAAAGATGCAGATCAGACGCTCCCTGCTGGGGAACGGCGAGTAATAATTCTTCTAGGTATTGTTTGTAGTCCACGACTTAACATTTGACATTTAACATTTGACATATGGTGTAAGGTCAATTGCCAATGGTCAATTGTCGGTTGCTTTGCCTACGTGCTTTCCCCCGCTTCGGCGACATCCAGCAGTTCTTCCAACGAAATGACGCCGTTTAAAATTTTGAGGATGCCGTCCTGAAACATGGTGATCATTCCTTGGCGTTTAGCCTCCTGCCGCATGGATGATTCGGAAAGGGTAGTTAATATTATTTTTTCCAGTTCGTCGGTCATTTCTAGCACTTCAAATATGGCAATCCGGCCCTTGTAAGATTTACCGCCACATTCTTTACATGGATTTTGGGTGTTGGGCTTGTAGATCCTGTATCCCGATTTTGAAAAATATTTGTCCTGATATTCGCGGGACATATCAGCCAGAGCGTCATTGATTATTTTTACCTCTCCGGCATTTGCTTGAGTTTCCAACCGGCAGGTCTGGCAAAGGCGGCGGAGCAATCTTTGGGCGACCGCGGCGTTTAATGTCGGAGGGATAAGGAAACGTTCCACGGTCATATCAACCAATCTTGGGACTACTCCCATAGCGTCATTGGTGTGGAGGGTGGAGAGAACGATATGGCCGGTCAGGGCGGCTTGTATGGATAAGGAAGCCGTTTCACGGTCCCTTATTTCCCCCACCATAATGATGTCCGGATCTTGCCGTAGAATATGCCTCAAGCCGTTGGCAAAAGTATATCCTATCTCTTCCTGCACTTGCGACTGGTTCACGCCGTCAACAAAATATTCAATCGGGTCCTCCAATGTTACTATATTCACATTTTCGCTGTTCATTCGGCGAAGCATGCTGGCTAAGGTGGTTGATTTTCCGGAACCGGTAGGGCCGGTAATAAGAATACTGCCAAAGGGCTTGCCCATCATTTTCTCCACTATCTCCAAAGACCGGCCTTCCAAACCCAGTTCAGGCAGGTCCACCTCATTGGTTAAGGGGTCCAATATGCGCATCACCACTTTTTCTCCGTTTTTGGTGGGAAAAGTTGAAACGCGGAAATCCACCCGCCGCTTATTTAATGTTGTAGAAAAACGTCCGTCCTGCGCCAACCTTGTTTCGTCTATTTTAAGTTCAGTCAATATTTTAATTCTGGTAACAATGGCGGAATGAAGATTTTTCGGCAAACTTAAAGTCGCGACCAGAACTCCGTCAATCCTGAACCTTATCCTGACCCTGTCTTCAAAGGGTTCAATGTGAATATCGGAAGCGCGGGATTCTACGGCATGCCTGACTATGGCCCCGACGACTTTAGTTATAGGTGCTTCGGCGGTTATTTCTTCAATTTTACCCGAGAGCTCTTCTTCAACCGGTGTTTTGCCTGCCGATGTGTCTTGTCCGTATGTTTCCAGCGCCGCCCCCACTTCGCCGGTGAGACTACCATAGGTTTTGGTTAATGCTTCAAAATCCTTATAGCTGATGAGATATTGTCCTATCGTTATGTTCTTGTCTTGGGCGATGAATTTAAGAGCTTCCAGCGCGCCGATGTCTTCGGGATTTAAAACTGCGACACTCATTGTTGAATCGTGCTTACCAAAAGGGGCTATTTTATAAAGGGCAACGATGTCTTCCGGAAATTCGGTCAGCGCTTCCTTGTCGGGCGTTACGGTTTCAAGAGACATAGCCGGCAGTTTGTAAAGTTCCGACTTAATTTTGAGCAGGTCGTCGTCGGAGATAATATTTTGCGCAATCAAAATTTGACCAAAATCTTTATCTTGGCTCTTGGCTGCCGCTTCTAGTGAATCAGCGTCCGGCTGGCTTAAGATATTCCGGCTGACAAGCTCTTTTATGAGTGTTTGTGGAATGACGATGGGCAAGGTTGGAAAGATTACGTTTTTAGTATGTTTGGCTGAATATGTCGGTTTTTCCGGTTATGCCCGGAATTACCGGGGATTCCCCGTAGATTTTGAGGGACTGGAATTGAGGTTTATCCAAAGTTTTAACATCCAACCGGACATCTTTAAAATTGTTTAAACCGCTGGTTTTTATGTCTTGCGGCAGATCGGTTATGGTAACCGGCGGCAAGGAGGCATAGTAAAAATAACCCAGAGCCAGCCCGGCTATTGCTATCAGGATAGGTATAAGATTAGATGGCGTGGAGCGGTCCATTATTTAAGAAAATAAGCATTAGCTTTTAGGTTAATTGTCAGAATGTTTGTCAATGCCGCTTTGGGCGTGATTTCAAAACTGGCGACATCAATAATGCGGATGTTCTTTTCCAGATTGTCTAAAAAGATTAAAAATGAAAGGTAACTTCCGTTAAGCGTCATGTCAGCGGCGAGAGTGTTATAAGCCGATTTGGTTTTATCGGACTTCTCTTCCGTTAATTTCAGGTTGTTTAATTGCAGACCGCTTCTTGTGGCAATATTTTCCAATGCCGAAACAAGCTCTGCGGTTTCTTTGGTTTCCGGTATCAAGCTTGCCAGTTTGGCGATATCGGCTGAACGGTTTTCGTATTCCGCCGACAGCAAGTTGATATTCTGTATAATTTCCGAACGCTCGTTTAATATCTTCTCGTGCTCTCCAAGCGCCGCCCTCATGGCAAATATGTTTTGGTATTTGGGCAGAAGCAGTCCCAACGATAAAAACAGGGCAAAGGATATTAGGGCGGCGGTAATATAACTTCTTTGGCTAATCATTTTTTAAAAATTTATCGGGCTTAAACAGGATTTTCATTGAAAATTCCAGTCGTCCGGAAATAGTGCTGTGGACTTCTCCCAAAGCAATATCATCTATGGCGTTATTGGAACGGAAAGCGGCTATTTGTTTGGCTAAGACCGTATAATTGGCAACCAAACCGTTAAATTCCAGAGTGTTTGAAGAAAGAGCGGCGTTAAAACTTTTAACTTGAGTTTGGCTCTGCAGAAGTCTGCTGAATATGGACAAGGCCTTAGTCCAAAAAACATGATTGTCCAAAACTGCCGACATTTGTCTGGCTTGTTTTGAGAGGACGGCAAGTTTCTTTTCGGCTTGCGGATTCCGCTGTTTTTCAAGTTCAACGATGTCCTGACTTATATTCCCAATTTTTTTATTTAAGGTAGAGGCATACAATGTCCCCACCAAGAATAGAGCGAGAACGATGGCGGATAATGCCGCGGCCAAAATTACAAACCTGTTTTCACTCGGCTCTTTCGCGGCTAATCCTTTTTTTGTTTGGGGCAGTAACTGGAACCCCCTTAGTTCGGGCACAAATTCAGAATCTAGAATCTGGAAGCTAGAATCTAGAATTAAGCAAAAAACTCCTAATTTATTATAGCACGGGGCAATTTATAAGTAATCAACACCTAAATCATGTTTCCCGCATAGCTAAACCGGCCGCGACGCAAAATGTATTAGAAATTTCCCGTATGGCCGCGTTAAGTCCTTCCGGATAAACGATTCTGGCGAAGGTGTTGCCCAGCATTACCTCCCGCTCTAATTTTTTCTGGAAATAACCGGCGAAGTTGGGCATATTGGCCATGCCGCCGATGAGCAACACCTTGGAGACCTGTATATTTTTGGCTTCTTCGTAGTTGGTGATCGTCTTTTTGGTTTCAAAAGCCATCATGTCAACAAGCGAAGACATCGCCTCGTTGACTATATTTTCGTCAATCGGGCGCAGTCCCAGTTTTCGTTTAAGCTCCTCGGCTTTCTCTATGCTGACATTGAGCGAGCGGGCGATGGATTTGGTAATTTCAAATCCGCCGACTTCGTAGTTATGCCCGACCCTCTCGTAGCCCTTGTCCACTATGATTATAGAAGTGCTTCGGCCACCGATATTGATTATCGCGGTCGGAGCCAGATCGTTGCCCAACAAAGCTCGGCTAATGGCCGAATTTTCCAGTTCCAGCGCCTTGAGATCCAGTCCGGCTCCTTTGATGATGTTTTGGTAACGGATGGTTTCATCTTTGGGCACGGCGGCGATGAACACCTCCACCACGGTTGGCCGGCCGGCCATTGAGCCGGACGGCTGTTCGTTGAGGATATCAACGATAGACCAGTCAAGGTTCACCTCGCTTAGCGGTATTGGTATGTATTTTCGGGCTTCAAAGGGTATGGCCCGCGCCAGCTCTTCTTTTGACAGGTAAGGCATTTCAATAACGGTGGAAAATGTTGAAAAAGACGGTATTGAAACGGTAGTTTCTTTGGATTGTATTTTGGATTGCTTAATAACCTCTTTTATTCCCCAGACTATTTCATCGTCCGGAAGTTTAAGCATGCTTTGCCCGCCGGCGTCGGTGCTTTTTAATTCAAATATGCCGTAATTGAGCAAATTAAAACGCCCTCCTCCTTTTTCCAGTTCAACGATTTTGATGGAGGCGGTGCCGAGGTCTATGCCTATTTTGCTTTTAGAACCGATGAATTTAAATAAAGCCATCGCCGTTTGTCGCGTTGTTGTTGACTGATTGAGTCATTTAAATTATACCACGATGTCGGCGGGTTAGATACCTCTACCGCTGTGGATTACGTGAATTATCTTAAACTTGCGTCAGATTGGTTTTTAGATTTGATTTTCCCGATTCGTTGTCTGGGCTGTTCTTTGTTTGGCAGATATGTTTGCCGCAGTTGCTTAAACTCTATCCCCCTTCGGCAAAGCTTTGAGTGTGTTGGCTGTAAACGCCGGGTGCCATTCGGCCGGACTTGCATATTGTGCCGCCACGATAACGCTGTCGGCGAGCTTTTTATTGTTGCAAATTACAAAGATAAACTGGTTGAGCGTATCATCCGGTATTATAAATATCGTTTTATCGGCGATTTGTCCGCTCCTCTGTTTTTATTGGTCAGGAAATACTTTAAAACCGTGATTGCCCGCAAGAATTTTAATCCCTTCTTGGACAATCCGGTGATAATGCCGGCTCCCCTTCATTGGCGCCGCCTCAACTGGCGCGGTTTTAACCAGTCGGCTCTTTTGGCAAAGGCGCTAGCCGACTATTTCCAGCTGGAATATGCCGACCCGCTGATTCGGTTGCGGACCTCCTCGCCGCAGGCGGATATAAAGGAAAGGGACAGTCGGTTGCAAAATGTCGTCGGTTTGTTTGCCTGCCGTGATAAAAAAGCCATAGACGGCAGGAGCATTTTGTTGGTTGACGATGTCTGCACCACCGGCGCGACTCTGAACGAATGCGCCAAAACGCTTAAAGCGGCTGGCGCCGTCAAAGTCGCCGCGCTGGTTGTCGCGAGAGGGTAAAGATGGTAAAATCATGCATGGCGCGTAGTAGTAACGGAGGCGTGGCTGAGTGGTCTAAAGCGGCACGGTGCTAACGTGTTGACCGGGTAAAACTGGTCCGCTGGTTCGAATCCAGCCGCCTCCGCCAAATTACCAACTTTGAATCTT
>MGKV01000007.1:0-14534 GCA_001795795.1 Candidatus Yanofskybacteria bacterium RIFCSPLOWO2_02_FULL_45_18
GGAGACCGCCTCACCCTATCCAAGACCAAACCCGGATATGCCATGAAAGCCACTTCCGCAGGCATGACCCTTGGGATTGCGCTTGAGCGAAGCGAGAGCGTTCTGAACGGAGCCGAAGGACAACCTAAAATCCTGACCTTTATCAATCTGACATATTGGGCGCCAAGCGTGGCAGAACTGCCGACCAACAACCAACAACTGACAGCTGACGACCCGATCGGGTTGTTCGGACAATTTCTTGATTATATCAAATCGGCGATTGTTGAGGTGAAGGAGTTGATAGCGGAGAGGGGGATATTTGGCAATGTGGAGTCGCGGGACGGTTATACGACCGTGGATGCGGACACCGGAGAAAAATACTGCATCAAGGTCAAAAGCGGACAGATTCTGGCGGTTTCGGGTGAGTGCGTGCAGAATACAGAACTGCAGATTCAAAATACGTCGGCGCCGAGTCCGACCGACAACCCTCAACTGACAATCTCGCCCTCGCCGACAGCGACGCCAGTCAACAGTCAAGAACCAACCCCGACGCCAACTGATAGTCAAGAGCCGACAGCAACGCCAGTCAACAGTCAAGAACCAACCCCGACGCCAACTGATAGTCAAGAGCCGACAGCAACGCCAGTCGTTAGCGAATCGCCGACAGTGAATAGTCCGACTCCGACGCCGGAAATATCAGCGACACCGGAACCGACTGCTACGCCTGAACCTACCATTGAGCCAACTTCAACTCCTGAATCTACACCCCAACCTACGCCTGAATTAACGTCAGCGCCGGCTACGGCAACCCCGGAATTGACGCCGGTCGGCAGTGAGTAGCGAATAGTAGAGTCGCCAGACCAGGCTCAGATGGGGGAGATATTAACAAAATGATCACGGCCATCAACATGAATCAACCTAAATCCAAAATAAAAAAACTGATACGGGAAACGGCAATAATTATTTTAAGCGTCTTGGCCATTGTCGCCGTTTTCCGGCTGGTGCAAGCTGGAAGTTTGACGCCGTCGGCTTCTCCCGCGTCAACTTTCAATACTTTGTCCGATATTTTTAATTCGCTGGCGAGCGGAAGTTACGATTCTTCCGCTATCACGGCTAATGCCAACGGCAGCTCTCTTCAAATAATGAAGTGCGCTCTGCAGAAAATAAGGACGGGGAGCTGCCCATAACTATGTCAAAGGTCCAACTCAAAAATAAAAAGTTTTTGGATTTTGAATTGTCATTTTGCATTTTGATTTTTTCATTTTTAATTTCACTTTTGCCTTTGGCAAAAGCAAATGCTTCCACGACTGACGGGACGATTGATTCCACCAACAAATATGCCTGGGGGGAGAATATCGGCTGGATAAACTTTGGCGACAGCGGAGGCAATGTTCATGTGACAGTTTCGGGGCTGACTGGCTACGCTTGGGGAGAAAATATCGGGTGGATTTCTTTAAATTGTTCCAATACCTCATCCTGCTCGACGGTTGACTACGGGATTATCAACGATGTTACGGGAAGATTAAGCGGCTATGCTTGGGGAGAAAATGTCGGATGGATAAGTTTCAGACCGCCTCACGGGGGAGTTGATATTGAAGCCGATGGTGACTTTGCGGGCTACGCTTGGGGAGAAAATACGGGATGGATAGTTTTTAACTGTTCCACCACGCAGTCGTGCGATGCGGTGAGTTACAAAGTATCCACTGATTATAGGCCTTCGGGCGGCGGAGGCGGCGGAGGCGGTGGAGGTGACGGAGATGGCGAAACAAGTCTAACTCCGACACCCAGCGTTACTCCGAACGCAAGCGTTACGCCCACTTCAACCGTAACTCCAACGCCGTCATTTTCCGTGTCGCCGACTCCGACCCAACTGCCCCCAGTTTCAACCGCGACGCCAACTGCTCTGCCACCCGGATATTTTCCTCCAACAGGAGGACTGATAATTAAAAAAATCATAGAAACCACAAAACAAGTTGCCGTAAAAGCGCCCGAAACGATAATTACCGTCGTAGCAAACAAGAAAACAGTCAAAACTGTTTCAGGAATCGCCGTCGCCGCGACGGCGCTGGCCACTATCCCGACGGTGGTGGGTATTTTTTCAACGGCCACGGGCGCCTCAAACTATTTTATTTATCTGATTTTAACTTTTCTTGAGTTGCTTGGTTTGCGGGCCAAAAGAAAGCCGTGGGGCACGATTTATAATTCTTTCACCAAACAGCCGGCGCCTTTTGCCAAGGTTCAGTTGTTTGATTCTGCAAACCGTGCGGTGGATATGGCAGTGGCAGACCAATTGGGGCGCTATGGATTTTTGGTGGGGCAGACCGCGTCTTTGAATGACCAATTCCGCATTCAGGTAACTCAACCGGGACTGCTATTTCCGTCGGAAGTGATAAGGTCGGATTCCGACCCGATTCTCTATCCGCGCGTGTATCGCGGCGGGCTGTTTGCCATCGGAGGGACCGGCGTGATAAATTATGACATTCCTCTTGATCCGGAAGGCGCTACAATTAAACCGCCTTTTAAATTAAAAGTCGGCAATGCAGTCGTTAAGGTATTAGATATTCTGTTCTGGTGTGGAGTGGCGACAGTTCCGATAAATTATTTGGTTTACCGCGGTGGCGTGGATCTGGCGCTTATGATAGTATTCGGCGTGTTAGCCGTGTTGCGGATAACCGGCATTGTCATAAGGCCGTTCGGCCTGATATTGGACAAGTTGTCTGGAAAGTCCGTGCCTTACGCTCTGGTTGTACTTAACGACAAGAAGGGACGGCGGGAAGGATTTGCGGTCTCCGACGAAGACGGGCGATATTTCATATTAGCCGAAAAGGGTGACCATATGCTCCAAACTCATACTCCCGCCAACATTATGCCGCCGCAGTCAACGGAGAAAGAAATATTCTCAAAGTCCGGCTACATAACGGAAAAAGTGAAATTATAAAATGACATTCAAGAAAGCGCTTCTTATTATATTAGACGGTTTTGGTCTTGCCATTCCCGATCTGGGAAATCCGGTCACCTCGGCTCATATGCAATTTCTGAACGGCCTGATAGGCCATTATCCTTCTTTCAGTTTAAAAGCTTCGGGATTAGCGGTCGGCATGCCGTGGGGAAAATACGGCAACAGCGAAGTGGGGCACGCGGCATTGGGGACAGGCCGGATCATTATTCAGGACCTTGCGCGGATAAACAATGAAATAAAAAATGGCGAGTTTTATAAAAACCCCGCTTTTTTAAAAGCGTTTTCTCACGCGGAAAAACACGATTCCGCCGTCCACCTTATTGGTTGCGTCAGCAAAGGCGGCATTCACTCACACGAAGACCACCTGATAGCGCTTTTGGAGCTGGCGGCTAGGCAAAAATCCAGGAAGACATTCGTCCATTTTATCTGTGACGGCGAAGACGCCGGATATCAAGACGCGCTTGAAAATTATCGCCGCATCCTGCCATTGATGAAAAAAACGGGAGCCGCCGTCGCCTCTATCGGCGGGCGCGTTTATTATATGGACCGTGTTATGAACTGGGAGTTAACGCGCGTCGGCTGGGAAGCGATGGTTTCAGGAAAAGGTGAAACTGCCGGCGATGCCGAAGAGTACCTTAAATCCAACTATGCCAAAAAAATTTTTGACGATGAGATTAAACCGGCTGCGGTTGTTTCGGATGGCAAGCCGGTAGGTCTTATCCAAGACAACGATTCGCTTATATTTTTTAATTATCGCAACGACAGAATGAAACAACTGGCAAGTTCATTCCTTGAAAAGTTTGACGGATTTAAAAGAGATAAAATACCCGCAGGATTATTTGTTGCCGCGATGACGCGATATGCCGACGAATTTCCGTTTGAGGTTGCGTATGAAGCGGTCCAGTTAAAAAATACATTGGGAGAAATAATCAGCGATAAGGGTTTTAAACAACTGCGGATAGCCGAAAAAGAAAAAGAGTCGCATGTTACTAATTTTTTCAACGGAGGCCGGATAAGCGCTTTTCCGCGCGAGGAAAGGGTGATTGTCTCGTCAAGGTTGCTGGTCGGCAAAGAGTATCTTGATTATCCCCAGATGTCGTCCCAAAAAATCGTTGATGCGGTTTTGGAACATTTGCCTAATGACTTCCGGTTTTTTGCCGTGAATTTTGCCAACTCCGACATGATTGCTCACACCGGAAACATAAAAGCCACCGTAAGCGCGCTGAAAACGATAGACCAGTCGCTTGAGAAGATTGTTTCCGCCGCGATTAAAGACAAGATTGCCGTTGTAATAACGGCGGATCATGGCAATGCAGAAGAACTGATTGATCCGCTGACCGGCAAGGCCGATACCCAGCATTCCAACAATCCCGTGCTGGCGGTTTTTGTTGCGCCGGGACTGGAAGGGCAGGGGTTGAAAGGCGGTTTGGATGAGCTTATCAATGAAAAGCCGCGGGGGACGCTAATTGACATTGCTCCGACCATCCTTTACTTGCTGGGGATTGAGAAACCCCGCGAAATGACCGGCTCCAGCTTGGTACAATTATGATAAAATATAATCCTCAAAAAATAGAAAAAAAATGGCAGAAATACTGGGAAACTAAAAGTCTTTATACTGCCAAAGATTTTTCCGGAAAGGACAAAAAATATATTCTCATTGAGTTCCCGTATCCTTCCGGCGAGGGGTTGCATATGGGACATTTGCGCCCCTATGTCGCGGGAGATGTTTATAGCCGCTATTTGCGGATGAAAGGTTGCGAGGTTATGTATCCCATCGGTTGGGACGCTTTTGGCCTGCCCGCCGAAAATTACGCCATAAAAAATAAAGTTCACCCCAAGATTTCAACTCAAAAGAATATTGATAACGCCAAAAAACAGCTCCAGGGCTGGGGCATGAGTTTTGATTGGTCGCGCGAGGTTAATACGACCGACCCCGACTACTATAAATGGACGCAATGGATATTTTTGCAATTTTACAAAGCGGGTTTAGCCTACGAGGCGACGGGACTTATAAACTGGTGCCCCAAAGATAAAACCGGCTTGGCCAACGAGGAAGTCATCAATGGCTGTTGCGAGAGATGCGGCACACCGGTTGAGAAAAAAGAACTGCGCCAGTGGTATCTGAAAATTACGGCTTATGCAGAAAAACTTTTGGAAGGGCTTAAGACGCTGGACAAGTGGCCGGAATCGGTGAAACTTCAACAGGCAAATTGGATAGGAAAATCGGAAGGAGCGACGATACAATTTACAATTAACAATTTACAATTAACAAGTGACCGACAGTCAAATGTCAACCTTCGTCCCGAGCTCAGGTCGAGGGAAGGCCAACCTTCGTCCCGAGCTCAGGTCGAGGGAATATCAAATGTTGTCGAAGTATTTACCACGCGGCCGGATACGCTTTTTGGGGCGACTTTTCTTGTTATTTCTCCCGAGCTGGCTAAGAAATGGCTAGATACCGGCTGGCAGGCCGGATTGGACGTGGTTGCGTATATAAATGAAAGGTTGAATAAGGGCGAGCAGTTGCGGCAGGCTGAAGCTAAAGATAAAACCGGAGTTTTTTCTGGTATAAGTGCCATTAACCCCGCAAATCAGGAAGAAATTTCGGTTTGGGTTGCCGATTATGTTCTGGGCGGCTACGGAACGGGCGCGATTATGGCGGTGCCGGCCCATGATGAAAGGGATTTTGAGTTCGCTCAAAAGTTCAAACTGCCGATTAAGATGGTGATCTGCCCCAATTATCCCGAACCTAAATGCCCCGTTTTGGATAATGCTTATGAAGGCGAGGGCTACCTAGTTGATTCCGGCAAGTTTGACGGCATGCCATCGGAGGAAGCCAAATGGAAAATTGCGGAATTTGTTGGCGGGAAAAAGAGTGTCCAGTATAAATTGCGTGATTGGGTGTTCAGCCGTCAGCGTTATTGGGGCGAGCCGATACCGCTTGTTTTTTGCAAGAATTGCGCGGTAAATTCCAAAAATCAAAAATCAAATCTCAAAATTAAGGAAGAGGAGCCTAATCTTCGGACAACTATCCGAGACGGTGAAGAATGTGCGATTGTGCCGGTGCCGGAGGAAGATTTGCCGGTTAAACTGCCGGAAATTGAAAAATACGAGCCGACTGGAACGGGCGAGTCGCCGTTGGCTACGATTGAGGATTGGGTCAATGTAAAATGTCCAAAATGCGGCGGCGCCGGAAAGCGAGAAACCAATACTATGCCGCAGTGGGCAGGAAGCTCATGGTACTATTTAAGATATTGCGACCCGAATAACAAAAAAGAATTTGCCGACTCCGAACCTTTGAAATATTGGCTTCCGGTAGATGTTTATTTCGGCGGGATGGAGCACACCACATTGCATTTATTGTATTCCCGTTTTTGGCATCTCTTTTTGTACGACCAGAAATTGGTTCCCGCGCCAGAGCCGTATTTTGCAAGAGTTCAACATGGAATAATTCTTGGTCCTGACGGAGAGAAAATGTCCAAAAGCCGAGGCAATGTGGTAAATCCGCAGGAGGTTGTGGACCGGTTTGGCGCTGATACATTGCGAATGTATGAGTTATTTTTAGGCCCGCACGAAGCGACGATTGCTTGGAAAACAGAGAGCATTGTCGGGGTCTCGCGATTTTTAAATCGGATGTGGGACTTCTTCGGAAAGTATCAAGTAGCAGATAGTGAGTATCAAGGGGGAGCAGATATAATTTTAAATCGAGCCATAAAGAATATCAGCGAGGACATTGAGAACCATCGGTTTAATACCTGTATTTCGGAACTTATGAAACTACTCAATAGAATCGAGAATTACGAATTACGAATTACGAGTTACGAGTTATTCTGCAAGCTGCTCGCTCCCTTCGCCCCGCATTTGGCCGAAGAGCTTTGGCAGGAAGTTCTGGGCAATAAGGACTCGGTGCATGTTCAGCCGTGGCCGGAGTATGACGAAAAATTATTGAAAGAAGATGAATTGGATATTGTGGCGCAGGTGAACGGTAAAGTCAGAGATGTTATTAGAATGACTCGTGGCATAAACCATGAGGAGGCGAAAAAACTGGTGCTGGCCAGTGAAAAGATTAAAAAATATACTGAAGGCAAAGCCATCAAAAAAATTCTTTTCGTGCCGGACAAGCTGATTAACATTGTGATTTGACCCGCACCCTGGCGCCACTTCCCCCGCCAGTCCCTTCTCGGAAGCAGAATAGGTTTTCTCCTGCGGAAAACCCTTCTTCGCCCTCGGCATAACATCCCGCATTAGAAGGCGGGAATCCTAGCCGTTATGCCTGCGGGATGTTCCTCAAAAGAACTGCCGGGGCAGGTATATATTTAGATGGACGCGAGGCCCATGTGCCTTTCGGTAGCATCGAAGTTGCCAGATTGCACGGTTTGTCATAGACTCCGAGGAGTATTAGCAGTGAGGGGCTCTTGACAAAATCGGCAACTTCGCGAAATGAGTCTGCTCGCTGGGCAGACGAATGGTGACGAAAGGCGTGTGGGCGAGTGATAATTTGAGGGAACACGCCGAACGGGAGAGATAGGAGTGGCCGCCTTTAAGTTGACAGATTAATGTTCTTTGTGATAGAATACTGCGCAACAAGGTCGAGATAACTTTAATCAGTGCGACGGATTTGGTTCTAGCAGGGTAAAACACTGCTAGAGTCGATGACAGCACACTACAAAGAATGGCAGATCAAGATAAGGCATTTGTAGAATTTATAATTAAGAGCGTCGTCAACAAGCCGGATGCCGTTGAGGTTTCCCGCACCGTTGATGAGATGGGTGTTCTGCTCTCGGTCAAAGTGGATAAGGAAGACATGGGTCTTCTGATTGGCCGCAGCGGTTCTACCGCCAAAGCCATCCGAACTTTGGCTCGGATTGTGGGTATGCGCAATAACTCTCGGGTTAATCTTCGTATTGAAGAGCCGGAAGGTTCAACCCATGTCAGCTCCGGAGAAAAGACCCGAAATCTGGAAGACGTGGTGGGGGATTTGAATATATAAGAATTTGTCCAAGAGCGAAAGCGATTGGGGACAAATTCTTATCCTGAGCGCTTTGCGCGAAGGATTACAGTAAGAACTTAAACAAAACCCCGAAAGGGGTTTTGTTGTTAGACGGCTCAGGGGTATGAGCCGTCTACTGCAAAGTTAGTGCAGGGGTTCGTAACCCAAATTGGTACGGGATTTCGGCTCAATTTATGAGCCGATGACTCTTGGCAATTTGGGGATTTAATGGTATAGTAGTTAGAATACTTTTATGAAGTCTTTCGACATTGTCACAATTTTCCCAGGATTATTTGAAGGATTCACAAACGAATCCCTGATTAAGCGTGCCATCAAAAATAAGCTTATAAAAATCACGACGCATAATTTACGCAAATGGACGACCGATAGGCACCAGACGGTAGACGGCAGACCCTATGGCGGAGGCGTGGGTTTGGTTTTTAAAATTGAGCCGATTTTCAAGGCTGTTCGCGATGTAATTCTCTCGCAGGGCTCAGGGCGTCGAAGCGGCGGGAAAATTAAATCTCGGGTAATACTCTTCTCTCCCCGCGGGAAGAAATTCACGCAGGCGGATGCGAAGAGATTGGCTAAATACGGCCAGCTGATTTTTATTTGCGGAAGATACGAGGGCGTGGACGAAAGAGTGGCCGAGCACTTGGCCGATGAAGTCATTTCAATCGGCGATTATGTTTTGTCAGGCGGAGAATTGCCGGCGATGGTAGTAATGGAAGCGACATCCCGCCACATCAAGGGCGTGGTTGGCAAAGAGGAGTCGGTTGCCAAAGCTGACCATCCGCAGTACACTCGTCCAGAGGTCTTTAACAAATGGAAAGTCCCGAAAGTGTTACTTTCCGGCAATCACGCCGAAATTGAGAAGTTTCGAAAGAAATAGGAGGTTTTATGGACGGGTTTCTTGTAGCTGTGACATTATTGATATTTTTGCTTGTGGGGTTGAAAGCCCCAAGCTGGCACATAAAAAATTGTATTGAGTGTCAGAAAATTATCAAGGATTTTGAAGAACATAGAAGATATATCTTAAATGGTGGTTATTGTGCATAAAATTAGTTCAAAATCGAAAAATGGCGCAAGAAGGTTTAGAGTATTTTAAAGGGGATTAAATAGATTATCTGGTTTCTGACTTTTCAAAAGCGGCCAAGAGTATGGTTCTTGAACTCAAGGAAAAGGTTAAAATATTTTCCGATTCAAGTCCGGCCAAGATAGCAGAAGACGTCAATACTTCTGTAAAATTGTTTGAAGAGGTAGAAAGGAGGATTTATAATTTCGTCCACGGTGAGGATACTGAACAGAATTTTTCAGCTGTCCATGCGCATGTCTTTGTCTGTCAAAGATGCCACAGGTTTGCCAAAGCGCTAGTTCTAGATCTTTTCAAGGTTTCTAAAGAGAAATCCAAGTAGGAGGTGTGTTTTGTTAAGAGAGGTTCTTTTAAATGGTCAAGGCGATTTACATAAGGAGGTCATACTGGGATTCAATGAAGGCCATAAACCCGACAACGACTTCTGGTATCTGAAGATCGTGATTGGCGAGTATGAATTTAATAGCCAGCAATCTTTCTTCAATAGTCAAATAGGCAAAAGAGCTGCCAAGAAAGCTGGCAAACTTATCAGTGAAGCCATCGGCGCGAGCTTTAAGACCAGAGCATAGAGGAATCCAACGATTCCTTTTTTGATGGCTATTGACGGCAGTTTTGATATGGAATATAATGGCAACACCATGAACTTCGATACGCAACCTAGCGGTTGGGATGGTAAGTAATACCGTCATTACAATTCGACACTTGATATAACCACGACTTTCTACCAATCCTGGTGGGCAGTCGTGGTTCTGTCTTGTAAAAGATAGAATAGTTATTTCCCAACTTTATTTAGTTAATCCCGATTTTGTTAAGCGCGTAAGCGATGTTACAAAATCGAGGATCCCGATCCGACTTTGTCGGCATCGGGACCAGCTAATTCCGAATCAGTTTCTAGTTTCTAGATTCTGATTCTTTAAGAGAGTTTGATCCTGGCTCAGGATGAACGCTGGCGGCGTGGATAAGGCATGCAAGTCAAACGGACTCCGTAGCAATACGGAGTACAGTGGCGAACGAGTTAGTAACATCTTGGTACGTACCCTCGAGATGCGAATAACTAGTCGAAAGATTAGCTAATACGCAATGGTCTCGCAAGAGTAAAGGAGCAATCCGCTCGGGGAGCGGCCTAGATCCTATCAGCTTGTTGGCGGGGTAAAAGCCCACCAAGGCTATGACGGGTAGGGGGCGTGAGAGCGCGTTCCTCAACGACGGAACTGAGATACGGTCCGTACACCTACGGGTGGCAGCAGTCGAGAATATTCGACAATGGGGGAAACCCTGATCGAGCGACGCCGCGTGCAGGAAGAAGTAGCTTTGCTATGTAAACTGCTTTTGCGTGGGAAAAATTTTGATTGTACCACGAGAATAAGGGGTTGCTAACCTCGTGCCAGCAGCAGCGGTAATACGAGGACCCCGAGCGTTATCCGGAATTATTGGGCGTAAAGCGCAAGTAGTCGGTTCTGCTAGTCTGATGTTAAATCTTCCGGCTCAACTGGAAAACCGCATCAGAAACGGCAGGACTAGAGCGGGTGAAAGGTAAGCGGAACGTGCGGTGTAGGGGTGAAATCCATTGATATCGCACGGAACACCAAAAGCGAAGGCAGCTTACTGGCGCCTTGCTGACGATCAGTTGCGAAAGCGTGGGCATAAAAAAGGATTAGATACCCTTGTATTCCACGCCCTAAACGATGCAGACTAGCTATTGGGAGCATCGACCCTTCCAGTGGCGAAGCTAACGCGTTAAGTCTGCCGCCTGGGAAGTACGAACGCAAGTTTAAAACTCAAAGGAATAGCCGGGAATTTGCACAAGCGGTGGATCATGTGGTTCAATTCGACTCTAAGCGAAGAACCTCACCAAGGCTTGAAATCCAGCTGCATGCTTTAGAAATAAAGCAGCCTTCGAGGGTGCTGGACAGGTGGTGCACGGCTATCGTCAGCTCGTCTCGTGAGAGGTATCCTTAAGTGGATTAACGAGCGCAACCCCTATTGGCTGTTACAAGTGTCAGTCGAGACTGCTGTGGTAACACAGAGGAAGGCGGGGATGACGTTAAGTCAGCGTGCCCCTTTGATGCCTTGGGCTACACGCATGATACAATGGATGTTACAATGGGTCGCCAACCCGCGAGGGGGAGCTAATCCCATCAAAGGCATCCCTAGTTCGGATAGGAGGCTGCAACTTGCCTCCTTGAAGCCGGAATCGCTAGTAATCGCAGATCAGAACGCTGCGGTGAATACGTTCTCAAATTTTGGACTCACAATAAAAGCGCCTGGCAGGTTGTTTTTCTAAGCGGTTTAAATCCGCTCCCTCATATGGCTATATGGGGCGTAGCTAACTGTTAGTCTCAAGCTGTGAAGTTTGGGGTGAAGGAACAGAAGGCAAAAGGCAGCTCTTATGTTTACAACCTGATCGATCTATGATTGGCAGTGAGCATGGAGAAGATCTACAAAAAGGTTATTAAGAGATGTTTGGAAAAGAATTATAACTGACCCAGGGAGATCTGATGTAAGTAGTTATCAACTTAATAAGTTTATAACAAATGGCATAATGGAATTGACGCCGCGTCAGAAGTCAGCTGAATCGTAGTACTCCACTTCAGTGGAAGAAGGATTCACTCCTATTTTCAAGAAGTACAAACTCAAATTTCAGTCTAAGCAAAAAGACTTTGAAATTTTCTGTGATCTGATGAAACGGTTTAAGAAAAAAGAGCACTATACTTTGGAAGGGCTTAGAAATCTTTTGAAGATTAAAAGCCAAATGCATTAGGAGCTCGTCGTATGCGGGAAATCCGCAGGTACGATGGGAATATCAACTCTAAATTCCTAGAGGATAATTGCCCGTCAAGTCAGGGGAGTCGGTAATACCTGAAGATCCGTATTTTTATATGGGGACACGGTAGGATCGATGACAAAGACTAAGTCGTAACAAGGCAGGGGTAGCGGAAGCTGCTCCTGGATCACCTCCTTTCTATCTTGTCGAAGACAAGATCGCGGAACTACGCGGACCGAACACGGACTTACGCGGACAACTAAAAATGTCTGTGTCTGTCTGCGTGAAGTCAGCGTTAGTCAGCGGTCTCGCCTTCGGCGAGATGCTGAAAGGAGTAGAAGTGGGAGGCGAAAGATGTCTGGAAAATTAGTTTTCTAATTTTTCTCATCCAACCTCTACTCTTCAAAAAACAAAAGATGTCGATATCACTCAACTTTTTAGTGATGGTGGCCTCAACACCGATATTGAGGTTCAACGGCAATGTGAACAGAAACTTTTGCCGATAGCTGGTTAACTAAATAAGGTTAGGAATTCAAAAATCCCTTTAAAGGGATTTTTGAATTCCTAAAAAAGAGTTATAATTCCATGGATGTCTCCTTATTTGCCACGGATTAACTGGAACCTTACCGTAACAGTAACACCACTGTTGCTTTGGTTGGTTTTTGGAACTATTTGTGTAATTTATGCGGTAATGAGCTGGATTATGGTATATCACTGGGATACTTTCGGTTACAATGTTAAACATAAATTAAGGGTGAAACTTATATATTTTGTGGTTTCTGTGATAATGCTGTCGGCCATGGCGTTGCTCATATGGCTTTACGGCGCCACCCTAAAATGATACAGCTGAATTCGGATGAAATCGTTGTCTTTGAAATTAGGAAACACTGGTTTTATATTTTTTGGCGCGCTCTGGCGCTCCTGATTGTAACGGCTATTATCGCGGGAGGAGTTTATCTGGCGGTTTATTTTTCAAGCCGTTATTTCCAGCTGAACATCGGCGGTAGTTATGAAATTATTTTTGCGCTGGGTTTTCTGGCGGTTCTGCTTATCGCCTGGATGTCATTTTTTGCTTTTTGGACCAAATATTATCTTGATTACTGGGTTGTTACGAATGAAAGGATTGTTGACGTTGATTTGATGGGTTTTTTCCACCAGGAAACGGCAGTAGTGCGCCTAGACCAGATACAAGATGTAACCATAAGGGTCAACGGATTTTTTCAAAACATATTTGGGTTTGGCACAATTCAAATCCAAACTGCCGGCGAATCCAGAGAATTCATTATGCCGAATATCACCAATCCCGAAGGGGTTAAAGAGACAATTTTCAGGTTGCAAAATGAGGCCATGGAAAAGCCCAAAAAAGTTGAAATAGCGGTTTAGCGTTCTTTTAAATACAGATCGGAGGTTGTGTGAAAACAAAAATCGTTCTGATTTTGTTGTTGGGTTTTATGTTGCTGTGGGTTTTTGATCTTGGCAAAAGTGTGAACGACTATCGTCTGGCAAATCAAAAACTAAGCCGAGAACTGAAGAGTTATAAAGATAAACTTCCGCATCTACCGGCGCGGAGTCCCAAAAAAGTTAAATGTTCCTGCGATCGGGAATGCAATATGAAAAAAGACGGCTATTCCGTCAAATAACTGCGCCACTCGGCGCTTTTTTGTTGTTACCAGCGCTCCTGTCTATTATCCCCATCTCGCTGGTAAAAAAATTTCTAATTTCCAGTTTCCCTAAATGGGCGAGCCTATCGGGCTTTAGCCAATTTCGAGTCAATTTTAAATGACTCAATTTTAAATTAAAAATTCAAAATTCAATCAAAATTCAAAATTAATTTTAGAAAAAATGGGCTACTTGATCTGGTAAGTGATAGAGACACTTACCGTAATTTCGTTTTCGCCCGCTGGAACTGACGGCCCGTCACTGCCTCCGCCTAGGCCCTCGGCCATTCCTTTCATATAGTAAGGTCCGGGATAGCCGCCGGTATTTTCAGAAAAGTTTACAATCTTGCCCAATTTAATGCCAAGCTGACCCTCTAATTTATCGGCTTTATTACGAGCATCTTCAATAGCTTTTTGACGTGCTTCAGCTTTGAGTTTTTCTGGTTCATCAATCTGGAAGCCGAGGTTGTTAACTTGGTTAGCGCCAGCTGTTACAACTCCGTCTAGTATGACGCTGACTTTCTCCAAATCCCTAATCTTTACATCCATGGTTTGGTTGACCTGATAACCGCTGATCTGTGGCTTGCTGTTTTGGGGATAGTTATATTGCGGATAAATATTATAGCCGCTGGTTTTAACGTCCTTATCGTCAACTTTTTGCTTTTTCAAAAAATCGGTGACCGTTTTCGATTTTTTAGAATTTTCATCCTGCGCGGCCTTGGAAGTAGTCGCTTCCGTAACTATAGATAGCGATACCATGGCAATATCGGGTTTAGCCACAATTTTACCCTCGCCCTCAAAGGATACGGTGTTGGTCGTTGCGGCAGTATTTGAGAGGTGGCTGGTGTATGCCAAAAGAGCCACCGAGGCAACTACTAAAAATGCTGTTCCAGCCCAAATGAGATATTTATAATTATTCATACTTATATTATAGCATTCTCACATTATTTTTCAATCAAAATGTTTCCGCTCCGCCACCCCCATCTTTTTCATCGCACCCGCAGTGCTCTGCTTGGCATTTCGTCGCCTTCGCTCCTCAACTACCTTCGGGTTCGAACAAACTGGCGGGTGCATGATTCCGGAAATTACAAAAC
>MGKV01000007.1:14552-76806 GCA_001795795.1 Candidatus Yanofskybacteria bacterium RIFCSPLOWO2_02_FULL_45_18
CTAGTTTGTGGCCCGACCCCTGTGCAATGATGAAAAAGATGGGGGTGGGCGGAGCGGCAGTTGACGTAAAAAATAAAGGTTGCGTTATGCGGTTTATTTCGGTAAGCTGGGGCGATGGAATCGTACGTAATCATTCCGACATACAACGAACGGGGTAATATCGGCCCGATATTGGAACAGATATTTTCGGTAGTTCCGGAGACGTACATTTTAGTCGTGGACGACAACTCACCGGACGGGACGCAGGAGGTCGTCCGTGAGCTGCAAACCAGATACCCCAAGCTCTGGCTTTTAGCGCGTCCAGAAAAACTTGGCCTAGGTAAGGCGTACGTGAACGCCTTTAATTATTTGAAAGAAAAGGAATGCGAAGGCGTCTTTGTCACGATGGATGCCGATTTTTCGCATGACCCCGCGGCTTTGCCAGGGCTACTGGCCGCCGCTGAAAATCACGGCTTGGTTATCGGCTCACGCTATGTGCGGGGTGGGAGCATCGTTCATTGGGAATTTTGGCGGCGGTTTCTAAGCTACGGCGCCAATTTCTATTACCGTATCATCACGCGCATCCCCGTCAAAGATTTGACTACCGGTTATACGGCGATGCAGAGCCGGGCATTGTGGCAGCTAGACCTGTCATCCCTGAATGCCTCTGGGTATGCGTTCCTTTTTGAGTTAAAATATAGGTCGTGGAAGTCGGGCGTGCCACTGATTGAAATTCCTATCACGTTTTCCGAACGGCGGCTGGGTAATTCCAAAGTATCAATGCATATAATCTACGAAAATTTTATCGTCCCATGGCGCTTACTATTAAAAAATTAATAACCAGAACGAATAAGAAAGATTTAGCCTTGCTCATCGGGATATGCGCCTTGATAATTGGTGTTTTAATATTTCAGCAGAGGATTTTTGTGCGTAATGATTTTTATGTTGCCCATCACTTTGGGGAAAATTGGCCGATGCTCAAAACGATATCGATTATTCTGGGAGCGCTTTATCTGGGGCTGTGGGCGGTTATCAGAAATACAAAAATTTCTGCAAAGAACATTCTCGTCATTGCTTCCACGGCTTTTATTTTGATAGCCGGTGTAGCCTTGGTGACCCACCCGACGCGTTCGCAGGATTTGTATCATAGCTTATTATTAGGTAAAGGGCTTACGGAGTCTGGGTTGAATCCCTATACCACTGCGCCGCAAGACGTGGATTATCCGTCTTGGAATTATCCGGTGCTGGCCTGGAAAGATGTCGCCATGCCTTACGGTCCCATCTGGTCAGATATTGTCATCGGTATCGCGTATGTGACGAGTTCGTTGGGTGTGGCTCTTGTTCTGGCCAAATCATTTTTTATTTTAGTACTCGCATTTTTAGGTTTTCTGCTGTTTAAGCTCGCACAGCATCAGAGCTTTACGCGGGAGGCCGCGGCGAAAATTACTGCGCTATTTTTGCTGAATCCGTTTATCATCCAGACAGTGTTGATTGACGGCCATAGCGATATTTTGGTCGGTTTCTTTCTGATGGTGAGTTTGTATTTGTTATCCCGCGAGAAATATGGCTTCAGCATTCTGGCATTGGCGGCCGGCGGGTTGGTCAAATATTCGCCGTTTATGATTATGTTCGCGCCCGTCTATCTGGCCATCAGGAAATATGGTTTCAAAAAAATAGGGCAATTGCTGGCCGGACTGGTTGTCTCCGTGGCCTTGGTTATCAGCGTGTATCATCCTTTTGATGCCACAATCCGCGGGATTATAAAACTCGTCTTAGGTATTAATCTGCAGGGGCTGGCGACAGAATTTTTACCGGGGACGACCATGCTAATACAATATTTCCATATGACGCCCAGTCATTTAAGGATATTCGGCATCGTGGCTGCAATAGCAGTTCTGGTCTGGGCGTTACACAAAAAGAAGATTGCCCTGGCTTATACGATGCCGTTTATTGTGTTCTTCTTTTTCGCTACAACGTGGTTTCAGGCCTGGTATGTACTGTGGCTGATGCCGGTTATTTTTCTGGCCTGGCCGTCCGTGGCGGTGGTATTGATGACCGCATTGCTGTTGCCCATGCCGGAACTGATTTCTCCATCCATGGTATCCTATGTCGCCATGACTATTATTTCGGTCGTTTTATTTTTCCGTTATTTGTCGCATGAGGATGGGCGCGCAGACACCCGATGAAATCCGTGTATCTGATTTTGGATAATATCCGCAGCGCCCACAACGTGGGCTCTATTTTCCGTACCGCCGATGCGGCGGGCGTGGCCAAGATATATTTGTGTGGAATCACGCCCAAACCGTCGGGTGAGGGTGAACTGCCCGTCGGCGGCCGTGCCAAAATGGAGAAAACTTCGCTGGGTGCCGAGAAAATGGTGGCCTGGGAATATGCCGCGCAATCCTGGCGGATTTTAAAAAAATTAAAAGGGGAGAGTAGGCGAGTTATCGCATTGGAACTCTCCCCCGCCAGCAAGAATATTTTTAAATACAAAGCAAAAGCGGGGAAACCACTGGTTCTGGTTGTTGGGCATGAGCGTAGGGGTTTGTCTAAAAAAATCCTGGAATACGTGGACGATATCGTAGAGATACCCATGCATGGCAGAAAAGAATCATTAAATGTAAGCGTGGCGACCGGGATAGCTTTATACCAGTTGCTGCGCTAGCATTGTCCCGATTTTGTTATCCGCCCTAGCCGGAGTTATAAAATCGAGAATCCTCGATTTTTCTACTCTACGGATGAAAAATTGGGACATTGTATCAAATAACAAAATGAGCTAATATTTGCTGATGGACGAAAGGGAAATTGTAAAAACAATAGATCCAGCGATTCAGAAAAAAATTCAAGAAGAGAAAGAAAAGCGTGGACGGGGTTGGAATGAACGAAAACAGCTTGAGATTATTGAAGATGAACCAACTGATAAATCTCAAGATGGCGGCGAAGAACCAGATGAAAAATCTCCGGATCTCAAGACGGTTATCAAGTTTTAAGGTGCCCTAAAAGCCGCAGTCACCGTCTGCGGTTTTTGCTTATGAGATTTCCCAACAAAACTTTAGAAAAGCAACTTTTCAAATCCGGCTATCAGCTGGTTGTTGGCGTGGATGAAGTGGGGACGGGTTCTCTGGCTGGGCCAGTGGTGGTTTGCGCCGTGGCGATGACCAACACTTTTTATAATAAACATCATAAAAAACTGCGTCGCCTTCGTGATTCCAAATTACTACTCCCCCACCAGAGAGAAAAATTTTCAAAACAGCTAATTCGCGAATCAAATCTGGCTTACGCTATTGCCTCAGCCAGCCCAAAGGTTGTTGACAAGATTAATGTTTATCAAGCGGCGCGGAGAGCGATGAAGAGAGCTATTGTGGCCCTTCGGCCGATTCAGGGCAATAAGTACTGTCGGACGATAGTACTTATTGATGGCAAAACAAAAATCAACGGGCTCGAATTAGAACAGATGCCTATCGTTAAGGGCGACTGCAAGGTGTTCGCAATCGCCTGCGCCTCGGTTATCGCCAAGGTCCACCGCGACAAAATGATGGTTTGCTACGCTAAACGTTATCCGGGCTATGGCTTTGAAAGGCATAAAGGATATGGGACAAAGTACCATCAAGCACAGCTTCTAAAACAAGGCCCTTGCGCCATACACAGGGAATCCTTTGCACCAGTTGCAAAATTAATCTAGAATGGATAAATAACCTTGTAATTTTTTACTATGGCAAGAATTGCAATTAACGGCTTCGGCCGCATTGGACGCGCGTTTTTTAAATTGGCATTGGAAAAGCCGGAGTTGGATATTGTTGCCATTAACGACCTTGGAGATATTGAATTTCTGGCCTACTTGCTTAGGTTTGATTCGGTTTACGGTAAGTTTAAAAAATCCGTTTCAATAAAAGAAGGCAATCCTTCAATAAGTTCAGGACAAAAACAAAAGTTTTTGGTTGTAGGGGGCAAGGAAACGTTATTTTTGCAGGAAAAAGATCCTCTGAATCTGCCGTGGAAGGATTTGGGTGTTGATATTGTGGTTGAATCCACTGGTGTCTTTGAAAGCTATGAAAAGGCGAGAGTCCACATAGCGGCGGGCGCCAAAAGGGTAGTCCTGACTGCTCCGGCGAAAGACGAAGATGGTTCGGTAAACTCACCACAAGTCGGCCCAGATGGCCGCACAGTATTAGTTGGTGTCAATGATGACCAGCTTAAAACCTGTACCATATCCTCCAACGGTTCTTGTACTACCAATTCTGTTTCCCCCGTTATGCAAATTTTGACGGAGAAGCTGGGCGTGAAGAAGGCATATCTTAACACTACGCATGGCTATACGGCAACGCAGGTTTTGATGGACGGCTTGCCGGGTAAATCAAAGGACTTTAGGCGCGGGCGGGCGGCGGCGGCTAATATTATTCCTTCTACAACCGGCGCGACGACGGCGGTGGCAAGGGCGATAGAATCGCTCCGCGGTAAGTTTGACGGCATATCTTTGCGGGTGCCGGTGCTGGACGGCTCAATCTCGGCCATTACTTTTATTTCGGAAAAACCGACCACGGTTGAGGAGATAAACAATATTTTCAAAGAAGCGGAAAAAGATCCGCGCTGGCAGGGCATTCTGCGCACCACCGAAGACCCTGTCGTCTCAACTGACATTGTTGGCGATCCGTGCGCGGCCATTGCAGACCTCTCCCTTACGCGGGTGGTGGACGGCGACTTGTGTTGCGTTTACAGTTGGTATGACAATGAGTTTGGGTATACGAATACATTGGTGCGGCATGTTATTAAAGTGGCCGCCACTTTGTAAATTAAAAATGCAAAGTGAAAAATTAAAAATTCAGGTTATTGAAAATTTTTATAAAAATTTTTAATTTTAATCATTTTGATTTTTGAATTTTAATGAAAAATTTTTTTGAAATTTTTCATAACATCGGCCCCCAATACGCCTTCATCGGCGGGGAGGACTTGCGTCGCGGCATATTGCTTAGTGTGCCCACGCTGGCAATCCTTTTGGTTACCGGCGCCTTGATATTGATTGAAGCAATCATGCAGAAAAACATCGTCAAAGGAGGATTCGGACGCTTTGTTTTATGGCTGTGCGTCAAAATTGGATTTGCCGGCCTGATTGTCAGTATAATCTACCTCGCCATCGGCGGCGTTAAATTATTAATTTCTAAGTTTTGAGATTATGGATAATAAATTTACAGAGAAACAGGTTTTTATTTTGGTAATTGCAATTGTCGCGGGGATAGCGTTTATGGAGACAAGTCATGCTTTAGGGACTAGAGAATTCTGGAGAGAGTTTGGCCTAAAATTGTTTGGGTATGGTTTGATTGCCGAATTTAGTGTTGTATTACTGGGACAATTGCTGAATAAAGATTAAGCAACGCGACGCTTTTATTGCGATATCCTTTAATGTCAATACACGAGGAAAAAATTAAAGAGCTGGAGTTAAAAGCCAATGAAATCCGCCAGTCGGTGATTGAGATGCTCGTTGAGGCGGGGTCGGGGCATACGGCGGGGCCGATGGGCATGGCTGATATTTTCACGGCGCTGTATTTTCATGTTCTAAATCACGATCCCAAGAATCCAGAATGGCCGGAGCGTGACCGCCTCATACTTTCCAACGGCCATATTACGCCGGTGCGCTATGCCGCGATGGCTCATGCCGGATATTTCCCCATTGAAGAATTAAAAACCCTGCGTAAATTAGGCACGCGATTGCAGGGGCATCCCGAGCGGGAACGACTTCCGGGGGTTGAAACAACCTCCGGTCCGTTGGGCTCTGGTTTGGGGCAGGCCTGCGGAATCGCTTATGCGGCGCGGATGTCCGCCCCAAAGGGGCGAGGTTTCGCCTCCGAAGGAGGCGGAGATGGCACAAGATTCAGAGTTTATTGTATAATGTCAGACGGGGAGCAGGAGGCGGGAGTTACTTGGGAGGCGGCGCTATTTGCCGGAAAGAACAAACTTTCTAATCTGACCGGCATAATTGACCGCAACAATATCCAGATTGACGGCATGACCGAGAATATTATGCCCATTGAGCCGTTGCGCGCCAAATACGAAGCATTTAACTGGCATGTTTTGGAAATTGACGGCCATAATATTGAGGAATTTGTGGACGCGGTTGAGGAGGCAAAGGCAATTTACGAAAAACCGACGGTAATAATTGCCCACACTATTCCGGGCAAAGGCATCCCCGAAATTGAGTTTGATTATAAATGGCATGGAATTCCGCCCAAACCGGAGGAAGCAAAAAAGTTTTTGGATGAATTAAGGACATTGAAAGGAAAGATAGTAAGCGAACACCAGTAGATTAATCGACAATTGACAACAAACAACTGACAACTTTTGTTATAAGTTGCAAGTTGCCACAGCAAGGAGGTGTCTATATGAATATGATGCATCATGGAGGTATGTGCCGATGTCCGCACCACATAGGGGCGATGGTTTTGGGTATTCTTGCTTTTGTCGCCGGTGTTTTGTTTTTCTGGACTTCCGTCACCAGCGGTTTGGGCAAGAGTGGCATAGTTTTGGGATTTAATGCCAACTATTACTTTATGGCGGCAATAGTAGCGGTGATTATGGCGCATAGCGCCAAGTATTGCCGGTGCTGTTATGGTATAATGAAGAATAAGATGATGAGCGATGGCGTGTGCGCGCACGGCGAAGGCGACAAGTGCGAGCATTGCGAGAAGCCAAGTGATAGAATTTAGGAATTAGAATTTAGAAATTAGAAGTGAGAAAAAATTTACTTCTAGTTTCTATTCTCTAATTTCTAATCAGCCATCAGATTTATACTATTTGATTAGAAATTAGTAACCATAGATTGTTGTTATGGCTCGGATAATTCTTGAAAAAACAATATTAAAGAACGCCAGAGTGAGATTTATTCTTGAACTGTTGAGTGTTTTTATCGTGGGGCTGGTCGTTGGTATTGTCTTTCTCCGGCCGACCAAAACAACCAATGGTCCGCCGGGGTATACGCCAACACCGAGCGGGCAATATTGCATACAGGTCATTACCCAGGCCTTTAATCCCCAAACCGGAGATGTAGTTGATTTCCCCACGCCCTGCGACGTGCCAAAGGGATGGGAAGTCGCACCCGCGGGATGTCATTATGAAAAAGTCGTCTGCGTTATAGCTCCATGTAAACCTGTTTTGATTTGCCCGACGCCTTAAAAATTTTCAATTTTTAATTTTAAATTTCCAATGAATTTTCAATGTCGCATTGATTCATTGATAATTTAATGAAAATTGAAAATCGTGAATTGTTAAATTTAAAGGCCAAATTAGTTGACAATCTCTTCGACAAGGAATATTTGCAATATGTCCCGACCCGTGATGGCTATGGCAAGGGCTTGGTTGAAGCGACCGAAAGGGATGAACGGGTAGTGGCGCTTTGCGCCGATCTGACCGAATCAACGCGGACACATTGGTTCGCGGAAAAGTTTCCCGAAAGATTTGTTCAAATGGGCGTGTCGGAGCAGGCCTTGGCGGTAATCGGTTCGGGCATGGCCAATTACGGCAAGATTCCTTTCATCGCGTCATATGCGGTTTTTAGTCCCGGACGCAACAATGAGCAGATCCGCACCAACATTTGCATAAACAATGTGCCGGTCAAAATTGTCGGCGCGCACGGGGGAGTATCGGTGGGCCCCGATGGAGCAACGCACCAAGCATTGGAAGATATCGCATTGATGCGCGTATTGCCGCGGATGGTAGTGGTGGTGCCATGCGATGCTTTTGAAGCGCAAAAGGCGACGGTGGCGGTGGCCTTTAACGGCCAGCCGAGTTATTTGCGCATCGGGCGTGAGAAATCACCCATTTTTACTACAGCCGAAACGCCATTTGAAATCGGTAGGGCGGAAATTTTTCGCGACGGTAAGGATGCCGTCATTATCGCATGCGGGATACTTTTATATAATGCTCTTTCGGCCGCCGAGGAATTATCAAAAGAAGGCATAGGGTGCATGGTTATAAATTCTCATACCGTAAAACCGTTGGACGAAAAAACCATCATTGAAGCGGCAAAAAAGTGCGGCGCTGTCGTATCGGTTGAGGAACATCAAATCGCCGGTGGACTCGGTTCCGCCGTGGCCGAGTGTCTTGCTAAAAACTACCCTGTCCCGCAGGAATTTATCGGCATGCGGGACCGCTTTGGCGAATCAGGGAAGCCGGAGGAGCTTTTTGAGCATTTTGGTATGGGGGTCGGGGCGGTTAAAGAGGCGATTCGAAAAGTTATAAAGAGAAAGTAAGATTGACCTGTGGATATTGAAAATTTGGGCTTTTAGTGTATAATAGCAATATATGAAAAAATATACATTTTTGGCCACCTTTTTGGCCGTTTCCGGTATTTTGATTACCGCATTTTTGCTGGGCGGCAATAGCCAGCCGGCAAATGCCCAAGCGGTTGCTCTTGAATTGAATGTTTCGGTCAGTCCGTATCCGCAGTATCCGGCCAGTCCGGTTACGATATCCGCTTCGGTTGCCGGTTCCCAAGGGCACCAGTTGCGCTATCGTTTTGACTGCACCAACGACGGAACTTGGGATACCGAGATTACGCATGTTGCGACAACCGTTTCGGGGATATGTTACTATCCCGCGGTTGGCGGCTATGCCGCGCATATAAGCGTCCGGGATTTGGTTGACAACCGAAATGACACCACATTCGTGCAAATGGTTGTCGTGCCAACGCCGACTCATACTCCGACAATCACACCGACTCCCACAGTAACTCCGCCACCGGTTCACAATCCGAATATCCGTATTTTGGCCCCTTCTTCAGGCAAGGTTGAAAGACGCGTCCTGATAATCGGTTCCGGTTTTACCAAAGAGGACAATTATATTGTCTTTGGTCCGGGCTATATTCCCATGCCGGAGGGTTCTTTGGTTGGGCGTATCATTGCCTTTAATATTCCAAAAGAAGTTGTATCTCCCGTTTGTTTGCCTCTCCAGCCGGAACCGTGTCCGCCAAGCCAGCGCATTGCCATAACTTCGGGTGAATACGCGGTATCGGTAACTAACCGTAACGGTACAAGCAACAGCAAAACCTTTACTGTTACTGGAGTAATTCCGCCGCGGACGGCCATCAAGGTTTTAACGCCCAATGGCGGCGAATCTTGGCTTTTGGGCAGTAAGCAAAAAATTTCATGGCAATCATTGGTTGCGTCGGCAAACAGCCGTGTTGACCAAATCAATCTTTTGCGCGGAGAAATTCCAGTTCTTAACATATTCCAATTCCAAGAAGGCGGCGGCTTGCCCACCGTAGGTTCGCTTAATTGGCAGATACCTCAAAATCTTGTTCCGGCTGACAACTACCGCATCCAGGTAGTTATGGTTGCGGGCAGTCAAAAATTTGACGATTTTAGCGACAAACCTTTTGCGATTACCTCTGAAACCGGTATTTTAAGCGTTTATTTAAACCAAAAATTTTATTTGAAGGTTGGCCAAACCGCCGAGGTTCAGGACTACCGTAAATTGCATCTGACTTTTGACAAGGAAATACCGATCGTCTGCATTACAACGCCATGTTATAACCAAGGCCAATTTTCCGTAAGCATTCCCTTCTTAAAAGTTCCGACGGTTACATTTAATTTGGCAGTTGGCCAGAGCCAAGAAGTGTATGGCGCGAAAGTGTCCATGTTGGCTTTGCAAAATGGCGTAGCCACTATGTTGGTGGAGGCAAAACCAATTCAGCCATCCGCAATTAAATTAATGTTCCCCAATGGCGGCGAATCTTGGCAGGCCGGCTCAATTCAAATGATCAGGTGGAGCGCTGAAAATGTCAGCAAAGTAACTTTGAAATTAAGGCGCGATTTGACTGGCGATACGGTCAAAGGAATTGCGGAAAATCTTCCAAATACCGGCTATTATGTCTGGCAGGTTCCCCGCGATTTGCCCGGCGCTGATGATTACAGAGTGCGGGTTATCTCTGATGGGGCATCCTCGGATGTAAGCGTGTGGCAAAAAATAGCAGATACATTTAGCAGTTCAGAGGCCGCTGAATCTGCGGTGTTGTTTGACGACAGCGACAAACCTTTCAGTATTACCAGTCCGCAAGTTACGCCTACTGTCACTCCGACATCAACTCCTGATGTAACTGTTTCTCTCGGGGTTGTATCTCCGAACGGAGGAGAGGGTTGGATGCAGGGAGAATCTCACAAGATTAGCTGGCGGGTGTCCCAGAATCCCGATGGCGCATTGCAAAAATCGGGCATGTTCTGGAAGATCTCGCTAGTCAAGTATATCGTCTGCATTGCTTACCCATGCGTCAGTCCGGAGACCAAACTTATTGAATACGCGGTGTTGGACTTTTCCAGTCCGCAATCTTGGCAGTGGCTTCCCGTTCAAGATATTGAAGCAGGCAATTATCAGATTAAGGTCAGCTTAATGAGAGAAAAACGCTGTTTGACGATCATTAACTGTCCGAAAGAAGAAATTGTCCAAGACCTCAGCGATAACTACTTTACCATTCTTCCCCTGCCCTCAACTCCAACTCCAACTCCAACATGTACTGTAGTTGATTGTGCCGCCCCTCCTCAAGGATGTACATATCAAGGCGGCGATCCCTGCGTTTCCTGCGGTGTTTTAGTTTGTTCTTCCATTACTCCAATTCCCACACTTACGCCAACTCCAACGGGGTGTCTTGGCGGTCCGATCGGCTGTATCCGTATCACGGTCAATTATCCCAAGGGCGGGGAAACTTGGAATAACGGCACAACCCAAACGATCAAATGGTCTTATAACGGCGCTGTTGCGAAGGTAAACGTCGGCCTTATCAGCTGGTATCCGCTATGTACTGCGGAGATTTGTCCGGAACAGCCAGTGCGTCTTTATACTCTTGGCCGATCTGTGGCCAATACCGGCTCATTTGCTTGGATTGTCGGTAAGGACATCAACGGTCAGACGATAAGCAGCGGTAAATATCTGGTTCAGGTGTCCGATGCGGCAAGCGGCAGATCTGACTATAGCGACGGAGCGGTTTCAATATCTCCGCTGATCCTACAGAAGTCCACTATTTTAGATTCATTCCGCCAGCTCTTGGGCAATTAGCATTTGCCGGTTCTTAACCAAAACTCCCCCGCCATGGCGGGGGAGTTTTGGTTGTAATCGTTTAAGCTTCTTCGTTTTTTTGCGCCAGAAGCTCCTTTATTTTAGCAAGTTCCAAATTGATTATGGAGCCGATTTGAGGGTCGCTTTGGCCGTGCGCGGGGTGATAGGTCGGAAGCAATGAATAATCACCGAAGTGAAATACTTTTCCGTGGACATTGCCCAGAGGCAGTTTCAGGCCGATGCCGCTCAACGCCATAGTGCCCAGAGTTACCACAACTTTGGGGCCGATTGTTTTTATTTCTTCTTTTAGGAAGGGGACATTGGCTTTTATCTCTTTTAGGGTCGGGACGCGATCCGGCGAAGGCCGGTACTTGAGGATGTGGGTCACGTAAACCTTGCGGGGGTCAATGTTTGCTTTTCTAAGAAATTGGTTAAGCAGTTGGCCGCTTGGTCCGGCGAATGCTTTGCCCTCCCTTTCCTCATGTTCATCCGGCGACTCGCCGACAAAAGCTATCTTTGAGCCAATCAAACCATGGCCGAAAACCAGCTTTTTACCCTTGAACTTTTTTTTCAAGGCCTCCTGTATGTGTTGTAATGAATGGGTTTTTACCATGGGCCTCTACATATTTAAGTTAAGATCTCATCTTACACCATTATCTTATTTTTGACAAGCGCTTAACTTGATTGAGGAATCAAAATTTGGTATTATTCCTTTGATTAATTTGGGCGGCTAGTTCAGTGGTAGAACGCTGTCCTGATAAGACAGAGGTCGGAGGTTCGATCCCTCCGCCGCCCACCACTTATCCTCTTCTCTTTTCTTTTGTGTCCCGTTATACTTTTCTCATATGGATGAGGAGAAAAAAGGAAAATTGAATTTACCGGCTTCCAAACTGCCGGTTTACAAAGAAAAGGAAGATTTCCGCTCAACTTTTCAGTGGCGGGTTTTTCGCATAATGGCGGAGTTTGTTGATGGCTGGCAGTTTTTGGCGGACTTTCGGAATACCGTTTCTTTCTTTGGCTCCGCCCGTTTCAAAGAAGGCGAAAGATGGTATGAAGAGTCAAGGAAGCTGGGGGCTTTGTTGGCCAAGGAAGGGATAGGCGTGGTGACTGGGGGAGGGCCGGGGATCATGGAAGCCGGCAACCGCGGCGCTTTTGAAGCCGGAGGAGAGTCTTTGGGTATTAACATTAAATTGCCGTTTGAACAGCGTATTAATCCCTATGTCCAAAAGAGCATCGGCTTGCATTACTTTTTTGTCAGGAAAGTCATGTTGTCTTACGCGGCTAAGGCATATGTGTTTTTCCCCGGAGGATTCGGAACGTTAGATGAAGCTTTTGAGCTTTTAACACTTATTCAAACCAAGAAAATTGCGCCAGTACCATGCGTTCTTGTTGGTAAAGAATTCTGGACGCCTATGCATAAGTTTTTGAATGAGGAGATGCTCGGCAAACTAAAGGCTATTGACACGGAAGATCTTGGCTTGTATTCTGTCGTAGATACCGCCGAAGAGGCGTTTGAAATAGTCCGCCACGCTCCACCGAGGGAGTTGTTCTATTGAAGCGAAAAGTGTAAAGTGAGAAGCGCAAAGTGAAAGTGAAAAGGATAGTAAAACTCCGCGAAAGCGGAGCGTTTTTATAAGGGGGGCTAAATATGGTATAATATTAAACATAATTTGGGCCCGTGGTCTAGTGGCAGAACACCGCATTTGCACTGCGGAGACGGGAGTTCGATTCTCCCCGGGTCCACATTTTAGAAAAGCGCAAGGAATTAGAGAATCTTTGTGGTTATATTCTTTAAGTCACTCAATTTTGACAGGATATGATCTTCGGGTATGCCGTCTTTTGCGAATGTTTCTCTGGGAAGGCCGCCCGATGTTACGGCGACAAAGTCAATGCCTGTCTTTCGAGCCACTTCCATATCGGGCCACCAGTCGCCGACAAAGAGCATATTATCGCGCGGAATGTCGGGGACAGTAGAAAAAAGCTGGTGCAAGATTCTTATGTCCGGCTTGTAATATATGAAATGAGGCGTACAACAGATGACGAAAAGAGAAGGATCGATTTTTGCGGCATCAAAACGCAATGCCAGCGAAGACAGGGAATTGTTGGTGCAGATGGCAACCAACACTTTTTCAGTACGGAACCATTTTATTGTTTCAAGCGAGCCGGCAATTGGAGGATATGGGAAATGATATTCCCTTAATCCAAACTTTTGTCTGAATTCGCGCACTTTCTCTTCGTTGGCTGACCAGACATTTCTGATGATGTCGCCAAAACGCGGAGAGCCTTTATGCAGACCTGACCGCGTGTCATTTAAAAACCTGCGCAACGGTTCAAGGGGCAAGTCCATCTGACTGGCTACAACTTCCAGATTGGTTTGGAAATTAGCCACCAGATCCAGCATTACGCCGTCAACATCCAAAATTAGAAGTTTCAATTCTTTGTCAAAGATCTTTATCACTTAACACACCTCGGCAATACAAAAATAAGGTAACACAGCCTTGCTTTGAGGGCAAGAAAGAGTTTTAATTAAACCATGATCAATTCTATCGGTGTAATACTTGTCGTTGTTTCTATCGCAGCGCTGGCCATGCTGGGGGTCAATATTTACCTGATGCTACAGTCGCGCAAGAAAAAGCCGGAAGACGAGGGGCGGGTGATTTTGCACCAGCGTTTGGACTCGCTTTCAAAACTGGTTTCAGATCAGCTTGAACAAAGCCGCCAGTCCACCGAACGGGCGACCTTGAGCGTGCATCAGCAGGTAGAGGGTTTTACGCGGGGCATGACGCAGGTGCATGAGGCGGTGCGCACGATGCAGGAATCCGTCAAAAACGTAGTATCGTTTCAGGATATTTTCAAATCGCCCAAATTGCGCGGCACATGGGGCGAGCTTTCGCTGGACTCAATTTTAAATCAGTACTTTCCGAGGGATATTTATGAGATGCAGCACTATTTCAAATCCGGCGAAGCGGTGGATGCGGTTCTGAAACTGCCCAACGGCATGCTTTTGCCGATTGATTCCAAGTTCAATTGGGAAAATTTTGAAAAAATGGTCAATGCGGGCGACGATATAAACAAAGATATCCATCGCAAACAGTTCTACAGCGATGTGAAGAAAAAAATTGACGAGATTGCATCCAAATACATTCTGCCGGCCGAAAGCACGACCGATATGGCAATGATGTATGTGCCGGCGGAGACGATTTATTACGAAATCATCAATCATCTTAAGGACGTTGATTTGGCGTCTTACGCTCGCTCCAAGAAAATTTTCCTTGTTTCTCCCAACACTTTTGCGATTTCGGTTAGCGCGGTGATGCATTGGTTCAAGGATGTTGAGTTCAACAAGCAGACCAAAGAAATCATGAAAAAGCTTGACCGCATTGTGACGGACAGCGACAAACTAGCCGAGGGCTTCCGCCGTTTGGGCAAACATATATCGGATGCCTCATCCGCCTACGAAGACAACGAAAAACGCCTGACCTTGATGGTGGACAGAGTAAAGAACGTGGTAGAGTTGGGGCAAGCTGAAGAAACTCGCGGAATTGACGCGCCGAGGGTATAGTTATCCACTTTTCAATTTACACTTTTAGTTGGGGGGGTATAATTGAGGAGTATTAATTAATTTTTATAACTATGGAACCTTCAAGTTCATCCGGTTCGGTTTTGAATAGCGGCAAGAGGTGGTTTTTAAAGACAATTTCTCTGGGAAAGTTTAGAATTCCCAACTACGGTTTTTGTATTTTTTTGGTTGTTTTAGTTTTCGGGGTTTATAAAGTTTACAGCCAATATGTTTTTGACTATAACAAAGGATTAGTGGCGGGCATTTCTAAGAAAATTTCTCCAACTCCTTGCCCGAAGGGAGGAAAATGTCCGGCGTATACGCTAACTCCGACCCCAACTCCGCTTCCGACGGGCGCCGCTTCTCTTGACATTGCGCTTTCTCCTCTTGCCGCCAGCGGCGCATATGTAAAAGGAACTCCAAACGTAAATGTTGTTGCCTTTTTGCTGACTGCAGGAACTGAAGATGTGCATGTTAACGGTGTTACCTTAAACGGGTTGGCGGGGCCGTCTAATGGAAGTTTGGGTTCAAATTATGCCTCCCTTGCTTCAATGCTAGCAAACCTGCGGCTTTATGACGGATCCGGAACTCTTATTCCGGCATTAGTGACCAGCAATAACCTACCCACAACCGGCGCTGTAACTTTTGGTAATATGGACTGGGTCATCCCAACCGGAATACCAGGAACTCTTTTGTTAAAAGTTGACCTTTCCAACAACACTCCCGATGCAAACGACACTTTTTCTTTTGATTTGGAGTCCACGGCCAACATTGCGGCCTCAACAAGCACCCCGGGGGAAATCGTCAATGTTTCCGGTGCCGATTTGAATGGCTCTTCTACTGCCACAGTTGCGATTACTGTTTCAAACGGGGGTTTAATTGCGGTTTCCCAGGGTCCGGCCAGTCCGGCAAAGAGCGCAGTCTATTGGGGTCAGACAAATGTTCCGTTCTCTCAATTTAGATTTACCGGCACCAACGAGGCTTTTTATATAGAGAAATTGACGATTGCCACGCTCGACCGCTTCGAAGCAACCGGAGCGGCCGCCAATGCCAAGACGATTTACCTGACTTACAGAAACATCGCTGGCAGTATTCTTACGGTAAGCCAATTACTATCCGGCGGCGCTTCCGCCAGTTTTGCGTGGACCGCTCCGGTGTCCGGAGGAACCGACACGAGGCCGTATATTGCCCAGAACAGCAGTTTGGATGCATCTGTGGCGGTTGACATGAGAACGGCGGCGGAAGGCGCGTCAAGCGGAGTTAATTTTTCACTTGATTTCTCCAATACTTATAATGGCAGTCCGGCCAACGGTTTCAGGGCTATCGGAGCTTCTTCGGGCCAAGTTATTAACGGTTCTTCGCCGGGCATTACAGATGTCATGGGCGTGAATAACCAGTATGTCTATAGGGCATTCCCCAAATTAGATATTATAGCTCTTCAGCCGCCTTATAATCTGGTCGGCAGTCCGACGGTGTTCAAGTTCTCCGTTACCGCTATGGGCCTTTCTGATTCCAAAGTATTCTTTGACAATCAAGCTCTTGGCTCCGGCTCCATTAGGTTTGAGGTCATTGCTTCGGGCGGTTATCAGAGCTCCGCTGTCAGTTCCTCATTTACGGTATACGATGACAACGGAACGGTTATCGACACAATTACGACAAGAAACGACTTTAAGCCGTTGCCTCACGCATCTCTGTCTCTGGATTTCGGTCATACCGGCACGGGACAGGATGTTGAAATTACCGGCGGCCAGTCCAAAACATTCAGGATTCAGTTTGATAACCCGGGCGTCCATTACGGCCATATCGGAAATTATTTCCAGCTGGTATTGCGCGATGACGAAAACGGCCTGATCAATTGGGTAGATAATTTCACGGGTTCAATAACGAACCGTGATTCGGCATCAGTTGCCGGGACACTAAGGAATCTTCCGATGAACGGTCCGGTATTTCAAAGACAGACGGCCAGTATTTGGGGGAAACTATTCGGCTTCATCGGAAAACTTTTCTAAAATAGTTGGGTCGCATCCAAGGTCTGACCTTGGATGCGGGATAAAAATATGGCCGATCAACAACTTATTGATTACATTAAATCTTCTTTGACACAGGGTGTGACACAAGATTCGCTTATGCAAGCTCTTACCGTCAGCGGATGGACACAAGCCTAAATTGACGAGGCGTTTTCTGTTGTTCAATTCGCGAATCAAGCGCCCAAGCCAGTAATGCCGGCGGACGCTTGAGCCGTGGAAGCGCTATGGGGACAAAAAGATGACCGAGCATCTGGCTTCGGCGGAAATTGTCCGCTGTAATCTGGCGAAATGAGCCGTGTTTTATCGCGGTCCTTTTTTGTCTGAAATTTTTCCCTTGCTTTTCGGCAAGTTTTTTTGTATTCTATTTTACAATAAGCTAACTCCGCTTTTAATTATTGGCCATTCGCCAATGGTTATTGGCTGAACACATGGATTACAATCTCATCGCATTTTTTGTATCAATCGGGGCGTTGGTTTTTGCCGGTTTTCTAGCGCGCTGGGTTTTGCGGCAGGGTCAGGGAACGCCGGCGATGCAGGAAGTTGCTGGCATTATCCGTGAGGGCTCTAACGCCTTTGTTAAGCGCCAATACAAGACCATTGCTTTAATCAGCTTGGCGTTGGCGGCGGTTCTGCTTTTGGTTTACGGGTTATCCGGCCAATGGATTCACGGCTGGCAAACGGCGGGCGCGTTCATCTTTGGCGCGGCATCGTCGGCGGTGGCCGGTATTGTGGCGATGTTCGTATCGGTCAGAGCCAATATCCGCACGGCTGGCGCCTCCCAGCACGGTCTGCCATCGGCTATGCGGGTGGCCTTTCGCGGCGGCGCCGTGTCGGGCATTATTATCGTTTCCATGAGCTTGCTGGGAATCAGTATTCTCTTTTTGATATATAACTGGCTGGGATATGATATTAAGGAAGTCCCCGGCCTGATTGTCGGTTACGGCTTCGGCGCTTCTCTGGTGGCTTTATTCGCCCAGCTGGGCGGCGGTATCTACACCAAAGCGGCGGATGTCGGCGCCGACTTGGTCGGCAAGATTGAAGCTGGCATTCCCGAAGACGATCCTCGCAATCCGGCGGTTATTGCCGATTTGGTGGGCGACAATGTCGGCGACTGCGCGGGACGCGGCGCGGACCTTTTTGAATCAACGGCGGCCGAGAATATCGGAGCGATGATACTGGGCGTGGCGCTTTACTCCCACTTCGGCATCAAGGGGATAATGTTCCCGCTGGTGTTGAGGGCGTTTGGTCTGGCGGCAACGGTTATCGGTATTTTCAGCGCCAGTTCCAAGCATAACGAGAATCCGATGAAAAGCTTGAACCGAGGTTATTGGGTTACCAGCGCTCTGGCGGCGGTTGCCTTCTATTTCATCACTAAAAATATGCTGGGCAATATGTGGTTCTTTCTGGCCGGTATCGTGGGTCTTTTTACTTCCGTTATTTTTGTATATATCGCCCAATACTATACCGAATCGCGCTATCGGCCAGTGAAAGAGATTGCCAAGGCATCTACCACCGGCCATGGCACCAATGTTATCGCCGGTTACGCGGTGGGCCTTGAATCAACCGGCTTGACGATAATTACGATTGCGGGCGCCCTGCTTCTTTCGTTCTGGATTGGCGTGAAAAGTGGCATTCCCAACGGCGGACTTTACGGCACGGCGGTGGCAACGATGGGTATGCTGGCAACGGCGGCTTATGTTCTGGCAATGGATGTGTTTGGCCCGATCACCGATAACGCCGGCGGCATTGTGGAGATGTCGCATTCGTCGGAAGAGGTTCGCAAAACAACTGATGTGCTTGACGCGGCGGGTAATACGACCAAAGCATTGACCAAGGGCTATGCCATTGGTTCGGCGGCACTGGCGGCGTTTTTGCTGTTCTCGGCATATCTTGAGGAGGCGCGCATAACCTCGGTTGACTTGGCCAAAGTTCCGGTATTCGTCGGAGCGCTGATCGGCGGGATGCTGGTGTTTCTTTTCAGTTCTTTGGCTATCCGCGCTGTCGGCAAGGCGGCTTACTATATCATTAACGATGTGCGGGCGCAGTTCAAAGAAAAGCCGGGAATTATGGCCGGCACCGAAAAACCTGATTACGGGCGAGCGGTGGACATTACTACTCGTGGGGCCTTAAGAGAAATGGTTTTGCCGGGAGCTCTGGCGGTAGTAGTGCCGATTGCGGTGGGAATAACGCTGAAAGCCGAGGCGGAAGCGGGGTTTTTGATGGTTGGCACGATTGCCGGTATTTTGATGGCGACATTGATGAACAACGCCGGCGGAGCGTGGGACAATGCCAAAAAGTATATTGAATCCGGCGTGTACGGCGGCAAGCGCAGTCCGGCGCATCAGGCGGCCGTTACCGGCGATACCGTCGGCGATCCGTTCAAGGACACCGCCGGCCCGTCCTTGCACGTGCTCATTAAGTTGTTAAGCACGCTGACATTGGCTTTGGCGGTATTGTTCAGGTAGTTAAACTTTCTCGCAAAAAACCGCGGAGCCCCAAATTTTACGGATCTGACCGTGGTTTTTTTGTTGCCCCGTTAGAAGTCCGGCCTGCTTTTAAGCATGGCCGGCAGGCAATCTGCCTTCGGCAGGCGCATTACTTCTAACGGGGTTGTCCACAAACACCCCGTATTGCGTTTTTGCGGGAATGGTATAATGAGAGAGCGAATAAATTTTATGGTGAAGGTTGCACAAATTAGGGACATAATGACGGCGAAGGTATTAACGGTAAAAGACACCGATACTTTAGATTACGTGGCCGGTCTTTTTGAAAAATACGACTATGACGGTTTGCCGGTAGTAGATTCGGGCGGAGTACTCAAGGGGATAATCACCGCCTATGATATGGTGGTGCAAAGTTCAGGTATGCACCTGCCGACGCTTTTCAACATCATGGACCAGATATCCGTTGATAAAGCCGACAAGGCGGCGCTAGAGGGGCACTTCAACAAATTAAAAACGGTTAAGGCCAGCGAAATTATGAACTCCAATCCCCTAACCGTAAAGCCGGAAACTTTGGTTGAAGAAGCGGCTAAAGAGTTTGCCCAGCATCACAAAGTGAATCCTATTGTAGTGGTGGATGCCAACGGCAAACTGGCTGGCGTGGTCAGCCGTTATGACATTATCCGTTTTTTCAACGAAAAATATTTCAATCGTATTTTAGAAGCGACCGGCCACACGAATGTTTTGCAAGGCTTGGCGCGAGCCAATGTTGAGAAAGAAGTCCAGTCCACCGTAGGCGCGCTGGGCCAGTTTTTGCTGGTAGGTAAAATTCGTCCGCGCATCTGGAAGATCATAGCAATTTCCGCGTTTATCGCCGGATTTATCGGTTCAATGGCGCTAATTATCAGAATTGTCAAAAAATCCAGCCAAGAAGGTTATAATTACAAAGTAAAAATAGCCGAAAGGCTTTTATGAAGGGAGGTGCGTAATGGAAGATAAAGTTTTGGCATCGGACATAGTTAGGACATCATTGATTACGCTGTGGAGCAATGTAGCGGCTTTTTTACCGCGGCTCATCGCGGCCATCGTGGTATTTATCATCGGATGGTTAATAGCCATGCTTTTGGCTAAAGTAGCGTATCATTTGGTCAAGGTCCTGCGTCTTGATAACGCTTTGACCAAAGTTGGTTTCAGGCGCGCGGTGGAGAAAAGCGGCTTAAATTTGGATAGTCCCAAGTTTTTCTACGAACTGGTCAAGTGGTTCTTCATGATAGTATTCTTGATGGCGGCGACTAACATTCTGGGCCTTTCCGAGGTTACGGTGTTTCTACAAAAAATCGTCCTTTATATCCCCAATGTGATAGTGGCGGCGGCGGTGTTACTAATCGGTATTTTGCTGGCCAATTTCCTGGAAGGATTTGTGGTTGCGTCAGTAAAAGCGGCTGGTTTGGCATCAGCCAATCTTTTGGGGCTGTTAACCAAGTGGGCGGTATTCATTTTTTCACTTCTAGTGGCCTTGAGCCAGCTGAATGTGGCAGATTATATCATTAACACCCTGATCACCGGATTTGTTGCCGCGACCGCTTTGGCGTTAGGATTGTCATTCGGTCTTGGCGGAGCCAAGCATGCCGATGAAATGATAGGCCAGCTTAAGAAGAAAATAGGGGAATAGATATTTCAATCAAAAACATCCGCCGCGGCGGATGTTTTTGATTCTAACTGATGTTTAGAGTCGGACGGTTTCCAACAATCTTTCGTAGATTTCTTTGAACAGGCGCGATATGGCTTCGGTTTCTTTCTTGGTAAATTTGGATAGCACAAAATCCCGCACGAGAATATTCCGCTTTGCATCCGACAGTGAACGAGCTTTTTTAAGCGTGGAGTTGGCAAGGCCGATGCGGATTCTGTAAAATTCTTTGCTTTTGACCGCTTTCATTACCGACCCCACTCCTTTGTGACCGCCGGAACTTTTGCCAAAAGAAATTTTAAAATAACCGAAAGGGATATCCAAATCATCGTGAATCAAAATTAAATCAGTCGGCTTGATCTTCAGGAAAGTTTTAATCTTGGCGGCTGATTCCCCGCTTTTGTTTACGTAAGTATGCGGTTTGGCCAGCAAGACAGCGACTTTGTCTATTTTGCCCTTAACAGCTGAAGCATTAAATTTTTTCTCAAATTCAAAATCCGGACTGTCAATTTTTTTAGCCAGATAATCCAAGAATTGAAAACCGATATTATGTCGCGTATTTTGATATTCCGGGTCGGGATTGCCCAGACCAATGATGAGTTTGATCATGAGGTAAGTATAAAGTAGCAAGTATAAAGTAGCAAGCGGCACAAAGAGCAAACTACATATTGAAGTAACGCCGATTTTGTGATATCCTAAAAATAATCTTTTATGGACAATAGCATTAATCAGGAGCCAAAAAATAATATCTGGGGTTTGAATTTGCGCCGCGATGTCGCTTTATTTGTTTGGGAAACGGTTAAAATCATCCTAATCTCGCTTGCAATAATTCTGCCGATAAGGTATTATCTAGTCCAACCGTTTTTTGTCAAGGGCCAGTCAATGGAGGATAATTTTCAAGATGGCGACTATCTAGTGGTTGATGAAATAGGCTACCGACTGCATTCCCCTAAAAGGGGGGATGTGGTAATTTTCCACTATCCCGGAGACCCCAGCCAATTTTATATTAAACGGATTATCGGTTTGCCCGGTGAAACGGTGAAAATAGAGAATAATCAGGTGGTTATTTATAACGAACAGTATAAGGAGGGGTTGATTTTAAAAGAAGATTACTTAGCCGATTATCAACGCACGGATCATGGTTTGAGAATGCAAGTTGGCGCAAACGAATTCTTTGTTCTGGGCGATAACAGGCTTCAAAGTTCCGATTCAAGATATTGGGGAGCGGTGCCCAAAAAACTCATTGTGGGCAGAGCACTGCTTCGCCTTTGGCCGTTAGACAAGATTATTAAGGTGCCGGGCGTAAATTATATATCCAACTAATAGAGCTCTCGCCGAACATGGGCCGAACAAAAAAATCCAAAATTTTTCAGGCGCAGCGCGGTATGCACGATATTCTGCCGGAGGGGCAGAAATATTGGCATTATGTTTTGAAAAAAGCTGAATCCCTGATCGAAGATTATGGTTTTGAAAAAATAGAAACCCCCATTCTTGAATCTACCGGCCTTTTTTTGCGCGGGACGGGGGAGACCACTGATATCGTTGAAAAAGAAATGTACAGTTTTATGGCCAAGGGCGGCGACGACCTGACCCTGCGTCCGGAAAACACGCCGGGCGTTGTCAGGGCGTATCTTGAAAATGGCATGTCAGTTAGGCCTCACCCGATCAAACTCTATTATTTTGGCCCGATGTTCCGTCACGACAAGCCCCAACAGGGCCGTTATCGGCAATTTTACCAGCTTGGGCTTGAAACGCTGGGCGATGACTCCCAAGCCGCCGATGCGGAGCTTATTTTTATCGGCCACAAACTTCTGGAGAGCTTTGGCCTTAAAAATCACAGCGTCCAGATTAACTCAATCGGCGACCAAAATTGCCGCCCCGCCTATGTGAGAGCTTTACGGGACTATTACAAGATACAACTGAAAAAAGTTTGCGTTGATTGTCGCAACCGTTTTAAGAAAAATGTTTTGCGCATGCTGGACTGCAAAGAGGAGGGATGCCAGGGTATCAAAAAAGACGCGCCACAGATGATGGATTTTTTGGATGATGACTGCAAAGCTCATTTCAAACACGTCCTTGAATTTCTTGATGAGGCCAGAGTTCCTTATATGCTCAACCCCCATTTGGTAAGAGGTCTAGATTATTATACTCGCACAGTTTTTGAATTTACTCCTGACGATAACCCCAGCGATGCTATCATTGCGGGCGGGCGCTATGACCGTTTGGTGGATCTTTTGGGGGGGCGCAAAACGCCGGCCACCGGCTGGGCGATGGGTGTTGAGAGAGTCATTCTGGCAATTAAAGACAAAAATATAAATGTTCCCGAAGCGCAGTCCAAACCCAAGGTTTTCTTGGTACAACTGGGCGATGCCGCCAAGCGTAAAAGCCTCCTTTTGTTTGAAAGTTTGCGGGAGGCGGGAATTGATACCAAATCCTCAATTTCCCGGGACAGCATTAAGTCACAGTTGAGGATTGCTCACCGTCTAGGTGTGCGCTTCTCGCTTATTTTCGGCCAGAAAGAAGCTATTGATGGCACGGTGATTTTGAAAGAGATGGATACTGGAATTCAGGAAACGATTCCGCTGGAGAAGATAGTGGAGGAGATAAAAAAACGATTGAAGAAATGATCTCGGATGTTTTCTGCAAAATCATAAACGGCGAACTGCCGGCGGAGAGAGTTTTTGAAGATGACGATTATCTAGTGGTTAAAGACATAAATCCGGTTGCGCCAGTGCATTGGCTGATTATGCCCAAAAAGCATTTTGAAAAGCTAGACGATTTTGGCAAAAAGGATGTGGAACTTTTAGGCGGGGCGTTGCGGTTAGCCGATAAGCTGGCGCATGAACGGGGCCTGTTGAAAGGTTACCGGCTGATAATCAACGAAGGCGAGGATGGGGGCAAACTGGTGCCGCATTTGCACATACACTTGCTGGGAGGGAAACGTTTGGGACAAAAGATCGTCCAAGACTAAATTGGAAATTGATAATTATCGACTGACCCGCCTTCGCCAAGGCTTCGGCGGGCAAGGAAGGAGGATTTATATGGTAGAAGTCCGTAGAAAACAAAATGAATCCATCGGTGGCTTGATGCGCCGTTTCAACCGCTTGGTCCAATCAAGCGGAGTTTTGCTTAAGGCCAAAAAGTCGCGGTTTCATCAGAAAAAAAAGAACGAGCGTAAAGAGAAAAATGCGGCCATTATGGGCATGCATTTGTCCGCCTTACGCAAACATCTTGAAAAGCTTGGCAAATACGACGACGAAACGTTTGAGGAAGAGAAGCGTAAAATGAAGCAGGAACTGGGGCTATAGAAATTTACATTTTCCATTTTCCAATTCCCAATGAATTCTCAATGTAACATTGGCTCATTGTAAAATTGAATGGGAATTGATAATTGGTAATTATGCTCAAAAACCAACTCAAGGAAGACGTGAAGATCGCCATGAAATCGGGCGATACGGTGATGCGAGGGACGATTGCCATGTTAAACGCGGTGATTAAAAACCGCGAACTTGAAAAACGCGGTAAACTTATGAAAGCGGGCGGCGATGCCGCGACCGTTGAATCCGAGAGCCAGCTTAATGACGAGGAGGTCGTCGAAGTTATTTCTTCGGAAATTAAGAAAAGGAAGGAAGCGATGGAAACATTCAAAGTTGGAGGACGGCCCGAACTTGCCGAAAACGAGCAAAAAGAGCTTGCCGTTTTGATGCGTTATATGCCCGAACAGATGTCGGAAGACCAAATCCGCGAGGAAGTGAAGAAGGTTATCGTTGAGACAGGTGTGACTATCAAAGAAATGGGCAAGGCCATCGGCGCGGTAATGGCCAAATTAAAAGGTAAAGCCGACGGCACAGTCGTCTCGCGTATTGTCAAAGAAGAATTGTCAAAGTAGAACACTCCAGCAAAAAAGGCGGTGTCCTTGAAGAAATAAAGGACTAACCGCCTTTTTTGTCTTTCAGATTTGGCCGATTTCTTTGTCGCCAGCTCCAGGCCTCATTCACCGTACAGTCAGTACGGCTCATTTCGGGCTTCGCTTTCTCCTCGAACTCGGCCAACCTGGAGAGTTTTATCTTATAAATAATGACATCACAACTCTTATTTAGCGTTTAGCGAAAGGCGCTTTTTGTATGTATCTACAAATATGAATATATTTGGTATAATCATATATAGTTAGCATGGAGACTAACTTTAGTCTTCAGGCATTTTGAAAAAACATTGATTCGCTATCCCTTTTGGGGATAGCGCTCACTAAGGAGGTAAACTTATGAGCAAAGATAGTGGTTCTTTTGGGCAAGCTGGCCACTTGTTGACATTGGTGGATCAGCCGCAACTTTCAACCGAGCAAATCCAGATCCTTGAAGGTAGCGGACATTTCACAGACCTGCTGCGAGCAATCAAGTTAGGAATCCTTTCAGAAAGGGAGACTGCTCAAAGAAGTCAACGAAATCGGTGTAGTTCTCGGATAGCAAATCGTGCTTCTGATATGTTTTCAGAACGAAATGACCGCGAAGCCCGTCAAAGGGAGGAAATATGTCTTTAGTGATGAGCACACCGCATGAGTCGGTCGGCTGGCTGGGGAGTTATGGAACACAGGTTGTGATATATGAGTGTGATGCTTCCAATCACACTTGCCATCGTCAGATCTCCGAATTCCTCAAATGTGAGTTTAAAGAAGGCCAGTCAGACGAAAAAAGCAGTATTATTAAATATAAGCGTCCGGTCAGAGGTTATCCGGAACGCCTCGCTGACAAGACTTGAGAAATCACGCGATTTTTCAAGTCTTTTTTATTTTGATAAGATATCCGTAGTCAAATTAATTTCTAATTCTTAACTTCTAATGGCTAACATTGATTTAGTTTTCCGCAACAAAATCGAAGATAAAAGGTGGGAGCAGGACTTTTTTGAGAAAATTATTAAGACCGCTCTAGCGGTTTTGAAGCGACCAGTGGCCAGCGACCAGCGACAAGTTTATTTGAGTATAAATTTAATAGATGAAGCCGAGATTCGGAAGCTCAATAAAAAATATCGTGGCAAAAACAAACCGACAGATGTGCTTTCCTTTGGGATGGAGGATAATTTAAGGAAATCCCTCGACAAGCTCGGGATGAATAAATCCCCAATTGATCTTGGGGATTTATTCATATGCTTATCCATTGCCAAAAAGGAGGCAAAGGAGGAAAATATAAGCATGGAGCGTAAGCTCGCGTGGTTAACCGTCCACGGATTTTTGCATTTGGTTGGCTACGATCACGAGGGGTCTAAATGCGATGCCACAAAGATGGTTACATTGGAAAAAAAGGTTTTGAAAGCACTTGAGGTTGAAATGTAAAATTGAAATATCAAAATGCAAAATTCAGGTTATTCAAAATTGGAAGCCAATTTTGAATTTCAATAATTTTTATTTTTGATTTTTAAATTTTAAATTTGTATGTCTCGTCCCCACACCATTACCGGCATAGACATCGGCAATACCCAAGTTAAGGTCGCTATTGCGCAAATAGATCGCGATGCTTTAAAGCCGGAAATTATCGGCACTGGATTAGCGTCCTCCAACGGCTTACGCCGCGGAATGGTGGTAGATATGGAGGAGTCGGTAGCTAACTTATCGACAGCTGTCCAAAGAGCCCAAGCTGTGGCCGGTGTGCCCATAAAGTCGGCTTATCTCGCGGTAAACGGAGCGCACATACGGGTTCAAACTTCACGGGGAGTTATTGCAGTTTCCCGCGCTGACAACGAAATATCCCAAAACGATATTGACCGTGTCATTCAGGCCGCTTCGGCGGTGAGCTTGCCGGCTAACCGCGAAGTCATCCATGTTATACCGCGTAATTACATCATTGACGGCGTTGAGGCGGTTAAGAATCCTCTGGGTATGCGGGGCGTGCGGCTGGAAGCGGAAGTGTTTATCATTGACGGCCTTTCGCCGTATTGCCGCAGTTTAATCCGCTGTGTAAACGAAAACGGCATTGAGGTCGCCGGGCTGGTTTACGCTCCGCTGGCATCAGCCCTTTCGGCGCTTGATAAAAGCCAGAAAGAATTCGGCGTCATGCATCTTGATTTTGGTGGCGGAACTTCCAGTATGACCGTATTTGAAGAAGCGGATCTTGTCCATAGCGCCTTTCTGCCGATAGGATCAAGGCACATTACGAATGACTTGGCGGTGGCTTTGCGCACTTCTCTGGATGTGGCCGAGAGGATTAAGCTGGAACATTGTTCAACTTCTGAAATTGAGGATCTGCGGCGTAGGGAAAATGTTGACCTTAGCCAGCTTTTGTCCGAGGATAATTTTATTATCCCCAAGAAGCAACTGGTTAAGGTGGTGGACGCCAGAACTAACGAGTTGCTGGAGATGGTTACAAACGAACTGAAGAAGATCGGCAAGCATGGCCTCTTGCCAGCGGGGGTGGTATTAAGCGGCGGCGGTTCAAATTTGCCCGGCTTTGCCGCTCTGGTAAAAGAAGTTTTGCGATTGCCGGTTAGGGTCGCCCGATCTTCGGATTCTGAAAAAATTTCTGATACGGCCTTTACTGTCGCTACGGGACTGATTCTCTGGGGGATGGAACAGGAGTTCAACGGTTCAAAGCCGGGAGGTTATAGTGAAGCGGCATTTGGCGGCGACGGTATTAAAAAAATTACCGGCTGGCTTAAAAACTTTATGCCCTAAAAAGAGATCTCTTTATCCATTCCGCCCACACATCAATGTAGGGGCGGGATTCCGAAGTTGCAATGTGTAGCTTGATTTGCAACTTCTCCACAGATTTATCCACAGGAATAAAGGGCGTGCTTGCGTGCCTTTTTCTTTTATGATAAACCGTCATATACGGAAATTTTCAATTATCAGTTACCAATTTCTATTCAATTATCAATTGGCCAATGTAATATTGTAAATTCGTTGGAAATTGTAAATTGTAAATTTGCGCCATGGCTCAAATAAAACCCCCATTTGAAACATTTGCCAGAATAAAAGTTGTCGGAGCGGGCGGCTCGGGCGGCAACGCATTGGCTAGAATGATTGAAGCCAGAATTCATGGCGTTGAATTTATCGCCGTCAATACGGACGCCCAAGCGCTTCATAATTCCAAGGCTTCCGCTAAAGTTCATATCGGCAAAAGCTTAACCAAGGGTTTGGGGGCGGGAATGAATCCGGAAGTGGGCCGACAGGCGGCGGAAGACACCAAGGAAGAAATACTTAATGCCCTAAAGGGCGCCGATATGGTTTTTATTACCTGTGGTTTGGGCGGCGGCACCGGCACCGGCGCCGCACCGATAATTGCCGATATCGCCAAAGATATCGGAGCGCTTACGGTAGCTGTGGTTACCAAGCCGTTTAGTTTTGAAGGCGCGCAAAGATCTCGGATTGCTGAAGATGGTTGGGCGATTTTGCGCGACAAAGTCGATTCTCTCATCACGATCCCCAATGACCGCATCCTTTCCATAATTGACCGTAAGACCCCGATGCTCGAAGCATTTGCGATTGTTGACGATGTCTTAAGGCAGGGAGTTCAGGGAATTTCCGATCTTATTACCATTTCAGGAGTAATAAATGTTGACTTTGCCGATGTTAAAACGATTATGACTAATTCGGGTTCGGCGCTTATGGGAATCGGACGGGCGACAGGCGATGACAGAGCGATTGAGGCGGCCAAAATGGCAATTAATTCTCCCCTGCTTGAAGTTTCAATTGACGGAGCCAAGGGGGTTTTATTCAATGTGTGCGGATCGCAGGATATGGCCATGGCCGAAATTAACGAAGCCGCTCGGGTGATTACCGAACATATTGACCCCGATGCTAAGGTTATTTTCGGTGCCGTTGTTGACGATAGCATCAAAAAAGGCGAATTGAAGATTACCGTTGTTGCTACGGGATTTACTAATGGCCATACACCCTCATCGCGCCCGACGCTTTCGGTAAGCCCTAATTTATTCAGCGACGCCGGTATTCGCCGGCCAACACCCCCTTTGTCAGGTATTCCGCCAGCTAATGCTGTTTCTGCGCTCGGCAACAACAAGGAAATTAAAGAATTTGTTGACTCTTCGGTGGGTGAAGACGATTTTGATATTCCAGCATTCATTAGGCGGAAGATGAAGTAAAAAATCTGCCAGACGGCAGATTTTTTACTTCATCTTCTAATTGTCAACAATTTTTAGTCTTGCGTTGAACCGTCTTTTTGTTAGATTAAAAACAGTGCGAGCATCGGCTTAAAGTTACAATAGTTATATTTGGGTCTTAATCTAGTTCCGCCATAAAGCGGAATTAATTATGCTAAATCATGGATAAAACATCTGATACATCCGAAAAAGAATTGCAATTACTACCGGAATACGCCGTTGGAATCCAGCCCATGTCGGGCGGCGATTTGGATAAGGCCGGTTTTAAGTGGCCGCGCCTTTTTGGTGCGGGCCATCCGTACGATGCGATAACTTGGGAAGAACGGACTGCCAAAATAGTCAAAAGCGACGGCGTTGTTGTTTTTGAACAGCACAATGTTGAGGTTCCCAATTTCTGGTCTCAAACGGCAACCGACATCGTCGCTTCAAAGTATTTCCGCGGCCGCCTAGATTCATCGGAAAGAGAAAAAAGCATTAAGCAAATGATTGACCGTGTGGCCACGAACATCGGCAAGTGGGGTTTCAGAGACGGTTACTTTGCTTCCAAAGAAGACGCGGTCAGCTTTATTTATGACTTGGAATGGATTTTGGTCAACCAATACGCCGCTTTTAACAGCCCGGTATGGTTCAATGTCGGTGTCCAACCCAAACCGCAATGCTCTGCCTGTTTTATCCTTTCGGTTGAAGACAACATGCAGTCAATTTTAGATTGGTATAAAGATGAGGGCTGGATATTCAAGTTTGGTTCCGGTTCGGGAGTGAATGTTTCCAAACTGCGCTCATCCAAAGAGGCGCTTTCAAAAGGCGGCTATTCTTCCGGACCGGTTTCATTCATGAAAGGAGCCGACGGCGTGGCTAATTCCATCCGTTCCGGCGGGACAACCCGCCGCGCCGCGAAGATGGTTGTTATGAATGCCGACCATCCAGATATTAAAAATTTTATTTATTCAAAAAAGATAATCGAAGACATGACCAAAGCATTGGAACGAGCCGGTTTCAAAGATTCTATTGAGGCCGACATTTTTGATCCTTATACCTTATTGCCATATCAGAATGCCAACAACTCGGTACGGGTGACGGATGATTTTATGAAGGCGGTTGTTAACGACGAAATGTGGGAACTGAAAGCTGTTACAAATGGTGAGGCATTGGAAAGAATCAGGGCAAGAGAGTTGCTCAAATGGTGTGCCGATGCCGCTTGGCACTGCGCCGATCCGGGCATACAATACGATACCACTATCAATAGCTGGCACACTTGTTCCCGCACCGGTCGCATCAATGCTTCTAATCCCTGCAGTGAATACATGCATCTTGATAACAGCGCCTGCAACCTCGCCTCCATCAATTTGTTCAAATTTCTGAAAGAAGGCGGAAAGTTTGACGTGGATTTGTTCAAAAAAGTAGTGGACACAATGATATTGGCGCAGGATATTATTGTTGATAACTCCTCCTATCCAACCGAAAAGATTACTCAAAATGCCAAGGATTATCGTCAGCTGGGTTTGGGGTATGCTAATTTGGGAGCGTTGCTGATGGTGTTGGGAATGCCATATGATTCTGACGCTGGCCGATTGGTTGCTGGGCAAATAACCTCGCTTATGTGCGGGGAAGCTTACCGCATGTCTGCTCTGGTTGCCGACACAAAAGGGCCCTTTGCCGGATTTAAAACTAATGCTGAACCAATGCTCGGTGTCATTAAAAAACATTTGGACGAATCCGAAAATCTTTATTCCGCTTCGCAGGAATATGGCGTCGCCGACAAGTATCTGCAGATTGCTTCGCGGCTAGTCTGGCATGATGCCCATGACTTGAGCCGCCGTAGCGGCGTCCGCAATTCGCAGGTTACGGTTTTGGCGCCGACGGGTACCATTTCTTTCCTGATGGACTGCCGCACTACCGGAATTGAACCGGAACTGGCCCTGGTCAAATACAAAAAACTTGTCGGCGGAGGAACGCTGAAGCTGGTTAATGATTTGATGCCTCTGGCCTTGCGTCGTTTGGGCTATAGCAACAAAGAGGTGGCTGACATTGAAGAATATCTTCTGGAAAAAGAAACCATTGAAGGCGCTCCGCATATCAAAGATGAACATCTGCCGGTTTTTGATTGTTCTTTCGTGGCCGCCAACGGCTCCAGAAGCATTGGTTATATGGGCCATATCAGAATGATGGCCGCGGCTCAGCCATTTATTTCGGGCGCAATATCCAAAACCATCAACTTGCCCGGTAACGCCACGGTTGAAGATGTGGAAAATGTTTTTATTGAATCATGGAAGCTGGGGTTGAAGGCCATTGCTATCTATCGCGACGGTTGCAAGTCAATTCAACCGCTCAATCTTTCCAAAGACGACAAAAAAAGCGAAGCGGACAGCCCGCTGATAGAAAGGTTCAATGGCTACAAGCGCGTTAAACTTCCGGACGAACGACCGGCTGTGACTCACAAATTCTCCGTAGGCGGTTATGAGGGTTATATGACGGTTGGCTTTTATCCCGATACTCACAAGCCCGGCGAGACCTTTTTGGTGGCGGCCAAAGAAGGCAGTACTGTTTCGGGTTTGCTGGACACCATTGCGACGCTGGTTTCAATGTGTTTGCAGTCGGGCATTCCGCTCAAAACTTTGGTCAAAAAGTTCAAGGACCTGCGTTTTGACCCGGCTGGCTTTACCAACAATCCCGAGATTCCCATGGCCAAGTCCATCATTGATTATATGTTTCGTTATCTAGGCGTTAAGTTTTTAAGCGCTGAAGACAAAGCCGAGATATTTGGGCCTGCCGATGCCGAAGCTTCTAATAATGAAGTGAAAGCAACCATGGTTATGTCACAAGAATTCCATACGACCGCTAACGGTGGCGGTAAAAATAAAATGGACAAAACTTTACCGCACGCTTCTGGCCAAGCCGATGCCCCAGTGTGTCAATGCGGGACGCTGATGGTTAGAGCGGGGTCTTGCTATTCCTGCCCCAATTGCTTTGCGACTACCGGCGTCTGCAATTAACTCTTGTTGTGAAAAATAACTGGTTTGGTGTAAGGTGTCAGTAGTTTGTCGGAGGAGAAATGAGTTACAAAGAATATGACATTGAAAATCGGTTTGTTGAGAAGTTCGGTATTTCATTCCATTTAATCAAAGTTGAGGATAGACAAGGGACGTTTTTTGCATATCCCAACGGAATTACAAACAAAAGAACAGTTTGAATATTTTGAGAATATGGCCAAGGAGATAGAATCGCTTTTGGGCCTGTTTGGTGGGGACGAGGATTGATCGGGATGGGCAGAAAGATTTTTTCAAAAAGCATAACTATCCGCGGTAGACGCATGTCTGCCGTTTTTGTTAGATTTATTTATTAGATTTGTTAAAACCTGTCCCCTATTTTCAGCATATGCTGAAAATAGGGGACAGGGTGATACCGCTCCTTCTTATCAAAAAGCGAGGTGATGATTTGACGGCAGAGGAATTTTTGTTATTCTGCCGGAGAGGAGTTTAAGCATGGAAAAATGGCAGAAATGGTTCCGTGACGTGAATGAAAGAAGGGTCTGTTCTTTGCAAATAAAACTTCCTGAAGGCATATTCAAAATATTCTTTGGCGATTCGGATACACCCGAAACGCGCCAGCGGCTATTACGGACATTGGTCAATCCACTTATGGAGCAGTATCTGGAAGTTGCCGGCCAGCTCCTGTGTTCCGGCGATGCCGCTTATGCCCATTTTTCTAAAATAATGGACGCTATGGGCGGAACGGTTATTGCCATGAGTCCGGAAAACCAAGCCAATATTGAGTCCCCATCCGATGACTTTACAGTATTCGCAAGCATCCCGACTAACAAAGAAAATGAGGACAGTCCCACGATTGACGTAACGCTTAATGTCCCCCGTGACTTTGTCAAAAAAATTGTTTTTGACGATACCCATGTCGGGCGGGCGATGTGGAGTGTTGAGTGCGAACCGCTACTTCAGGCATTCGGCGGTATTATGGGGATTCTGCTGACCTCGGGAAATTTTAAAGTGCATGCCGAACGGCTATTCGAACTTCTTGCCGAATTCGGCAAAGCTGTTGTAGAAGCCAACAAAGAATCCCCCCACCCAGTTCATGTCCAATAAGAGCCCCCGGCTCTTTTTGTTTTTATTTTGCAAGAAAATGAACCAAATTTGACAGCTAGACAAAATTGACTTACTGTTTTATTAAATTAGGAGGATAAAATGTATTTTGGAAATTCGTTTACAGCTAGAGATAATAAAGGCGAAGCGGTGGAAATCATGCATTGTTGCCATTGCCCCGGCCAGGTTAATTTGTGTATTGGCGACGAATGGCGGATATTTTGCCCGTCTTGCCGGCGCTACAACGGCGCTGGCCTGCCCAAATGGGTGATGTGTTGCAACGATTGCCAGAAACCGTTGGCAGTATCGCCAGTGATTATGGGGGGCGAAGTTAAGTACGGCAGTTATTGCCTTAACTGTGGCTTTGCGCCGTCAATGCAGGACAAATGTTTTAATAATCACCCGAGTTTAGTTGGGTGAGTATGGCAAAAGACGAGGATTCGGAGTCAAAGACGTAGATAAGCTGGGTCTATCAGCATCGGGATACGCGTAGCGTATCCTTTTTTTGGCTGGTCTTGGTTTATTTTCAGCACTTTTCAGTGAGCCGCAAGGCTCTTTTTTATTTCCTAAAATTTTGATAGTTTCTTTGAATGCATACCAGGTAGTAGAAGTTCCAGATGATTTTTACTATCTTTTCGCGGACTATTTTTTACCACAAAATACGAGCGCCTTTAGTCTACAGGTTAAAATAATGGAAAATCATAAAAAGATAACTGGAACTTTCACTACCTGGCATAAGTCGCAGGTATTGTTTTATCTATTGATAGCTTTTATTGCCGGAGTTTTTGCGGCGTCGGCCGTGGGGGTTTCAGCGATTGAAATTTCGGCATTGCTGATTTTTGGTTTGGTGGTTTTAATTTTTTCAAAACGAAGAGCTGATATCTTGCTGGCTGGCTTTCTGGTTTTAACTTTTGTTTTTGGCGCGGCGCGGTTTAACCATGCAGATTTGCCAGTCGAACAGGAAAGTCAACCATCCGGCATCGCGGTTCTCAATATTTTAAGCTCCAAGTTTCAAGAGTCAGTTAACCAATCCATCCCCGAACCCAATGCTTCATATATCAACGGCATTCTTTTGGGCGCGCGGCAGAGTATTCCCAAAGATTTAAAAGAGGTCTTCAACCGCACCAGCACCACCCACATCCTCGCTATCTCTGGCTACAACATTACCGTCATCGCTGATGCGGTTTTGGCGGGATTGGTATTCTGTATGCGGCGACGCTACGCTTTTTGGGTTTCGGTGGTGGTTATAATTTTATTCACTCTTTTGACTGGCGCTTCTGCGTCGGTAGTGCGGGCGGCGATAATGGGGCTTTTGTTTTTGTTTGCTTCCGGCTACGGCCGGTTGTATGACGCTAAAAATTCCATAGTTCTGGCCGGAGCAGTAATGATATATTTTAATCCGCGTGTCCTTGTCTTTAATATCGGATTTCAGCTGTCTTTTCTTGCGGTCTTGGGTCTTCTGTATATTTATCCGGTCCTCAAACACCTGACAATCAAGTGGCCGGACATATTTGAACTTAAAGAGCTGGCGCTAATGACGGTTTCGGCTCAAATTGCTGTCGCGCCGCTACTGGCCCATTATTTTAGACAATTTTCACTGGTTTCTCTGCCGGCGAATATATTGGTTTTGCCGTTTGTGCCGGCGGTAATGCTGTTGGGATTTTTGTCGGGGCTGGGCGGATTGATTTTTCTGCCGCTGGGCCAGCTTATCGGTTATGTTGCTTGGGCGCTGTCGCTCTATCAAATCAAAGTTATTCAGTTTTTGGCGGCCTTGCCGCTGGCATCGTTAAGTTTTTCTTTTGATTGGCTGTTGGTGGCGCTGGCTTGTGCGCTTTTGATATTCGCGGCATATAAGTTAAAAAATAAATATGAAACAATCTAAGCAATTAAATTTAATTCACATAATAATCCTGATAGTTCTGGGGGTGCTGGCTTTAAACACCAGTCGCGCGGCGGGGGAGAAAGATGGCCTTTTGAAAGTTTATTTTCTGGATGTCGGGCAGGGGGATTCCATTTTTATTGAAGCGCCCAACGGCAATCAGGTTTTAGTTGACGGCGGGCCGGACGACAAGGTTTTGAGCGAACTCGGCAAAATTGTGCCATTTTACGACCATGATATTGACGCGGTCGTTGCCACGCATCCGCACGCCGACCATATTGCCGGACTTGTCGGCGTTTTGGAGCATTATCAAGTCGGCAAAATTATTGAAGCCAAAGAAGAGTACGATTCGGCGACGTATCGTGCGTGGGAGAAAGCAATCCAAGAGGAAAACGCGGAAATCATTGAAGCTCTTGGCGGCAAAGTGCTGGACTTGGGAAATGGCGTAACCGTTACGTTGTTGTATCCGCTCGCGTCTGTTGCCGGCACCACCACTAACAGACCTCATGATGACGCGGTTGTGGCAATGTTAAAATATAGTGATTTCAAGGTTTTGTTGACTGGCGATATGGAGGTAAAAACTGAAGAAGAATTGCTTATCCGGGGCGTTGATGTGGATGCCGATATTTTGAAGGTCGGCCATCATGGCTCCAAGACTTCTTCCGGCGGAAAGTTCTTGTCTGCGGTTTCGCCGCAACTGGCCGTAATACAGGTGGGCGCGCGTAACCGCTACCGCCACCCTTCGCCGGAAACAATCTCAAGGTTGACAGCTAATGGCATAAGGTATTATCGTAATGATACCGACGGCACCGTGGAGATATTAAGCGATGGCCAAAACTACCAAGTCAAAAAATATTAAATCAGCTCTTGAACGGACTCTGGTGCTATTAAAACCGGACGCTTTGGACCGCGGCATAATGGGCGAAATTATTTCTCGTTTTGAGAAGATTGGCGCAAAATTTGTCGGCATGAAGATGTTAGTGTCAGACAAGGATACGGCTAAGTTGCATTATACCGATGACTTAGCCAAAAGGCGCGGAGAGAAAGTCAGGAAAATGATGATTGAAATGCTGATTTCCGGCCCGATTGTTGCCGTTGTATTAGAAGGCATTGACATTATTGAGGTTGTCAGAAAGATGGTTGGAGCAACCGAGCCCAAAGCGGCTTTGCCTGGCACGATTCGCGGCGATTTTGCCCACATCTCGTATCGTTATGCTGACGAAAAAAGCATTGGAATATTCAATCTTATCCACGCTTCAGATTCTCCGGAATCGGCTAAATCCGAAATTGCCGTCTGGTTCAAACCGGAAGAGTTGGTTAGCCACAAACCGGGCTATACCAAAATGACCCTGCGCGAGGACTAGTTTTGAGATTTGATTTTTGAAATTTGAGTTTTATAATTAAGGTAGGCCTTTCGATATTTGTAAGCCTTAGGATATCATTTTCTCTAGGGAGCTCTAATTATGCGGTTCCAAGGAGGCCATTGCTTTGCGGCTATGATTTCCAACGGATTGCACTGCGGCTCCATCATTTGCAAAATGCTAGGCGCTTATTAAATATCGGGGGGCTTTTAAATTTCGTAAAAACAAACCCCCTGAATGGGGGCTTATGCGAAACATAATATTAGAGCGGCCTTCGCGCTGTTTACGGCGATGAATATCCAGAAATTGATTTTGAGAAGTTTTCCGGCGACAACGGAAGCGGTATCAATTCCCGGTATTACGGGGAAAATAAAAGGGATGAATATAATATAGCGGCCGTAATGGCTGATTAGAAATTTAAGCCAGCGGTCAACAATGCCGGCAAGCTTGTCGGCTAGCGAGGTTTGCTTGAATAGTTTTTGGCCGCCAGCGGTTCCCAGCCACGTAAGAACCGTCATAAGCGTAGTGAAAGACCAATAGGTCAAAAATATCTCAACCGCAGGCCAACTCTCGTGCGATGCCAGAATCACAAAAAGTTCAGGACGAAAATAGAGAAAAGGATAGGTGTTCGCTCGGGCTTTGATGGCGGCGGAAAGATTAAAGTTAAAAACCCTGTCAATAAGATTTGCTCCCGACAAAATCCCTATGGCCAAAATGCGTGGGACGGCCCAGTAGATGATTAAACACGCCAAAATTATAAATACGGCAACTTTTATAATTTCCCAAGATCTTGTTGCGGTCATTGCGTCCTCTTAAATTGTTGCGGTGCTGGCTATGATATGCTCTCAAATTACTCAAGCGTCAAGGGTGGATAAGTTTTGTTGACTGTTCCTGCCGGAGTGGAATAATTGACGGAAGATAAAGCACTTTCAAAACACAGAATGGAGAGCGTGTGAAATTAAAAATCAGCTCAGGATTATTTGCCGCTATTTTTCTGGTTCTTATTTATCTTTTTTGGAATAACAAACTAGGCGGACCGTCACCCTTGTCAGCGGTTGACGCGAACCCAACCTCGCAAGATATTGAACAGTGGTCGGTAGAACATTTTCAGAAAGAGGGTTGGCGTATCTGGAACAACAACCCCTCGCTGGATACTTACAGCCGCAATTTTGACAGCGGCGAGAAACGCGACGGCAATTTGCAATTTGCTCCTTGGGGTAAAGATAACTGGGGACTTAAGGCCTATGGCTGGGGCGAGGGTGTGGGTGAGAAAGATGTTGCCCTATCCCGCCTTAAAGCGCAAGATGGAAAGTTTTATATTAAAGTAAGGCAGGAGGGCGGTTTTTACGGAAACGGAACAATGATTCAGGGTTGGAACTGGGGCAGTTGCGAAGATGTTCCGTGGCATTGCCCTCCGCCTTTGATAGCAGGAGACAAAAAGATAGTCCTTAGCCTTGATTTGAAAATTGACAGTATTGATCCCGGCCAGTGGTACTCTCTGACCCGCTGGCTGATGATCGGGGCGACTTTTTGGTTCCGTTCGCCGGATTTGCCCAAACCGCTAGTTACAGATCTGGGATTTTATATAAACCGAAGCATCATGTTCTCCCATGAAAGCGCCAGCGGGTATCACTATCAAAAAATGGTTGTAGCGAATAAAACGGAAGCGATTAATTGTTGGCGGCACTATGATATTGACCTGATATGGTTTATCAATGACGCTTTCCGGCGTTTCAATATTCCCGAATCAGCCAGAAAAACACTGGCTCTTCAGTCCGTGGAAATGCTGGTGGAAAGCAAAGAGTCAGGTGCGGCAATAGAAGTAGGCAACTTCGCTCTTTATTACAAGTGAAAAATCCCGTCTTCTGTTTTCTGAAAGAAAAAAGAAGACGGGATTTTAATTTGAAACTTATTTTATCAGAGCCATAATTTTATCTTTTTCCAGATATCCTCCGCAAATTGAGGTATCGCCGGCGCCCCAATAAATGTTAATGCGATTGCTTCGCGGTCCCAGATCCACCGTAGCGCAGGAAAAAACAACATTGCGCACATGGCCGTAGAGTTCTTCCAGTTTTTCGGGACGCAAGACGGGGGCAGGGTGAAGATAGAGTATTTTAGAAGGGTCTTTTTTATCCACCACCATGAAACCGAGTGTGTATCTGAAATTTGCTCCGCTTAGTCCCTTTCCCTGTTTGACATGAAAAACTATCAGCCAGCCGTTTTCAAGTTTAACCGGTGGACCGGCAAGCCCAATTCTGTTTTGGCGCTTGACGGCATCTTGGTAGACTTGGCCGGGGGACAGCAAAATCTGACAATCGGACCAGCCGCTTTGAAGTGTCAGATCCTTGGATCGGGCTAGACAGATACAGCGGTTCTGGCGGAAGATGAGATAGGCGTATGGTCCGAAGGGTTCGCTGAAGACAGCCGCATTTTTTCTTTCACCTTTGATCGGAGCGCCCACCCATTCAAAATTCTCGAAATCACGTGTTTTCCAGATGCCGAATTTGCTCCACTTGGCGCCTCCAGCGAGATTGTAGAGCAGTGTTCCGGCAGTGGCAAAAATATAAAAACAGCCATTGACCCATTTGACGATACGGGGGTCCTCAATACCGCAGATAGTCCGGAAATTCCAGAAGTGGTTATCCCAAAATTTCAAAGCTGGTTTTTCCGATATGTTCCAGTTGACGCCATCCCAACTTTCGGCATAGCCGAGGCTGGAGAACATTCTGACTCCAATTCTGAAAAGCATCCGGAAGCGGTCTATTGCGGTATCAAAAATTACGCCGCAATTAAATATGCCACGCCAAGATCGGGGGTACCATTTTAATAAAGACGAGGGGACGCTCGCGGGAGTAATCAGGGGATTACTGCCGAAACGCCGGATTTCTATCATTCTCTGCTCCTAATTTTTATGAACTGACCAGAGAGTAACACAAGAGTTGATTGTTGAAAATAGAGTAAATCTGGTAGTATATTAACGGAATATCGGGCTATAGTGTAACGGTAGCACGAGTCCATGGGGTGGATTTAGTGGCAGTTCAAATCTGCCTAGCCCGACCAATCAACCCTAAACCCCGCCAATTGGCGGGGTTTAGGGTTTGGCGACTTTGTGCAAAGTTTTGATGCAGTCGGTGCAGATCTTAACTCTCTTTCCGCCAATGCGGGCCCATTGCAAATTGGGATAACTTTTAGAACGATTGGTCGGATTATAATGTCCGCGAAGTAACTTTCGCGTTGTAACCATGATTGGTTTTTTACCGCATTGAGGGCATCGGGTAGCCATATAGCGGAGTGGGCTCCCCGAAGTTGCCCGCGAGGGTTCCCGGTCCGCCCCTCATCTTGCTGGAAGCGAGATTGCTTCCGAAAGACGGCCGGAGGACTGGGATATGCGCAGGCGACGAAAAGGGAACTCTGTTGATTTACAGGGTAACACGGAAATGATATATTTTCAATACCCCTATTTATGGATACGCTTTTAGTAAAAGTCGCACAAATCATAATATTCTTATATTCGGTTGTTATCCATGAAGTATCTCATGGTGTAATGGCAAACTCTTTAGGCGATACTACGGCCAAGAATATGGGGAGGATTACCCTAAACCCCCTCAAGCATTTAGATTTTTTTGGCTCTATAGTTTTGCCGTTCTTAACTGGTTTTGGTTATGCGAAGCCGGTACCGTATAATCCTGCGAATCTTCCGAATCCACGGTCTGGCTCGGTGAAGATTGCATTGGCCGGTCCGCTGTCTAATGTTGCGTTGGCAATCCTTTTTGGATTGACATTGCGTTTTTTGGGAGGTTATATGGGCAGTCCGCTCCTTGTCGGATTATTTGAGTATATAGTTTTTGTTAATATCCTTCTCGCCGTTTTTAATATTTTCCCGATACCGCCTCTCGACGGGCACTGGTTGTTAATGGTATTTTTGCCCGACAGATATTATAAGCTAAAGCAGCTTCTTTATAAATATAGTATCGTCTTCGTCATCTTTTTTGTGTTTGTTATTTTCCGCCTTATCAGCCCGGTAATTATACCGATTTCGCGCTTTATAATCGGATACTAGGCCGATTTGACACTAACACTCATATTTTGTTATTATCCGTAAGACCCTTGTGGTCTTATTTAGTTAAAAGTGCAAAATTTTTAATTTTTGATTTAAGTATTGGCGATTATGCCCACATATAGACAACTTCTAAAAAACCCTAGAAAGACCACTAAAGCTAAAACAAAATCACCGGCTTTAATTTTTGGTTTTAACGCCTTGAAGAACCGGCCGGTGGATTACCCCGCTCCTTTTAAGCGGGGTGTTTGTCTGCAGGTCAGAACCATGACTCCCAAAAAGCCGAACTCGGCATTGCGTAAAATTGCCCGCGTCAGATTGACTAATGGTATGGAGGTAACCGCTTATATCCCCGGCATCGGCCACAACTTGCAAGAGCATTCGGTCGTGGTATTGCGCGGCGGAAGGGTTAAGGATTTGCCGGGTATCCGCTATCATATTGTCAGGGGTGTTTTGGACACTGGCGGAGTAGAAGGCCGGAAACAGCAAAGGTCCAAGTATGGAGCTAAGAGATCAAAATAATGCGGAGACCTGTCAAAAAAAGAATTGAGATAAATCCGGATATAAAATATTCCAGCGTTTTGGTTTCCAAATTCATCAACAAAATCATGATTGCCGGCAAAAAATCAATTGCCAGCAAGATCGTATATGGCGCGCTAGAAGATGCCGAGAAAAAATTGCAGAAACCCTCGCTGGAAATATTGGAACAAGCCGTGCAGAATGTCAGCCCCTCAATACAGCTTAAGTCCCGAAGGGTTGGCGGTGCCAACTATCAGATCCCGGTGGAGGTCAAGCCGGAACGCCGGCTGATGCTGGCGATTATGTGGATTGTCGGCGCGGCGCGGTCGCAAAAAGGCAAAGAGATGAAAGTCAGGCTTGCTGATGAATTCATCAGCGCTTTCAACAACACCGGCAATGCCGTTAAGAAAAAACTTGACACTCATCGCATGGCCGAGGCCAATAAAGCATTTGCGCATTTTGCGTGGTAAATTAGGCAAGTATGATAGAAAGATATTTTAGAAAGGATATCAAACGAGAGATTCCAATTTTTGAAGAAAATGACCTTTTTTCTTTGAAGGAATTAAGGCGGGGGATGGTTTTTAACTATAAAGGCTACGAAATTACAATTGCTGATCCGACAGCTAAAGATACTACACCATCTCTAATTACTCTCGACCTACTTTCTGGGAAATGGATTATTGTTCTTAACGAAGATGTTCCCTTGTCTTTGGTTGTTCCCATTCTTGAGCACGAGGTTTATGAGATAGAGCACAAAAACCATGAAAAAGCTGTTGAAATTGGAAGAATTAAAGCAGAGGAGTTGGGAGTATTGAATAATTTTTTGGAGTTTGAATATCGATGGCGGGATCATAACAATAATTTAAAGCAATGAGAGATTATCCTATCGAAAAAACTAGGAATATCGGTATTATAGCCCACATAGATGCAGGCAAAACGACCGTTTCAGAGCGGGTTCTTTTTTATACCGGAATTTCTCATAAAATCGGCGAAGTGCACGAGGGCGAAGCGATAATGGATTGGATGGAACAAGAGCGTGAACGCGGCATTACTATAACTGCCGCGGCAACAACCGTGTTTTGGGCCCCTACTGATTCATCTGGTTCGGGCGACAAAATTAAGATTAACTTGATTGATACCCCCGGGCATATAGATTTTACCGTAGAGGTAAAACGCTCTCTTCGCGTGTTGGATGGAGCGGTTGTCGTTTTTGACGGAGTTGCCGGTGTGGAGCCGCAGTCAGAAACCAACTGGCGTTATGCCGACGATTACAATGTCCCGCGGCTTTGTTTTATTAATAAGCTTGACCGGTTGGGCGCTTCTTTTGACAAATCTTTCCGGTCAATCTTGGAACGGCTTTCGCCTCATGCGGTTAAAATTCAGATTCCTGACGGCCACGAAGATAAATTTACTGGCGTTGTGGACTTGCTTGAAATGAAGTTCTATGTTTTTGAAGGCGAAAAGGGAGAAAAAGTCATCAAAAAAGAAATACCGGCAGACCTCGTGGCCGAAGCGGAGAAAGAAAGAGCGATTGCCGTTGAAAAAATTGTTGAAACTGATGACGAGGCAATGTCGCAATATCTTGAGGGGAAAGAACCCTCTTTGGAAAATCTGCGCCGGCTTTTACGCAAAGCCGTTATTGCCGGTAAAATTTATCCCGTGTTTTGCGGCTCGGCCTTAAAAAATAAAGGCGTACAACTTATGCTGGATGCGGTGGCCTATTATTTGCCGTCTCCATTAGATGTGCCGGCAGTTAAGGGCACTGAAGTAAAAACAGGCCAGGAAACAATCCGTGAAGCTCGTGACGACGCGCCGTTCGCGGCCCTAGCTTTTAAGGTTGCCAGTGATCCTTATGTGGGTCAGCTTACTTTTTTCCGCGTTTATTCGGGAGTTCTCGCGGCCGGTTCATACATTGTTAATACGACCAATGGACAACAGGAAAGAATTGGCCGCATTGTCCGGCTGCATGCCAACCAAAGGGAGGAAATAAAAGAAATCCATGCCGGCAATATTGCCGCTGCGGTTGGATTGAAGAATACTAAGACCGGCGATACGCTTTGCGCTCCGGACAGCCAGATTATTTTGGAAAGAATTATTTTTCCCGAACCCGTCATCTCTTTGCGGATTGAACCTAAGACCAAAGCCGACCAGGAAAAAATGGGGCTTGCTTTGCATAAACTTTCGGACGAAGATCCCACTTTTCGGGTCGCTGGCGATGAAGAAACCGGTGAAACGATTATTTCCGGCATGGGCGAATTGCACCTTGATGTTCTTGTTGACCGGATGAAAAGGGAATTCGGCGTAGGCGCCAATGTCGGCCGCCCCCAAGTTGCTTACAAAGAAACTATTTCTTCAGCCGCTGAAGCCGAGGGAAAATATATCCGTCAGTCGGGAGGACGCGGACAATATGGCCATGTTTGGCTGCGCGTTGAGCCGAAAGAACGCGGCGGCGGTTATGAATTTGTTGACGACATTAAGGGTGGAGTTATACCGCAGGAGTTCATCGCTCCGTCCGAAAAAGGAGTTAAGGAGGCAATGAGCAAAGGTGTTTTGGCCGGTTTTCCCATGGTTGATATGCAGGTTACTTTATATGACGGTTCTTATCACGAGGTTGATTCTTCGGAAATTGCCTTCAAAATCGCCGCTTCGGCGGCATTGCGGGAAGCGACCAAAAGGGCCAAGCCGATTCTGCTTGAACCGATAATGAAAGTGGAAATAATCGTGCCGGAACAATTCTTGGGGGAAACAACCGGTGATTTGGCCTCTCGGCGCGGGCAGATTATGAGCATTAACGACCGTAGCCCGCTTAATTTAAAAGTTATTGAGTCAAGGGTTCCGTTGTCGGAAATGTTTGGCTATGCCACCTCCTTGAGGTCGCTGACCGAAGGGCGAGGTACTTTTAACATGGAATTTGAACTTTACGACATTGTGCCTAATAATATAGTGGCGCAAATTATCGAAGGGAAAAAATAACAAAACCAAGAATCCCGTTAGAGGTAAGCCGCCGAAGGCGGCTACCCGCATCTGCCTCTGGGGATTATTAATTGAAGATGCGGGACATCTAACGGGATGGACATAAAAGAATTAAAAAAATTAATAAAAAACGGCGGTTCAGCAGTGATACTTGAAAATGGCGAGCCCTCATTTGTCGTCCTTGGCTATGAAACTTACAAAAATTTGGACAGTGGAGGCGAGGAGAAGGATATTAAAATAAATCACGCAAATTCTATGCGGCACATTAAGGCGGATACGGATGATTATCACAACTCCAATTTTTCCGAAGCGACCAGAGGCAATCTTGAGACCGAAATACTTGAGAAGTTTAATAAGGAGATAGCGGCCATAAAAAGCCAGATTGAATCGGAAGAGAAAAATTTAATTCAAACCGAAGATTGGCCTGATTTTTAAAGGACATGTGCGGGGTTGACTTTAACTTATAATTTGCTAAAATACTAAAACATACTTATTTTAGTTTCTAGGTTCTAGTTTCTAGGTTTCATCATCCGCGAAAACTATAAGCTACAAGCTATAAACTATAAGCTATTCAGATGGCAGAAAAATTTGAGAGGACAAAGCCGCATGTAAATGTAGGCACCATTGGCCATGTTGACCATGGCAAAACAACGCTTACCGCGTCGATTTTGCATACTTTAAACATGCTTAAAGACGAGGGCTATTCGGCCCGTGTTGAAGCCGTAGACCAGATTGACAACGCGCCGGAAGAAAAAGCCCGCGGTATTACGATTGCCTTGCACCACTCTCAATATGAAACTCCGAAAAGACACTATGCCCACATTGATGCTCCCGGTCATGCCGACTATATTAAAAATATGATTACGGGGGCGGCTCAAATGGACGGCGCGGTTTTAGTCGTTGCCGCGACTGACGGTCCGATGCCCCAAACTCGCGAGCACATCTTGCTTGCTAGGCAAGTAGGTGTTCCGGCAATTATCGTCTTCTTAAATAAAGTTGACCAGGTTGATGATCCGGAAATGCTTGATTTGGTTGAGGCCGAGATTAGAGAACTCTTGAATAAATATCAATATCCCGGCGATACCACTCCGATTATCCGCGGGTCGGCCTTAAAAGCGCTTGAGTCCAAATCCAAAGAAGATCCGGCTGTTCAGCCGATCAGGCAATTAATTGATGCATTAGATAGTTATATTCCTGAACCGCTCAGAGATTACGATAAGCCATTCTTGATGCCGATTGAAGATATTTTTTCAATTGAAGGCCGCGGCACGGTGGTAACTGGCAAGATTGAGCGCGGAAAAATAAAGTTAAATGATGAAATTGAGATTGTCGGTTTGCGTCCTACAACCAAAACGGTTGTTACCGGCATTGAAATGTTCAACCGGCAGCTTGACGAAGGCATGGCAGGCGACAACGAGGGAATACTGTTGCGCGGCACCAAGAAAGAGGATGTTGAAAGAGGGCAGGTTTTAGCCAAGCCTAGCAGTATAACTCCGCATACAGAATTTGAAGCCGAAATTTATGTTTTAACCAAAGAGGAGGGCGGCCGGCATACCCCGTTCTTAAAAGGCTATAAACCGCAATTTTACTTTAGGACGACCGATGTAACCGGTGAGACCTTTCTGCCCGAAGGGACCGAAATGGTAATGCCCGGCGACACGGTAACACTAAAAGTAAAATTGATTGCTCCTATCGCCATGGAAGAAAAACAGCGGTTCGCCATTAGGGAAGGTGGCAAGACTGTCGGCGCGGGAGCGGTTACCAAAATTATCGCATAATAAGCGCTTGCCCAGCTCTTCTAGAAGGGCCGGGCGATTTGCTCTTTGTAAAGTATCGCAAATATGGCAAAAAAAGCGGATACCAATCAGAAGATACGGATAAAGCTTAAAGCATACGATAATAAGATTATTGATAAATCAGCTCGACAGATCATCGAGACGATTGAGCGTTACGGCGTGAAGCCAGTCGGCCCTGTGCCATTGCCTACTGAAATACGCAAGTATACGGTTAACCGCTCAACATTTATTGATAAAAATTCAAGGGAGCAATTTGAGATGAGAATTCATAAGCGTTTTATTGACATTCTGTCGCCAACGTCTAAAGTTATTGATGCGCTGATGAATCTGAATTTGCCGTCCGGCGTTGATATAGAAATTAAAATGTAGGATTATTGTTTCTTTATTCCCAGCCACAGATCGCTTTGGGGCTGGGGAGTAAGGTAGCAACACCTTAAACAATAATGGTTTTTATTTTATTTAAACCAGTCTAAATACAGTTAGGGTTTAGCTTTGCGTATAGGCCGGCTAAATCCGGCTTTTAAAATGTCCAAATTCATATTAGCTAAAAAATTATCAATGACTCAAATTTTTGAAGAAGACGGAAGAGTGGCACCGGTTACTTTGGTTGGCGTTGAACCGAATGTTGTTACTCGCATTAAAACCGTTGGTAAAGACGGTTACCAATCGGTTCAGGTGGGGACGGGAAGTAAAAAAAACTCCGGCGGCTTTAAATATTTGCGAGAATTTAAGATTACGGAACTAAACGAACAACCGCTGAAAGAGGGGGACAAACTGGATGTTTCTGTTTTTGAATCCGGAGATATGGTCAGAGTATCCGGCGTAACTAAGGGTAAAGGTTTTGCCGGAGCGGTTAAAAGACATGGATTTAGCGGTATGCCTTCCAGCCACGGCCACAAATCCGTAAAGAGGCACATCGGCTCTATCGGCCAACGTTTCCCTCAGCACACATTAAAAGGAAAACGCATGGCGGGACATATGGGAAATGTAAATTTTACTGTCCGCGGGCTGATGATTGCCCGGATTGATAACGATAATCAAATAATCGCAATCAGGGGTGCTGTACCGGGTAATGCCGGTGGTTTGGTCAAAATTGAGAGCATCAGCAAATAATTACCGGGCCAATTATCGTGCAAACAAGTTTATATAATCAAAATTGGGAAAAAGTGGGAGAAGTAACTTTGGCGGAAGATGTTTTTGGCGCAAAAACAAATCAAGATTTGGTTTATCAGGTTGTTACCTCGCAGATGTCTAATCGAAGACAGAATATTGCACACACTAAGACCAGATCGGAAACAAGAGGCGGAGGCAAAAAACCTTGGCGCCAAAAAGGCACCGGCAGAGCCAGGCATGGTTCAATCCGTTCGCCGATTTGGAGGGGTGGCGGGGTTACTTTCGGTCCGTCCAGAGATAAAATTTTTAAAAAGAAAATTAACGAGAAAATGGCGCGAAAAGCCACTGCCGTAGTTTTATCTGAAAAATTGAGGAGCGATTCTTTGCTGGTTGTTGACAACATAACCCTCAAGGACAACAAAACCAAAGAGATGGCCGAAATTGTGAAGAATATGACTAAAGCGGTTAAGAAAATTAAACCCAACGACAGTATCTTGCTGATAACGACCACGCCAGACGAGGGAATTAGGCGGTCTTCTATGAATTTGCCCAGAGTTAATATCGCGGAGGCAAGGAACATAAATGCCCTTGACTTACTGTCATTCAAATATGCGGTTATTTTGAAAGATGCGGTTGCTGTAATTGCTCAAAACTTAAAACGGTAACAGACGTTGATGATTAAATTATTTGGCAAAAAAAGAAAAGAAGATAAAACGACAAAGGCGGACAAAGATTTAACTATGCCCGAAACAGTGGCAGAAAAGCGGCCGGTTTTGGTGATTGACAGCTCCAAGGGCTCTCGGGCTCTCGGGGTCATAAAAGGGATTTATCTTAGCGAAAAGGCCACATTGCTTTCCGGCTATAATCAATATATTTTCAAAACTTTTGCGAATACCAATAAAAGCGAAGCAGGCAAAATGATAGAAAAACTTTTTAATGTAAAGGTAAAAGCGGTTAAAATATTAAACATGCCGCAAAAAAGAAAAGATGTCGGAAAACACTCCGGCTTCCGTGCTGGTTTTAAAAAGGCCGTGGTTGTTCTTGAAAAGGGGTATACGATAGAACAAGCCAAACCGTAAACAATTTTCAATTTCCATGTATCAATTTTCATTGAATTTTCAATGTTACATTGACTCATTGGAAATTGTCCCGGTATCTACTGGTTATAATCAGAAGAAATCGAGGACTCTCGATAACGAAGTTACCGGAGTAAATTGATAACTGGAAATTTGTATGAAGCAATATAATCCCACAACTCCGTCCAGAAGGCATATGCAAGGATATGATTTTACCCAACTAAACAAAACGGGTGCTTTCAAGCCGCTTAAAAAGGGCTTCACCCGAGCCGTGGGCAGGAATAATACGGGCAGAATTACCAGCTTTCACCGTGGCGGCGGAGTTAAACGCTTATATCGTGGAGTTGATTTTAAACAGGATAAGTTGAACATAGTGGGAAAGGTCATTTCTGTGGAGTATGACCCTAACCGTACATCGCGCATTGCACTTTTGGTGTATGTTGACGGAGAAAAGCGTTATATATTGGCTCCGCAGGATCTTAAGGTTGGTGACAAAATAGTTACGGCAGAAAAAACTGAGATTAAACCGGGGAACCGTATGAAACTTAAGAACATACCCCAAGGAACTCAAGTACACAACGTTGAGTTGTTTCCTGACCAAGGCGGGAAAATAGTTCGGTCAGCCGGCAGTGCCGCATTAGTTCTTGCCAGCGAGGGGGGTTATGTGCAGTTGGTAATGCCGTCTTCTGAAGTCAGGGTTATTTCCGGAGAGAGCTTTGCTTCTATTGGCCAGCTTTCAAATGCCGAGCACAATCTTATAAATCTTGGTAAAGCCGGACGTTCAAGATGGCTTGGACGTCGTCCAAAGGTCAGAGGCACTGCCATGAATCCGGTTGATCATCCGTATGGCGGAGGCGAAGGCAGGCAGGGGCGGGGCACCAGAAGGCCAAAAACCAGACATGGAAAAATAACCGGCGGCAGGAAAACCAGAAATCCCAAAAAAAAATCGAATAAATTTGTTTTAAGGAGAAGGAATAGGTAACAAGAATAATAAGAATAAGCAGAATTATTAGAATTATAAGGTGCGGCCTGATAATTCCAATAATTCTAAATTCTGATAATTCTAAGTCATGAGCAGAAGTTTAAAAAAAGGTCCATATGTAGACCAGCGATTGCTTAAGAAAATAGGCAAGCTTAGGGCTGGAGATAAGGCCGTTGTCAAAACTTGGGCCAGAGCGTCTACCATTGTTCCGGAAATGATCGGCTTTACTTTCGGGGTGCATAATGGAAGAATTCACATACCTGTTCTGGTTACCGAAGATATGGTAGGACACAAGCTTGGCGAATTTTCTTTGACAAAGAAGTTTACCCGGCATGGGGGTCGTATGCAACGTGAGATGGAAGCGGCTCAAAAGCAAAAAGAGATAGAAGCCGCCCAAACCGTAAAAGTGGCAACGACGACGCCGGAAGCAGAGAAGAAATAGCCATTAGCCATTAGAAATTGGGCAGAAAATCTCTAAATCCTAATAGCTAAGTCTTAATCACTAAAATGACTGAAGTATCCGCACAACTTAATAGAATACGATTGGCACCTCGAAAAGTTCGAGCGGTTGCCAATTTGTTAAAAGGCAAAAGTGCCGACAACGCCCTGCGCCAACTTGAATATCTCATAAAGAAACCGGCCTTGCCTCTTGCCAAACTGATAAAGTCGGCCATTGCTAATGCTGAAAACAACTTCAATATGGTTAGGGAAAATCTTTATATAAAAAGTTTTATTGTTAACGAAGGGGTGAAATTAAAGCGTTTTAAGCCTAAAGGTTTTGGGCGGGCCGCCATGATCCAGAAGAAAACCAGCTTGGTAACCTTGGTTTTAGATGAAAAAACCCCCGGTCTCAAAAGGGATAAAAAAGTTTTCCAAGAAGACAAGAAAATTTTAACCAAAGAAGAAGAGGTCCCGAAAGGTGTTGGGGAGAAAAAACCGGAGATTAAAAGAAAAATCGGACAGAGAAGTTTGATACCGGGGCTAGGGGGACTGAAGAAATTATTTAACAGAAAGACCACGGGGGGCTTATAGGATAATGTTTAATCGTTCAATCCGTTCAATCACTCACATCCGTTCTCTCGTTTTGAACAAATAAAATGATTGAACATCTTGAACAAGCTAAACCAAGCCTGACTTGGTGAAGCGATAGAACAAAATTGTTATGGGACAAAAAATTTCACCAATTTCATTAAGAATGGGAATTAACAAGGACTGGGTATCCCATTGGTTTAGCAGTCGTAAATATATTCCCTTTTTGAAAGACGAGGTTAAAATAAGAGATTTTTTCAGGGGGAAGTTGAAAAATATGGGGGTAGATCGGATTGAAACAGAACGCGGCACGGACACATTTAATATCACAATTTTTACAGCTCGTCCGGGTTTAATAATCGGCGGAGGAGGTAGCGGCGTTGAAGAATTGAAAAAAGCTATCTGCAAGTTGCTAAAAAAGAAAGTCGCGATCAGAATTGAGGTGCATGAGATTAAAACTCCCGAAGCTTCGGCGGCTGTAATGGCCGAGTCGATTGTTGATCAGATTGAAAAGCGACTTCCCTTTAGAAGGGTGATGAAACAGACGATAAGTAAAATAATGTCCAGCCGGGAAGTTAAGGGTGCCAAAATAAAAATAGGCGGACGGCTTGACGGGGCTGAAATAGCCAGAGTTGAACATTTGGAGGAAGGCAGTCTGCCATTGCAAACCTTAAGGGCTGATATAGATTTTGCCAAAGCTACGGCGCATACAACCTATGGCACCGTAGGGGTGAAAGTGTGGATTTATAAGGGGGAAGTCTTCGAATAATCTTGCCGCATTTGACATGTGGCATTTGACCAAGTGTGTCAATTGTCAATTGTCAATTGTCAATTGTTCTGTGTTGCAGCCATCGCGAGTAAAACATACTAAAGTTCACGGGGGTAGATTGAAAGAAACCACATTGCGCGGGACGACTTTAAGTTTCGGAAGCTTCGGACTTAAAGCGCTGGAAGCTTCTTGGCTAAAAGCCAGTCAGTTGGAATCAGCTCGTCGAGCCATGACTCGTTTTGTGCAGCGAGGGGGGAAAATCTGGATTAGAGTATTTCCTGACAAGCCTAGAACCGCTAAAAGTTCGGAGGTGGGAATGGGCGGCGGCCGGGGGGCGCTGTCGCATTGGGTGGTGCCGGTTGAATCAGGTAGGATACTTTTTGAGATAGATGGGTTGCCGGAGGACCAAGCTCGCGAGGCGCTGCGTTTGGGTGCCCACAAACTGCCCATTAAATGCAGGATAATTAGCCGCAACTAACTTGTTCCCGCATCAAGGGACCGATTGGCCCAGCGGCGCGGGGAGTTGACTTATGAAGAAAAATGAGTTACAAAATAAGGGCCGGAATGAACTATTGTCTTTGTTGGATGAATTAAGGGGCAAGCTTTTACAGCTTGACTTTGAACGCACAGAGAAGAGGATTAAGGATTCAAGCCAAGTTAAAAAAACAAAACAAGAAATTGCTAGAGCCCTTACGGCTATTAAATCGGCAAAATAATGATTACTGAACACAAAAAAGAAAAAAACGGGCGCATTCTCGACGGCGTTGTCGTATCTGACAAAATGACAAAAACAGTGGTAGTGGAAATTTTGCACTTGAAACAACACCCCAAGTATAAGAAATATTTCAAAGTTACCCGACGTTATAAAACGCATGATCCGGAAAGCCGGTACCATGTTGGGGACAAAGTTATAATTCAGGAAACAAGACCGATATCAAAAGATAAGAGATGGATAGTAGTAAGCAAGGCCGACTAATGTATAACATTTGACATGTGACATTTGACCGAATGAGTCAATTGTCAATTGTCAATTGTCAATTGTCAATTGCTACAGCTTCGTTCCATAGTAAATGTTGCAGACAATAGCGGCGCCAAAAAAGTCGGTGTGTTTAAGGTGTTGGGCGGTTCAAGGAAAGATTTTGCCGAGATAGGCGACACCGTGGTGGTTTCGGTCAAAGTGGCTGAGCCCAGAAAGCTTGTAAAGAAAAAGGATGTCTTGCGCGCATTAGTGGTTCGTCAGCGGAAACCCTTCAGGCGCAAAGATGGAAGTTATGTCCGTTTTGACGACAATGCGGTTGTTATTCTTGATGGCGTTGAGCCAAAAGGCGGCAGGATTTTTGGTCCGATTCCGCGTGAGATAAAAGAAAAAGGGTTTAACACGATTGCATCACTGGCGGAGGAAGTGGTCTGATGAAAGAATAATAAGAATTAACAGAATTATAAGAGTTAGCAGAAGTTGGCCAGATTACTCGCATTATTCTTATACTTCTGCTTATTCCATGAAATTAAAAAAGGGAGACAATATAATAATGTTAAGCGGAAAAGACAAAGGTAAAACCGGAACAGTGTCGGCTGTTTTGCCGAATTTAAACAAGATGGTGATTGGCGGACTTAACTTAATTAAAAAAAATGTGCGGGCGAGAAAACAAGGACAGAAAAGCCAGATAATTTCCAAAGAGAGACCGGTCAGTATATCCAGTGTAGCTCTGATGTGCAAGTCATGCGGCAAACCAACACGCGTCGGCTTTAGCATTGCGGAAAAAAGCAAAATCCGAATTTGTAAAAAATGCGGAGCCGAAGTTTGATGAGGCGACGCCCCTCATTAACCCCGCCTCATTTCTGGATGGCGGTCAGCGGATCAGATTGGTGACGGGGTGGAGCGGAAGTTGGATAACTAAATTCAAAATGCAAAAATTAAAATGTCCCGACTTCATCGAGGACTCTCGACGGAATCGGAGCAAAATTAATGTCAGTGACAATTCCGCAAGCGGAATTGTCACTTTCCCGAATTTTTAATTTTTCATTTTAAATTTTATTTCTATGGCCAGATTGCTTGAAAAATATGTGAAAACCGTAAAACCTGCCCTGCAGAAAGAGTTTGGTTTTAAAAATATAATGCAGATACCGAGGATTGAAAAGGTTGTCATTAACGTCGGGATTGGAAAAATTATCAAAGACGATAAAGCCGTTGATAAGGTTAGAAAAGATCTGGCCCTTTTATCGGGCCAAAAAACCATTGCTCGAAAAGCTAAAAAGTCAATCGCCGGTTTTAAAATAAGAGAGGGCATGGAGGTCGGCTATATGGTTACCTTGCGCGGTAAGAGGATGTATGATTTTATAGATAGGTTGATTTCAATTGCTTTGCCTCGATCAAAAGATTTTCGGGGAATTGATGCCGGAAATTTTGACGAAAGAGGCAATCTCAACATTGGCATCAAGGAGCATAACATTTTTCCGGAGATTAGTTACGAAAGCTTAAAAGATATTTTTAGTTTGCAGATTACGGTTGTAACCAAAGCCCAGAGTCGTGAACAGGCGATTGCCCTGTTGCGCGGCGTTGGGTTCCCATTACAAAAAAGTTAAATATTAAATATCAAAAATCAAAATGACAGATAAAAATTCAAAAATAAATAAAATCAGCTCGTTTGTTTTGAGATTTGATTTTTAATTTTTGAATTTGACTGAGTAAAACGAAGGAACATGCCTAAAAAATCAACAATTGCCAGATCAAACAAAAGGCCCAAATTTTCAAGCCGGATAGTGAACAGGTGTTTTATGTGTGGACGAAAAAAAGGATATTTAAGAAAATTTGGTTTATGCCGTATAGATTTTAGAGAATTAGCTAGCGCTGGCTTGCTTCCCGGAGTAACAAAATCAAGTTGGTAACATACAACCTTTGACACGTGACCCTTGACAGCAATGTCAAATGTCAATTGTCAATTGTCAATTGTCAATTGGATCCAATCGCCGACATGTTAATAAGGATAAAAAACGCGCAACTGGTTGCGAAAGACCACGTCGTTTTTCCGTTTTCTAAAATTAAATTTACCATTGCCACGCTGCTTAAAAATAACGGATATGTTTCCGAAGTTAACAAAAGAAAAAGAAAAGCCAAAAAAACAGAGCACGATTTTATTGAGATTGTTTTAAAATATTCAAATGGCTTGCCGAGGTTGCAGGGTTTTAAGTTGATAAGCAAACCCTCCCGCAGAATTTATATAAAAGCATCTCGGATAAAACCGGTACGTTCGGGATTCGGTATGGCCATTATCTCAACTTCCAAAGGAATTATGTCGTCCAAGGAAGCATGGAAAGAAAAGTTGGGAGGAGAGCACATATGCGAGGTGTGGTAAGCAAAGATAGAATAATAAGAATTAGTAGAATTATAAGAATTATCGGGACTTTAATCTAATAATTCCAATAGTTCATAGTTATGAGCAAGATCGGCAAAAAACCAATCACAATTCCGCAGGGCGTCGACATCAAAGTCGATGATTCTTCGGTTTTTGCCAAAGGTCCCAAAGGCGAGATTAGGCGTAATTTGCCAGATATGCTGACTGTTTCGGTGAGTGATGGTTTGGTAACCATAAGTCCGGTCGTTGGTGCTGGCAAGAGAAGCTCGGCAATGTGGGGTCTTTACCGGTCTTTGGTGCAGAATATGTTAACCGGCGTGGCGAGCGGATTTGAAAAAACCCTTGAATTTCAGGGCGTGGGCTATAAGGCTAATATCAAAGGCAAGGGACTTGAACTAAGTCTAGGTTATTCTCATCCGATTTTTTACCAAGCTCCGGAGGGTATAAACTTTAGTGTGGAGAAAAACAGCATTACCGTTTCCGGTGTTGATAAGGAGTTGGTCGGACAGGTGGCGGCGGATATCAGGTCCAAGCGTAAGCCCGAACCATACAAGGGCAGCGGTATCCGTTATCGCGGAGAAATTATAAAGAAAAAAGCCGGTAAGAAAGCGGTAGCGACTTCATAACGGCAAATTACAAATTACAGATTCCAAATTCCAAACAAATTCCGATGACTGAAGTTTCAGAATTAAACCATTAGAGTTGAATTTAAAAGTTATGGACATAAAGAAAAAACAATTGAATAAGGTAACGAGGCACAAGCGTGTGCGCGCTAAAATTTATGGTACACCGGGTCGGCCGCGGGTATCGGTCTTTAAAAGCAACCGGCATTTTTATGCGCAGCTGATTGACGATGTTTCGGGTAAAACATTGACGGCAATAAGCGATTTAACAATATCCAAAGCAAACAAAAAGGGCCGTAACAAGGTCAATATTGCCGGAGAACTGGGTGAATTATTGGGCAAGAAAGCGAAAGAGCTTAATATCGGCAATGTTGTTTTTGATAAGGGCAGTTTTAAATATCACGGCCGGGTAAGTATTTTTGCTGACGGATTGCGTAAATCGGGGATTAACGTATGATCTGATTTAATTGAATGGAACAAGAATTAAACAAAACTAGTATTGGGGCCGGATCGAGCGGCGGCCGCCAAACTTTCAAAAGAGGGCGGCGATTTGGTCGGGGATTTTCCGGTGGAGAGAAACGTTCCGAATATGACCAGAAAGTGTTGGATATTGCCCGAGTGGCGCGGGTGACCAAGGGTGGAAAAAGATTTAGCTTCCGTGCCACTATTGCAATTGGCGACGGCAAGGGTAGGGTAGGCGTTGGTATCGCAAAAGGAAAAGATGTTGCGCAATCCATACAAAAAGCCGCCGAACAAGCCAAAAAGAAACTTATTGCCGTAGTAACCGTGAATAATACGATTCCATATCAGGTTGAGGCCAAATACTCCAGCGCGATAGTGTTGCTAAAACCAGCCAGGGGGGGCGTTAAGGCGGGCGGACCGGTCCGTATAATTACCAAATTGGCCGGCATATCAAGTTTAACCGGCAAATTAATCAGGCGTACCAACAACAAGCTGAATATTGCTATGGCCACAATCGAAGCGTTAAAGAAATTAAGGACTCGATCCAAAAATCAAAGCACAAGCGAATGATTTTTGGTCATCGAACCTTACCCCGCACTTATCAAGGATATGCAGCTTGTTGGTTCCGTGTCAGGATGCTGTATCTAGGGTTTATCCAAATATACCCTGAATCCAGCATCTTAAACGGCTGCTGTTAAAACCCAATCCTTGATAAGTGCGGGGTGACGAGTTTTGTAAGCAGTTCGTCTGCTCGCAGACTCACAACTCCTCACTGACAAAATCATCATGCAATTACACCAATTACAACCTAATACCTCCAGACGACGGACCAAATATATCGGTCGGGGCGGAAAAAGGGGGACAACCTCGGGTAAGGGCACCAAAGGACAGCAATCACGCGCCGGCACCGGAATCAAGCCCGGTTTTCGTGGTGGCGACAATAGGATCTGGCAGCAATTTCCCAAACAGCGCGGAGCTTCTTCCAAACCGGGCAATGCGCGGCCGCATCACAAGCACCGCTTTTACCAGTTACGGCACGACAAAATGCCAATTTTAAATTTGGCTGACTTTAACCGGTTTACCGACGGCGAGGTTGTTACTCCGGCGCTTGTTTTTAGGCAGGGTTTGGTAAACAATATTGATGACGGGGTTAAGGTATTAGCTGATGGCAAGCTTGGTAAAAAATTAGTCTTTGAAGGATTTGAATTTTCCGATTCCGCCAAAGAAAAAGTGGTCAAATCAGGCTCAACCATCAAATAATGTCCAAAATCCTACAAATATTCCAGCGTCCTGACCTTCGCAAAAAGGTTCTTTATGTTCTGGCCATATTGGTGATTTTTCGTATTGTTGACAACATACCCATTCCTTCGGTAGATCCATTAAAGTTGAAGGAATTTTTTGCTCAAAATCAATTTTTCGGCTTAATCAGTGCTTTTACCGGCGGTTCCCTGTCAACTCTTTCTATCGGTATGCTTGGTTTGGGCCCATACATTACGGGTTCCATTATTATGCAGCTTTTGACGATGATTTTTCCTTCGCTGGAGCAGATGTATAAGTATGAGGGTGAAGCGGGGCGGGCAAAATTCAACCAATATTCCAGAGTACTGACCGTGCCGTTGGCGGCGCTTCAGGGTTATGGGTTTTTGACGCTGTTGGCCCGTCAAGGAATCATAGGTTCTCTTGGGACTCTTGAATGGGCGACTACAATTTTAGCGGTAATTGCGGGGAGTGTTTTCTTAATGTGGCTGGGGGAACTGATTACCGAGAAAAACGTCGGCAACGGCGTTTCCATATTGATTTTGGCGGGTATTGTGGCGCGGTTTCCCACTGATATTAAACAAGCTCTATTTACCTACAGTTCCAGCCAATTATTTACCTATGTCGGTTTTGTGGCGATTGCCTTGGCGGTGATTGTCGGCGTTATTTATATTTCAGAAGCCCAAAGGAATATTCCGATTAACTATGCCAAGAGAATTAGAGGGAACAGAGTATTTGGCGGAGTTTCCACCTATCTTCCGATGCGCGTTAACAACGCGGGGGTTATACCCATTATTTTTGCGTTGTCTATTCTTCTTTTCCCGGGCATGATCGCCAACTTTCTTTCAGGGGCAAGTGTCCCCGTTGTTTCCCAAATTGCAACCTCGGTAGCGGCTTTTCTTCAATCCCAAGTTTGGTACTCCATTTTTTACTTTATCTTGGTTTTTCTTTTCACCTACTTTTATACCGCTGTTACCTTTGACCCCAAATCAATATCTGAGAATATCCAAAAACAGGGTGGCTATATTCCCGGTATCCGGCCTGGCCCGATGACAGCCCAATTTCTCAATCATTTGCTGAATCGTGTTACGCTGGTTGGCGCTTTGTTTTTGGGTCTGATCGCGGTTATGCCAAACATTGTCCGCGGCTTTACGGGCATCACATCCTTTACGGTTGGGGGCACCTCTATTTTAATCGTTGTTTCAGTGGCGTTGGAAATTATGAAACAATTGGACGCTCAGCTTAGTATGTATCAATACTAACGCATAATAAAACCGCCTAGCCCGAAGAAGATTAGGGCTGTGGGCGGTTTTATTATGCGCGCATTCTTAGGGATTCTAAATTTTGGATTGCTTCTGCGTTACCACTGCACTTCTCGCTCGCCGTACTTTTAGTACACCTCCTCACAATGCTCAATTACGTTTCGACCTTGGTGAAGCTGGGGAGTTTTAGCGTTCCGGTGTATAATAGATGCCCTAAAATCTCAGCCAATTATGGGGTTGCATATTGAGCTATTCTATGCTGTAATGATAGATATAGAGCCTTTAAAATGCTGTGGCAAAACCAATCTGGTGGAGCCTAAATTCCATAAGGAAGCAGCAAATGTTCCGTTCAAATCCTTCCTCGGATAAGAGGAAAATGAAAATGCGCAAGGAAGCGCAAGGAGATAAGGCCATGAGTACTGAGTTTGCATCTGCCGGCTTCACTGCCGGTCAGCTCAACGCCATCGTTAAGAAGCTTGGTGGCGAAGAGAGCGGGAGACAGTTTCTCCGTGGTGGCCTGACGGTCAGTTACCAGAAGCTGGCGCAGTTTGTCGGCTTAGACGGAAAGGTCACTTTGGAGAATTTCATGAAATGTGTGACCAGCTGGCGCGAGCAAGATGGCGTCATATGTTTCAGCGTCACTTCCGATGGGACGACTGGTCCCCAGTGGGTTGAGCGTCTCAAGAAGAAAGGTTTTCAGCTCTCGAAGTGGGCCAAGGACGTTTTAAACTCAAAAGATTTCCAGCCCACAAACGGAGTTACGACCGAAATTGCGGTTCTGAAGGGGATGCTGTTTGAGGATGACGATCGTATCACCAAGAAAATCCGCGCTGAAGCCAACCGCCGCAAGTTTACCAAGCCTAATGCTGAAGTTGCTTGCCTGATACGCGAAATGTTCACGGATGAGGAGATTGAAGCCATGGGTTTGGTGTGGATTACTACCATGCACGAACCCATCAAGGATTCTGATGACGATCCGCACCTCCTCATTGTGTACCGCGACGTCAGTGGTCGCTGGTTGTACGCGTATTACGACGAGCCTGACTACTTGTGGAATCGTGACTTTGGGTTCGCATTCGTTGTCCCGCAAGTTAGTCCTCAAGACTAAGATTCTTGGAACTTTTGTTCCTTTGATCTTAGTCCTTAGCCCCATTCCGGGCCGCCAGCTGGCGGAATCGGAATGGGGCTAAAATTTTGCATTAAAATTGGTAGATGTGGATTTTGTGTATACATGCCACCGGCTACGGCTTGGGATAGCGTGGCGTTGGAAATTATGAAACAATTGGACGCTCAGCTTAGTATGCATCAATACTAACGCATAATAAAACCGCCTAGCCCGAAGAAGATTAGGTTGGATGCCCTGCTGGAAAATCAGGAGCTCATCCCCGAGTCCTGGAAGAAAGATGAGCAAGGCAACACTCGCTATATATTTTTCTGGGGCACCATCTATCGCCGCGGCTCCGGTGGCCGCCTATATGTCCGCTCTCTGTGCTTCCACGATGGCGGGTGGTTCTGGTACTGCATCTGCCTTGACTACGACTTCTGTGGCCTCTACCCGGCAGCTGTCTCCGCAAGTTGATCTGGTTTTTAGCACCTGGACTCATTGATTTTTGTCCTTGAATTCATTGGTGCTTGGCCCGCGCTTTTCGCGGGCTTTTTGCTACTCAATTTAGTCAAAAAGAAGTTCTCAACCCCGCTCTTTTTGCAAAAGGGCGGGGTCAACAGGGACTTTCCAGTACTAACCAGTGACGGGACTTTTTATTTTTAGTATTATAAATGCATGATTAACATTCCAAAAAAATGGATAGTAATCATAATCGGGCCGCCGGGCGCCGGCAAGGGCACACAGGCGGAAATGTTGGCCGATGATTTTGCGTTGTTTAATTTTGAGACGTCCAAAGTCATTGAAGAAAAAATAAAGACCGGCGATGCAAACGACCCGACTATTAAGCAGGAAAAAGATAATTTCGAATCTGGCAAATTGGTTACGCCAGAGGTTGTTGTCGGCTGGATATCGGAGAAGATAAGAGGGCTTGCTAGCGGTGGGGTGGGTATCGTTTTTAGCGGTTCACCGCGGACGGTTTATGAGGGTGAAAAAGAGATGCCAATCTTTGACGAGCTTTATGGGCGCGAGAATGTAAAAGTTTTTAACTTAGATATTGGCGAAAGTGAATCAGTTGAGCGCAATTCTCACCGCCACATCTGTAAAGCCAACCGTCACCCCATACCCAATTTACCCGAATTTAAAGATATGAAAATCTGTCCTAAGGATGGTAGTGAGCTGGAATTGCGAAGCATTGATAACCCCGAGACAATTAAAATTAGATACCAAACATATCTTGAGGAAACCAAGCCGGTTGTTGATTTGCTTGATAATATGGGATATAAGGTTATACGTGTTGGCGGCAACCAAACCATTAAATCAGTCCACGACGAAATTATGGGCCACTTAACTGGTGAGCTCGGAGATATCAACGAACACAAAGTAGCGCTGACCTGCACCCACCCCTAAACAGTGATAAACATCAAAACACAAGAAGAGATCGCCACAATGCGTGCGGGCGGTAAAATTTTGCATGCAATCTTGTCGCAAATTGAAAATGTCGTTAAGCCGGGCATGACAACGATTATGATTGATAATTTAGCACGGAAGCTTGTCACCGACAATAATGTCCAGCCGTCTTTTCTTGGTTATGGCGGTTATCCGGCGGTAATTTGCACTTCAGTTAATGACGAAGTTGTTCATGCTGTGCCGTCCGGCCGCCTGCTTAATCCGGGCGACCTGTTAAAACTTGATTTCGGGATACTTTATAAGAATTTTCATACCGATATGGCGGTAACTTTGGTTGTCGGCGGGCAATCAACCGATGACGAAAAAACACGCAAGCTAAAAAATAAATTGACAAGCGTTACCCGCGAGGCACTAGAGCGCGGTATTCGCGAGGCGCGGCTTGGCAATACCGTCGGCGATATCGGCTGGGCAATCCAGAAATTCGTGGAGCATAACCAGTTCAATGTGGCGCGGGATCTGGTCGGCCACGGTATTGGCCGTCAACTGCATGAGCTTCCGCATGTGCCGAACTTTGGCAAGGCCGGCCACGGCGACAAATTAATTGCGGGCATGACCATCGCGATTGAACCGATAGTTCTGGCGGGCAGGTGGCAGGTTAAGAATAGCCCGGACGGACACGGTTATTTGACCAAAGACGGCAGTCTCGCCGCTCACTTTGAACATACCATAGCCGTCACAAAAAATGGACCGATTATCTTGACCATATTTTAGTTTCCACAGGTTATAGACATATCTATTGACGGTAAGTAGAGGCTTTGTTATACTGCCACTGATAATGAATATCCTATATAAAATTATTAATTTAAGTGGCTAATAAGCGTCTGGGGTTTCGCGCTCAAATCATGCCGCTTAAAGCGGCGTTTATATTTTATAAAGGAGTTTGCTGGGGCATTTACAATCAATAATTGCAGCCGGTACCGGAAACAATTATTGGCGGTAAATGCAAGAATCTTGATAATTTAAGCCCGTGAGAAGTGTGGCACCGAAATGCCATCACAACCGTAGGGGTTACTTCTAAACGGGATAAAGTATGATAGCGGGTTAAGTTAATTTTAAATTTCCGTTGCGTAGCAACGGATGTGTTACTCATTTGGAAGTCGTAACCAAGCTCTTTCGTAACGAAATTTCCAGATTTCGAGTGAAGCGAGGAAAAATTTTGATGTATACTGAACGTATATGGAAAAATTTTTCCGAAGCCATAGCCGAAATACGGGAATTGCAGTAGAAAAGGTTTGGTTACGACTTCCAACTAATAAGGGCGTATGGAGGATGCCTTGACACTAAAAGGCGATGAAGGTCGTGGCGTGTCTGCGATAAGCTTCGGGGAGGCGACTAGCAGCCTTTGATCCGGAGATGACCGAATGGGAAAACCCCGCGCGGCAAACCCGCGCGAGCGCCGCTTTACAGCGAAGTTAAAAGTAAAAAATCAAAAGTCAAAATTTCAATTCAAAAGTTAAAAGTTTCAGACAATTTTTAATTTTAACTTGTAGTTTTGAATTTTGCATTTTGAATTTTGAATTCGCCGCAAAGCGGCGTGGCGTACCTGGCGAAGTGAAACATCTCAGTAGCCAGAGGAAAATAAATCAAAAAGATTTCCTTAATAGCGGCGAGCGAACGGGAAATAGCCTAAACCGTGTGGCTCACCTTTGTTGAGCCACCGCGGACTTTGCGGACTAAACGCGGAACTACGCGGACAAACTAAAAAATGTCTGCGTAAGTCGGCGTAAAGTCAGCGTTAGTCGGCGGTGACGAGCAGAGGCGAGTCACATGGGGTAATAGGGATAGGACACTTCTAGAATCTAGAAGATAGAATCCAGAAAGTAGAAAGAGGAGTAATCCAAATTCTATTTTCTGTTTTCTATTCTCTATTTTCTAGATAAAGAGTTACAAAGTTGGATGTTAGCAGAACGGCCCTGGAATGGCCGACCATAGCGGGTGACAGTCCCGTATGCGAAAATGTTCAACCTCTTGTTCTGTTACCTGAGTAGTCCGGGATAAGATTGTCCTGGGTGAATTTGCCCATACTACTGGGTAAGGCTAAATACTTTTAGTGATCGATAGTGAACCAGTACCGTGAGGGAAAGGTGAAAAGCACCCCGGTGAGGGGAGTGAAATAGTAACTGAAACCATATGCCTACAAAGAGCCGGAGCTGTGGCTCACCTTTGTTGAGCCACCGCGGACTTTGCGGACTAAACGCGGAACTACGCGGACAAACTAAAAAATGTCTGCGTAAGTCGGCGTAA
>MGKV01000008.1 GCA_001795795.1 Candidatus Yanofskybacteria bacterium RIFCSPLOWO2_02_FULL_45_18
CCTTGTAGTAGCCGCAATGAAGGCATAAGGTATGGGGTCTGACCGTCTTTTTGCAATGCGAACAGGCCACCAGTTTGAGGGGTTTTAATGCAAGGTGGCTGCGGCGGCGCAGTTGGTGGCCCTTGGCCATGTGATGTCTTGGTACTGCCACGATATAACTTGCTGGTCGCTCCGCCATCTGCTGATGGGCGGTACGCTCTTGGCCATCTTCTTCGTTAAAAGCTTTCAGGCGAAGTTTCTTGAGCGTGCTTTAGCCGCTCCAAGAATCGCCTCCGTTTGCTCCTCCGTGTACACTTGGCACACATCGTCGCAATACTCGCTTTTGTCTCGAATCTGACCAAGCCAGCTGCGTTCTATTTAGAAACTTTCGTAAACACACAATAACATAAAGCTTGACGGATTGCAAGAATAAAATGGGTTGTCCACATGTTAGTGCCATTGAGGGAAAAAATGGCGGTGGTAAAATGAATGCATGATACTCGCGATTACAAAAATAAATTACCGTAATCGCGAGTTCTGTTTATTCTAATGTCTAACTTCGTTCATCTTCACACCCACTCCCATTATTCCTTGCTTGACGGCCTGTCAAAAATAGACGGGCTTGTCGCGCGCGCCAAAGAGCTGGGCATGGAAGCGCTGGCCGTTACCGACCACGGCGCAATGTACGGAGCGATTGAGTTTTACGCGGCCTGTAAAAAAGCCGGCATCAAGCCCATCATCGGCGTGGAGGCGTATGTGGCAAACCGGACCCGTTTTGACAAAGAACCCGGCATAGACAACAAACGATACCACCTTACCCTCTTAGCCAAAAATAATATTGGTTATCAAAATCTGGTTAAGCTGGTTACTGCCGCGCATATTGAGGGCTTCTATTATAAACCTCGTGTTGACAAAGAACTTCTTCGCGAACATTCCGAGGGGCTGATCGCTCTTTCAGGGTGTCTGGCGGGCGAATTGGGGAGAAGTATTCAGTCGGGCAATCTTGAAAAAGCCGAGAAGATAGCGCGGGAATATCAGGATATTTTAGGGGCTGACAATTATTTTATTGAGATCATGCACCATCCTGAAGTGGAAAATTTCTGGGAATGGCGCAAGTCCCTGATAACGCTGGCGCATAAACTCAACATTCCGCTGGTAGCCACGCAGGATTCGCATTATCTTAATTCTGATGACAAATTTGCCCACAAAATACTTGTGGCCATTTCAACCAACACCGATGTAAGCGACACGGGCATATTTAAGGGTGACGGGAACTATCATTTTACCTCAACCGAAGAAGCGTCGGAGGCGTTCAAAGATATTCCGGATGCGGTAGAAAATACGGAAAAGATCGCCCAGCGGTGCAATGTTGAACTGGCATTGGGTAAATTTATTTTCCCCGATTTTGTGCTTGAACCCGGCAAAACCGCCGACCAGATGCTAAAAGAACTTACCTTGCAAGGCGCTAAGGAGCGCGGGTTGGATGTTAATCCGGAAATTACGGAGCGGTTGTGCTATGAATTGGAAATAATCAGGAACAAAAACTACGCCCCCTACTTTCTGGTGGTCGCCGATCTTCTGCGTTTTGCGCGGGAATCCAACATTTATACGACTGTCCGCGGTTCCGCCGCCGGTTCTCTGGTGGCCCATCTTTCTGGCATAACCAATGTCAATCCGATAGAATTCAAACTTCCTTTTGAACGGTTTCTGAACCCGTTTCGCCCATCCGCGCCGGATATTGACATGGATTTTGCCGATAACAGGCGCGAAGAAGTGATTGAATATGCCAAAAAGAAATATGGCGCGGACAAAGTAGCCCAAATCAGCACTTTCGGCACCATGATGGCCCGCGGGGCGGTTCGCGATGTGGCCCGCGCTCTGGAAAAATCATATGAACTGGGAGATCGGATCGCCAAGCTTATTCCGATGGGTTCGCAAGGATTCCCAATGACGATTGACCACGCCATGGAACTTGAGCCGGAGTTAAAGAATTTATATGAGAGAGATTCCGAGGTGCGGCAGATTCTTGATATTGCCAAAAAACTTGAGGGCACTGTCCGGCATGTGTCGGTTCACGCGGCCGGAGTGGTCATTGCCCCCCAACCGCTGGTTAATTATGTTCCGATTCAGTTTGATCCTAAAACGGGCGATAAACTGATTACGCAATATGATATGTATACCGTAGGCGAAGATGGCGTTGGGCTGACTAAGTTGGATTTTTTGGGAATCCGCAATCTGGCGATATTGGAAGATGCGGTGCGGCTGGTGCGCGAACATCGCGGGCTCAATATTGATATTGAAAAAATACCTTTTGACGACAAGAAAACGTTTATCATGCTGGCCAAAGGCGAAACTGAAGGGTTGTTCCAGTTGAGTGGTTCCGGTATGACCAAGCACCTGATGGAACTCAAGCCCACCACCGTCCATGACATCAACGCCATGGTCGCGTTGTATCGCCCGGGCCCGATGAACAACATTCCCGAGTATATCGCCCGCAAGCAGGGCCGAAGCAAGATAACCTACTTTCATCCCAAGGCCGAAAGTTTTCTTGCCAAATCCTATGGTATTTTGGTTTATCAGGACGACCTGCTGTTTACCGCTCTGGAACTGGCGGGGTATAACTGGGAGACGGTGGACAAATTCCGCAAAGCAGTCGGTAAGAAAATTCCGGCGGAAATGGCCAAACAGCACAAAATTTTCGTTGAGGGCTGTCAGACCCACAGTGGCATGAGCAAAGACAAAGCGGAAGAAATCTGGAATTTGTTTGAACCGTTTCAGGGTTACGGTTTCAACAAAGCCCATGCCGCCTGTTATGGCCGCGTAGCCTATCAGACGGCATATATGAAAGCCAATTTTCCGGCCGAATATATGTGCGCCGTGCTTACCGCCGAAGCCGGTGATACCGAAAAGATTGCCGAGATTATCACCGAATGCAAGCGGATGAAAATACCGGTGCTGTCTCCGGCCATCAACAGCTCGGCCAAGGATTTTACCGTTGTTAAAACAGCCGGCGCCGAAGACCAAATATGTTTCGGGCTGTTGACCATCAAAAATCTGGGAGAAGGGGTGGCTGACGCCATCATTGCCGAACGCGCGGGGCGCGGACCTTACGGGGATATTGAAAATTTCATCACGCGCATTAATAACAAAGATCTCAACAAAAAGTCTCTTGAAAGTCTTATCAAGTGCGGCGCTCTTGATGAATTTGGCGAACGGAACACGCTCTTGTTTAATGTTGAGTCCCTGCTTACTCATGCGCGAGATGAACAAAAGAACGCATCCCAGAAACAAACAAGTCTTTTCGGAGAAAATACTAAAGTTGTTTTGCCGCCCCTCAAGCTGATGACCACAACCGCGGCCAGCCAGCCGGAGAAACTTATGTGGGAAAAAGAATTGCTGGGATTGTTTGTTTCCGAGCACCCGTTGAATACCTACCAGACCCAGCTTGCGCTAGAGAGGGTTACAAAAGTCGGCGACCTTAAGGCGACGATATCGGGGGCGGTCAGGATTGGCGGAGTTATCACCAAGACCCAGAAAATTATGACCAAAACCGGCCGACCCATGCTTTTTTCATGGCTGGAAGACCTGTCCTCCAAAATTGAGGTCGTCGTTTTTCCCAATGTTTTTGAGCAAAATCCCGATGTCTGGAAAGAAAACAGTATTGTGGTGGTCCAAGGTAAGGTAAACGACCGCGACGGCGTCCTCAAACTCCTCTGCGATACGGTTAAACCGTTGGCATTAATGAGCTCGGCGTAGTATAGCCGCCCATCAACGGACGGTTTTGATTTATGCCCCCTTCTTTGTTATTCTTTAATCATGGTTGCGCAACCGCTTGAACATTTGCGTCACTCTTTGGCACACCTCCTAGGCGCGGCGGTTTTGGATTTGTATCCCGGTTCAAAATTGGCCATCGGACCGGCAATTGAGGACGGATTTTACTACGATATAGATTTCAGTTCTGCTGAACTGCGCGGACAGACGCGGATTGGTACGCAGACCTACGCGGACCAAAAAATGGTTATTTCTGACAGTGATTTGCCGAAGATTGAAAAGAAAATGCGGGAGATTTTAAAGTCATGGGAGGTGTTTGAGAAAATTGATGTCACTCCGGACGAAGCAAGAAAAATCTACAACGGAAATCAGTATAAGACGGAACTAATTAATGAACTGGAAAAAAACAAACAACCCATAACTCTTTACTACTCCGGCCCCGAAACAAGTATCCCCGCCAAGAAGTCCTTGCTACAAGCTACAAGCTATAAGCCACAAGCTGGTTTCTTAGATCTCTGCCGTGGCGGCCATGTTGAAGATGTCAAAGAAATAGACCCCGAAGGATTTAAATTGACCCATATCGCCGGAGCGTATTGGCGCGGAAGCGAAAAAAATCCGATGCTTACCCGTATTTACGGACTGGCTTTTTATGCCAAAGAAGAGTTGGATGCGCATTTGCGGATGCTGGAGGAAGCCAAAAAGCGCGACCACCGTAAATTGGGCAAAGAGCTGGGGCTTTTTACCATCGCTGAAGAAGTCGGGCCGGGATTGCCGCTTTTTTATCCCAAAGGAGCGATACTGCGTCGCTTGGTGGAAAATTTTATCACCGAGATACAAGAAAAGCGCGGCTATATGCCGATCTGGATTCCTCATGTGACCAAGGGCGAGCTCTACAAGATTTCGGGCCATCTTGAAAAATACGACGCGCTTTACCCGCCGATGCGTCTTCCCGACGAGGCCGACTACTACATCAAGCCGATGAATTGCCCGCATTTTATGATGTTGTATAAGTCGCTCCCCCATTCTTACCGCGAGTTACCCATTCGTTATGTTTGCACCACGACTAATTACCGTTACGAGAAATCGGGAGAGCTCTCCGGATTAACACGGGTGCGTTCGCTGACGCAGGACGACTGCCATGTGTTTGCCACATCCGAACAAATAGAAAAAGAGGTCGGATTAATGCTGGACATGATAGAGGAAACTTATAAGGTTTTTGGTTTTAACGATTTTCATGTCCGAGTTTCGATTCGGGATATTAAAACGCCTGAAAAATATATCGGCGACTCTGATGTGTGGGAAAAATCCGAGAAGATATTGGAAGGGCTTATAAAAAACAGGAACTGGAAATATGATATTGGCGAAGGCGAGGCGGCATTCTACGGTCCGAAGCTTGATTTCATATTCAAAGATGTCATCGGTCGGCCGTGGCAGCTTTCCACGGTTCAGCTAGATATGAATTTGCCCCAAAGATTCGGGCTTGAATATGTTGATACGGATGGAACTAAAAAACAGCCGGTAGTTATCCATCGGGCGATTCTCGGCTCAACGGAACGGTTCCTGGGCATATTGATTGAGCACTACGCCGGAGCGTTTCCGGTATGGCTGGCGCCGGTGCAGGTTGCAGTCCTTTCCGTATCCGACAAACAAAGCGAGGCGGCCCGGGCGGTGGAACAGCGTCTCAAAAATGCAAGTATTCGCGCGGAGTTAAATAATGAAAACGAAACTTTGGGCAAAAAAATACGCGGAGCCGAACTTCAAAAGATCCCATATCTTGCGGTAATCGGAGAAAAAGAGGTAGTCAGCGACATGGTAGCAGTTCGCCAGCGGGGTAAAGGAGATTTGGGACAAATGAGCGTGGAGAGTTTCATTGCGGAGGTAACTCAAGAAGAAAAGGCAAAGTCGCTGTAAATTTGCGGAGCATACTCGGATTGCGTTCCACAACAAAAGACCGTCACTTGGTGGCGGTTCTTTTAAATTTTGAAAAAAAATACAACAGAACGATAATTGTGGCCATGGCCGTAATGATTATGATCCGCAGTTCGGTTGAAATTTGAAAGATATATTGCCAGAACCTAACCATGCCGACCGTTTTGACGATATTGCCAACCAGCAGGACGAAAAATCCTTTTCTCCAACCGCTGATACGGCAAAATAAGGTGCCGACAATGCGCGAGCCGGGTTCTGGAAAGATTCCAACCAGAAAAATTGCCGGATAACCTCCCCACTTGATAGCTTTGAAGATGCGGAGATTGGCGTATTGCTCGGGGTTATATTTTTTGGAAAAATAACCGACAATCTCGTCGTAGTAGCCGTTCCTCTTCAGTTTATTCCAAAATTTCTTTAAAAAATTTATGTCTTCCCTGATTGATTTCTCTGCGATTTTCTTTTTTGCAATTTTTTTGACAAAACCGTCAATCCAGCCTATTAACCAGTAAACATAAACCAACTCACCGGTGGCAAGAATGCAGGCAATTATGGAGGTATGCAAAAATCCGAGACCATGCATCTGCAAATACGGAATAATGCCCAGGTCTATATTCAACAGCCACATTAAAGGTAATCCCAAACATGGCCAGAGAGCGAACCATTTTTTCACAACCGCTCCTTGTTAAGGAACTTTATATTCCCGTCCGAATGTAGTAATACTAGAGGAAAGTATGGCAGACCGCAAGAAGATAAAAATAATAGTGATATTGGGCCCGACGGCTTCGGGCAAGTCGGGTTTAGCCCTACGACTCGCCAAACTTACTCAGGGTAAACCATTCCGAGAGAAATACGGAATAAAAGGGGCTGAAATAATTTCGGCTGACAGTCGGCAGGTTTACCGCGGGATGGATATCGGAACGGGCAAGGTTGACCAAGACCGAATTCAAAAATCAAAAATCAAAAGTCAAAATTTAGGTCGAGGCCTCTTTTATTCAAGAGGGATTCGGCATTGGCTGATTGACGTTGCAAATCCTAAAAAACAATTCACCGCGGCGGATTTTAAGCGGATGGGAGAAAAGGCGATTGAAGAGATTCTTGGCAAAGGCAAGATACCAATTATCGTCGGCGGGACGGGGTTTTATATTGACGCGCTTTTGAATCGTGTGAATCTTCCTGACGTGCCGCCGGACAGGACATTAAGGGCGAAACTGGAGAAACTATCCGCGAAACAGCTTTTTGAGAGGCTTAAGAAACTTGATCCCGTAAGGGCAAAAAATATTGACGCCAAAAACAAAAGACGCCTTGTTAGGGCGATAGAGGTAGCAAGCGGAAGGTATCGAGTAGCGAGTAGTAAGTATCAAGAAAGTGACTATGATATTTTATGGATTGGGGTTAAATTATCAAAAGAAGAATTGGCGAAAAGGATAAAAAAACGCCTCAATGAAAGGATAAAACAAGGGATGGTGGCAGAGACGCGAAAACTGCGGGATGGCGGTTTAACCCGGAGACGGCTTTATGATCTGGGGCTGGAATACCGATGGCTGTCGTTATATCTAAAGCGTGAGACGCAAAGCGCAAAGCGCAAAATCAGAGTCGCCCCCTTCATAAAATCGGAGGAATACAAAAATCTTTTGCGCGATATAATCCGCTATTCCAAAAGACAGATGACATGGTTCAAGAGAAATAAAAATGTTGTCTGGGTATCCGGAAAAGAAGCCGCGCGCGCTCTGGCCAGAAGATGGATGACCGACTAGTTTTGCAATTTTTTGATATACTCCTCGGTTTCTTTCTCTCCGGTATTTCCAGTGGCATTTCCCGTTTTCCCCTCCAATTCTATTTGCTTTTCCGCTGATTCCGCAACTTCCCCCTCTTCCGGTTTAAAATAGGTTTCAGGGTTTGGCATAAGCAGAGGCAGGTTATTTCCAGACGGCTGAATGGTTTCAACATCAGTGGACGTTAATTTGGCCCAAATTTTTTTGAATATGCTCATTTAGTCGTTTAATATTTTTTCAATTAGTTCGGCTACGATTTGGGGATTGGCTTTACCCTTTGTCGCGGCCATGATTCGACCAATAAGGAATTTCAAGGCCCCTTTTTTGCCTTTTTTGTAATCTTCAGCTACTTTGCTATTTTCCATAATAACATTTTCCGCGGCTAATTTAAGAGTATCCAGATCGGACACCTGCGCCAGATCTTTTTGACGGATGATATAATCGGGGCTATTGCCACTGGCGAACATTTCTTTGAGCAATGTTTGGGCGCCGGAAGAAGAGACTTCTCCTCGGGATACGCGGACAACAAAGTCGGCAAACATTTCGGGCGTTATCTTGATGTCGTCAATTTCTGCGGAAACATCAGATAGTAATTTTTGCAATTCGGTAATTAAATAATTTGAAGCAAGTTTAAATAATTTTTCCTTATGTTCTATGGAGATAAGCTCACTGGCAATCTTTTCAAAATAATTTCCCAGCTTTTTATTGGTGATAAAGAGCGCGATGTCGCTATCCGGCAGTCCGTATTCTTTTGTAAATCTTTCTCTTCTTTGTTGAGGCAACTCCGGCAGTTTGGATTTGATTTCTTCAATATCTGGTTCGTTGAATTTCAGGGGCGGCAGATCCGGTTCGGGGAAATATCTGTAATCGCTGGAGCCCTCTTTGGTCCTCTGACTTATGGTTATCAGTTTTTTATCGTCCCACCCACGCGTTTCCTGAACTATCTTCTCTCCCGCTTCCAGCAATTCAATCTGCCTTTTTGTTTCATAATCCGCGGCTGCGGCGGCCGCTTTGATTGAATTGATGTTTTTGACCTCAACCTTGGTTCCCAACTTGTCAGTTTTGGAAACTGAAATATTAACCTCAACTCTCATCTGCCCCTTTTCCATATCGGCATCGGAAGCGCCAAGATAACGCAGTATAAGCTGTAATTCTTCGACAAAGGACTTAATTTCAGAACCGGTCTCAATATCGGGATTAGTAACCAGTTCCATTAAGGGAACGCCCGCGCGATTATAGTCCACCAGAGAATATTTGCCGTCGGGTGGATGCTGCAGACGACCCGCATCCTCTTCTAGGTGAATTCTCTCGACTCTTATTTTTTTCTTACTTGTCGCCGGTCGCTGGTCGCTGGTTGCTATTTCCAGCCACCCATTCTCGCACAACGGTTTTTGAAATTGAGAAATTTGGTATCCCTTAGGCAAATCCGGATAGAAATAATTTTTTCTTTCAAAAAAAGTATCTTGAGAAATTTTGCAGTTCAAAGCTAGACCAATAAGGAGCATTTTGTTTATGGCTTCACGGTTGATTACTGGCAAAGCGCCAGGATGACCCATGCAGACGGGGCAAATATTAATGTTGGGATGCTTTTCATCCGGGTCGTTGAGCGAATCGCAAAACATCTTGGTCTTTGTTTTAAGCTCAGCATGTATTTCCAGTCCAATCGTAGTTTTATACATTTTCAGTGAATTTTAGGAGATAATTTTTAACTTTTTCCGACTGATCGTATAGGTTTTTGCGGTACTCATTATAAACCGCAATTCTTAAGCCAAGATGGGAGCGCCCGTACTCTTTCATGGCGGCGAAATGGTTGGGATAGATGTCGCTGACCCGCCTGATCTTCCTTTCCTTGTTGTAAACATAGATATCTTCCGGTTCAAATCTGTTTTTGGAAAATGGCGGGATTATCAATAAAAATTTAGCGGGAATTTTGGTCAAATCGGCTATTTTGTTTTCCAGTTTTTCCAACTCAAACAAATTGTTTACGCGGGGAGAACTGATCAAGCGGTCAAGCGCCCCCGAATCTACTCCGATTGTTTGGATTGTTTTGTTTACAAAACCGGTATCCGGATTGGCGGATTGATACTTAAACTCTAATGTTAATTTGGGGAAAATTCCAGCCATGAACCTGCTATAATAAAATTTAACCAGCTTATTCTTGGACAATTCAAATCTTCCAAAAAGACCGGCATCCGTAAGATTAAACAATCCTTTTTCGCTTAGCCCGTCCCCCATTAGTTTATGGGTCATTTTTTCAACCAGCCGCTGCAGGATTGCCGCTTTTTTCCGTAGGTAAACATTTTTTGACATTTTTATGTAAAACTCCTGTATCGCTTTGGCCTGATCAACCGCCACCTCATTTATGACCAGTTTCCCGTCTATGAAATAGGTGTGTTTGGCCAAAAACTCAACTCCGGGACGCTCGCCCAAAGTGTAAAAAGCGTCCCGCTCAAGATAATCCAGTTTTTCCGTGCCTAAATTTTTATCAAAAACAGCAAGGTAAAGAGAATTTTTTCTGGAAAAAAGATCGTGGAGGAGATTATAATCGCACCCGACGGCAACAAATTTATCTTTTAGGCCTTCTATTATCTTAAGGCCACGCATGTCGTGGTCAATCTTTCCCAGCCGTTCTGTAACATGGGAAAACGGACCGTGGCCGATGTCGTGATAAAGGGCGTATACCTGAAGACAAAAGGCCTCGGTTTCTTTTATAAAACCGTGGTGAAGCCAGTCAGCAGTCAATTTTTTAGTTCGGCCATAAGCGCCTAAAGAATGTTGTTTCCGCGTGTGGGTTGCTGACGGGAAAATGGTTGAGACCAAGCCCAATTGATACTTAAAACCTAAAGACTGAAACCTTTCTTCGTCTAATAAGAGCAATACTTTTGTTACATCCATCAGTCCCAAAAGAGGGTCAAAAATAAATTTTGGTTTATCAACCGGAGCCATTTCTTCATACTACTATAAATAAGAGCAAAATAAAGGCCTCCCGAAGGGAGGCGAGAAAAACTTTGTATTTGCACCGTTTAGGATTCTTTGGCCCGCTGGCGGGCTTCCGACTCCGCCCGAGACCAGTAATAAGTGTTGTGGTCGCAGTTGATAAACTTAGCAAAGCGAGGTAGCCGCTGCATTAGTTCGTTGTGCATAAGCTGACAGACCTTGCGATAACTCGGATGCCCCTGCTTGGTAGTTCTAAGCTCTATCAGATGCTGGGCTTCGCGCAAATTCATGCCCATATACCAGCGGATTTTGAAAGCAAACAGAACGGCATACTGGGCGACTATTGGACCACAGGCCCCTTTGAGCGTTTCAAATAAATTGGCTGATCTTCCGATGCACTCTTCATACTGCTGGCGCATTCCGATTGCTTCAAATTCTTCCGACATGACCCAGCCCAGATGCGGATTCAACAACTGCCGTTGCTGGGTTAGCTGGCGATGGCGCTGTAAGTCGCGGTAAATACCGAAATCAGCCACGAAATCAAATGTCAGAGGGTAGCATCCTTCCATGCTTCGGCCCATGCGATTGCGCCTTCCGGTTGGATCGTTATCGTTTTTGCGGCCATCTAATCCGCAGTATGTTCGGACAACTTTCTCCAGCTCCTCATTGTTGCAGGTTTCTCTCAACAGAGTATAAATGCTTAGGAGAGAAAGCGGGCAGTAGGGGTAGAGAATATGCGCTATTTGCGAGAGCTCTAAACCGAGATCATTGCCAACAAGAAGATCAACCACGGGGTTGTTGTCAGGCCTTGTCGGTAGGAATGTTGTCTCTTTCTTGGCAAGCAGGGAAACTAATGGAAGAACCTGCATATCCCGGTCTATGTTTTTGAAGTATGGGTTTTCTTTTCCGCGCTTCACATACTTCGGGATAACCTTGGAAAGCTCATGTTTTGCGGCAACACCTCTCTCTCGGGCTTCGGTCAGTTCACCGGACAGCAACTTTGTGATAAGGGCGGTAAAGTATCGTCCATTGCCGAATAATCCAACATTAGTTAGCGTGGCCGCCGGCAACAACAGGCGGTCTATGTCGCAGGCCTTGCTTCTAATATCGGCAGTATAGGTAGTTTTGAATTTCCTGATATCTTCTTCATCAGTCAGTTGCGCCAGTCGATATTTGGTTTTGTCGTTTGGTTTGAAGGCGTAAGAAGATTTATCCGCGCTTTTCAGCGTTTTTAAGAACTCAATCAGTTTTGGCATCGCTGTCGTATAAGTGTCAAAGATAAAATCCATGTCTTTTTCATATTGCGGAAGAAGACCGGCCCGAACAATTTCCTCGGGTCGTAAATAAGAATATCTTCCCTCCGCGTCTCGCTGGTCGTAAAATACATAACGGGTGGATTGCTCAATAGGACTGCCTCCGATACGACAATCTTCAACGATTTTTGTAAGCAGATTAGAGATTCTCTCCAAAGCCAGATGAGCGCCTTCCAGTTCGCCCACGCTGTCATCGCCGAAGGCGTTTAATATCTTTTCCACCAAATCGGCGGCATGGTCAAGATTTAATTTTCCGTCTTTCAGGAACTCTTTTAATAGTGTTTGGCGCAAACTTCCCTTAGCCCGCGAATAGCGGGCATAGAGCGCGCCTTTAAGGCCGGTCAGTGTGTCCAGTAGCACGAAAGTATCGCCGGCGGGGTCGCTGACATATTTTTCTAAAACCGAAATTTCTTCGGGCGTAAATTCTGTCATGGCGTCACCTCTTTGTTGCCTTTATTTTTTGTTGCGATTTCGCCAAATATCAACTGTTTTGACTCCAAGAAAACTTGTTCTTCTGTCTTAGTGCCGTCTATAATTTTAATGTTATAGACATCGGAATAAGTATTGCAGAAATACTTATAATTTTTATTGATTCGGGCAAAAGTTTCAGGATTTTCATACTGATCCGGAGTTCTTTTGGACTTGTGCATCCGTTCATAGGATATTTCCGGAGGTATCAGGTAAATCAAAGTCAGATCCGGCGCGATGAATTGAGTTTTACGTTTGGCAAAAAGGTCAGCTTGCAGGACAATGTATTCATCAACTTCTTTCAGTTCAAATGCCGAATATAGACCCGATAACGACCACCGGCTTTGAAGGATTGTTTTGCCGGCTACAAGCCGCGGCAGTATTTCGTCTTTCCAGAATAAGATGCGATTTTCCCAAAAGATTTGCTGATGCTGATGGGGGCTTAATTTTTCAAAAGCCGTCTTGGTATTCAGAATTGCGCGAATGTGGGGACCCAGCGGGCCGATGTCCGGATCGCGAGTAAATTCAAAATTCAATCCGTAAGCGGCATTGTATTTTCCCCAGCGTTCAAGCTGGGTGTCTTTACCGCCGTAGTCAACGCCTTCAAACACGCAGAAAAATCCCGGGTAAGAATTTTGGCTGAAGAGTTCTTTAACAGTTTTGGAATCCACTTGTCACCTCGATGTTAAGGTTCTTGCCCACCAATTTTAATGCAATAGTAATTTTAGACAATGGGGATAACAAAAAGGCGGTCTTCAGACCCTAAAACATTTTGCCGGACAAAATGTTCGGGCGATGTTACTTCGTAACGTCTAGTCCCATGCTTCGAGCCGTTCCTTTGACTATTTGCACAGCTCCCTCAAGGTCATTGGCGTTCAGGTCGCTCATTTTCTTTTCGGCGATTTCGCGGACTTGCGCTTCGGTGACCTTGCCGACCTTGTTCTTGTTGGGCGTGCCGGAGCCCTTTTCAACGCCGGCGGCTACGCGCAAAAGATATGCCGCGGGAGGGGTTTTAAGCTTAAATTCAAAAGTCCGGTCTTCGTAAATAGTTATTTCGCATGGGGTAACTTCGCCTTGTTTGTCTTTGGTTGCATCGTTAAACTGGCTTACGAATTGCTGTAAGTTAATGCCGTGCGGCCCTAAAGCCGTGCCGACCGGCGGAGCCGGCGTAGCCCGACCGCCCTCAACCTGAAGTTTAACTATTGTTTTGATTTTTTTGGCCACTTTTTATGCTTTAGGATATTAGGATTTAGGCACTTGGGTTAACGCCTAGAGCCTAGTGCCTGACGGCCTAGAGCTTTTTGATCTGTAAGAAATCCAATTCAACTGGTGTTTCTCGTCCGAATATTGTTACCAACACCTTAACTCTCCCCTTTTCCACATCAACCTCGGATATCTTGCCGTCAAAATCCTTGAATGGCCCGTCGGTAATTTTAACCCGATCATTAACTTGCACATCAATCTTATGTTTGGGCTCCTCAACGCCGGTTCTCTTGAGCAGGGATTCTATTTCAGCATCAGACAAAGGCGTAGGGACGGTGCCAGCTCCGATAAATCCGGTAACACTGGGCGTATTTCTGACAACATACCACGAATCGTCGTCAACGACCATTTCTACCAAGACATAGCCGGGGTATATCTTCTCTTCAGTGTTCTCCCTCTTGCCGCTGCGAATTTTGATTTTCTTTTCTTTGGGCACTAAAACATTGAAGATCTTATCTTCAAAACCAAGCGACTCAACCCGCTGTCTTAAATTTTGGGCGACGGCATCTTCGTAGCCGGAATAAGTATGAATGGCGTACCAGCGACGCTCACCGGTTGTAACTTGTTTAGGCATTTAACTTGCCGGACACTCTGCTATCCCGCCAAAGGCGGGATTAAGCAGTACGCTCTCGGCCATCTTCTTTGTTAGAAGCTCCGTTTGCTCATCAGTGTACTTTTAGTACACTGATGAGCAATACTCGCTTTTGCCTCGAATCTGGCCAAGCCAGCTGCGTTTCTAAATTATTCAAAATTATCTCAACAGAAACTTTTGCAAAATGTATCCGAAAACCGCATCCAATGCTCCCAAATAAAAAGCAATAAAAAGACTAATGCCGATGACCACCAGCGTGTATTGGACCGTCTGTTTGCGGTTTGGCCAGCTTACTTTGGCTAATTCTATTTTGACTTCCTTGAGGAAAGTTATTAACTTTTCCATTGATGAGTATTGTACCCCCTTTTAGCGTATCTAAAAAGTGCCCGAGGGCACTTATGTAATGTAGCAAAAAAATTTTTTAATGTCAAATCTTGGCCCTGAAACCGATACTGCATGGCGATTTGTCAATGCTGACAAGATTGGGGACATCACGAGCCGTTACCACAACTTTATCCAGCATTTTGCCATGATATTCTCTTGCAACCGCTATTGATTTGAACAGTCCCTTGATTTTGTGTTCCAGCAGTCTTACTCCGGGTTCCTGTTCGGTGTATTCGGCGATTATGCGGCGTATGGCCTCGGAATCGATCTGGTATTCGGCCAATTGAGCCAGCCCGGTTTCTTTGGCCCATCGCGGGATAAGATACTTCTGCGCGATATTAAACTTATCTTCTGTTGCGTAGCCGGGTATTTCAAGGACAAGCATGCGGCTGAGGAGTGCCGGCGGGATACCCGTTAGCGAATTGGCGGTACAGATGAACAATACTTCACCGTAATCAAAGCGGATCGGATCGGGAAAATATTTGTCGCGAATCTCGTGATTGCGCACCGGGTCAAGTATTAGCATCAGTTCGGCGCTGGGATCACCCCATGGCCCCCTCATTTTATCTATTTCCTCAAGAGCAATTATCGGATTGATAACTCCCGACTGGCTTATGGCTCCGTTGATAAAACTGGGGGTTGAACCGACAAACGTAAATTGTTGGCCGGTGAGGTCTTCTATGCGATTGATTCCGCCCAGATTGATGCCTTGGTAATGGCGTCCGATGGCGTGAGCCAGAACGATTATTGAAACCGATTTTCCGACTCCCGGCTTGCCGACAAGACACAGAATATCGCCCGGTGAGCCGAGGAGATTGGCTTTGCGGCGTTGTTTTAGAACTGCAATGATGCCGTACATCTCCCGCTTCACGGTCTCTAAACCATACAATTCCTCATCAAATTTCTTGCGGACTTCGTCAAAATCAAAACAATCTTCCGTCCTCTTGCCCCACGGATATTCCAGCACCTTATCTATCAAATCGCAGTATTTTTGCTGGGCGGCATCGTGCTGGGGGCTGATTTTAGGCGAGCTGTAGTTTTTTATCCACTGCTCCAGTTGAGTTCTGTCTGCGGGCCTAAGATTCGGCGCCACTTCGGCACACTTATCTAACCTGGCTTTATGCTGCGGATTTTCAGGCGCTTTTGTTTCTCCCACTTTAACCCCTTGTTCTTGCCCGATCTCTTGCGGTTTTTGGCTGATTTGGCTTCGCAATCCCTTGCTCAGTAGTCCGTTAAAAACCACCAGTTCTTCTTCAAAAGATTTTTTTGCCAATAATTCCTGAATGGATTCCATTCCGGGCACCAGTTTTTTAAGGTATCGGCTGGAGATAAGGTAAATTAATTTACGGATTATATCAATTTCTTTCTGGAAACTGTCGGCATTTTTTAATTCGCGGGCCAATGCCGTAAAATCTTCATTCTGCAATAACGCTGGCACCTTGTCTGTTAAAGCGGCCAGAGAGATCTTGATGCTGTTAATTTCGGCGCGGGTTTTTTGTGAATTGGCGGCAACGGCCGGACCGGGTATTTGCCGGATGAGGTCTGTGGCGATAGGTATTTGCATACCGGCTTTTTGCCGTTTTAGGTCAATTTCTTTGATATGGCACTTAACGAGCCCTTCCAGCTCAAAACAGATCCGCGTATCCGATAATTGCTGGAAGGACCTTACTTTGGCTACGGTGCCAATGCTATAAAAACCAAACAATATTTCGGACGGCATATCCTCTTTCGATGTGCTATAGCTCATTTGGGACCCGTCGTATTTTAAGGCGTAAACAACTTCATTCCCGACCCTAAGATAGTGGGGCCATTCTGTGTTGGCATTTTGACAGGCCAAATACATCCGCACCGTGACACCGGGGAAAAGAATATAATTATCATGCGAAATTACGGCAATTCCTTCTTGTTTTGCAAGCATTTGAGACTCCTTATTTTCAAAGGGCTTCGCTTTATTATTAACACGCTGACAGTCAAAAAGCAAAACCCCGCCTTTGAAGCGGGGTTTTAAATATCCAAATTTTGGACTGACTTGGCGTGAGATTGAATGAACTTTTTGCGGGGTAGAACCTCCGAGCCCATGAGGGTGTCAAAAACTTTGTCGGCTGCTTCGGCATCGGTAACGGTTACCTGCAACAAGACGCGGTTTTGCGGGTCAAGGGTAGTTTCCCAAAGTTGGGACGGATTCATTTCCCCTAAACCCTTGTAGCGTTGGATATTAACACCCGCTATTTTTTCCGGTTCGGCGGTTTCGGTCTCTTTTTGTTCCGTCAACGGCATGACTTCCCATTCGGAATCGGCTTTTAGCTTTGCCTGTCCAGTCGGGGAGCTTTTAGCTTTGAGCTTTTCACTGCCAAATTCCGCCACAATTTTGTCCTTTTCTTTGTCGTTATAAGCATATACCGCTTTGGCTCCTTTTTGTATTTTATAAAGCGGGGGCTGGGCGATATAAAGATGGCCACTCTCTATGATTTGCGGAAAATAGCGGTAAAAAAGAGTCAGCAGAAGGGTGCGGATGTGAGCTCCATCAACATCGGCATCAGCCATAAGAATAATTTTGTGGTAGCGGAGCTTGGAAATATCAAACTCCTCGGCAATAGCGGTGCCCATGGCAATAATAAGGGCGCGAATTTCTTGGTGGGCCAGCATTTTATCAATGCGAGCCTTTTCAACATTCAGTATCTTGCCCTTGAGCGGAAGGATAGCTTGTGTTCGGCGATTCCGCCCCTGCTTGGAACTTCCTCCGGCGCTGTCGCCTTCTACTATGAACAACTCTGATTCCGAAGCATCGCGGCTGGAACAGTCGGCAAGCTTGCCGGGCAGGGTCAGGCCTTCCATGGCACCTTTGCGCAGTACCGTCTCGCGGGCGGCTTTGGCGGCGAGGCGGGCCTTGGAAGCCAAGATAACTTTTTCTAATATCTGGCGGGCATCAGCCGGATTGCGTTCAAGCCAGTCGGAAAACTCGGTGTTAATGACAGTTTCCACTGCGGTGCGTGCGTCGGGCGTACCCAGCTTGGCTTTGGTCTGGCCTTCAAACTGCGGCTCGCGCAATTTGAGGGAAATAATGACAGTTAGGCCCTCGCGAACGTCGTCGCCCGAAAGATTATCGTCTTTTTCTTTGATATACCCATTCTTGCGGGCATAATCGTTAAGAGTGCGGGTAATGGCTGAACGGAAGCCGGTCACATGCATACCGCCCTCAATCGTATGGATGTTGTTGGCAAAACTGAATTCTCTGTTTTGTAGGTCATCCACATATTGCATGGCAGTTTCCACAAAAATATCCTGCTGTTCCTTGGCGGTATAAAAGATGGTGTTATGTTTTGCTTCAAGGCCGCGGTTCAGGTATTCAATATATGACACAATTCCTCCTTCAAAATAAAAAGCATGGGCCGGATACTGGGGTTCTTTGCGGTCTTTAACAACAAGCGGAGTTCTCTTATCTTCAATGATAATTTTGACACCTTTGGTCAGATAAGCCTGTTGGCGCAGGTGATTGAGTATCTTTTCCCAATCAAAAGAAATTTCTTTGAAAATCTCGGAGTCGGGCTCAAAAGTCACGATTGTGCCGTGAGATGACTGGCCCCTAGGTACTTTGCCAACTTTTCTAATTGATTTTTTGGGTTTGCCGCGTTCATACTCCTGTTCGTAAATTTCTCCTTCGCGACGAACTTCGGCCTTTAAATATATGGACAGCGCGTTGACTACTGATACGCCGACGCCGTGCAAACCGCCGGCGACTTTATAGGCCTCGCCGCCGAACTTTCCGCCGGCATGAAGGGTGGTCATAACCGTTTCCAAAGCCGAGACACCGGTTTGCTTGTGCTTTTCCACCGGAATGCCGCGGCCGTCGTCTTTGACGCTGACGCGGTTGTCGGGCAAAAGTGTGACAGTGATATTTTTGGCATAACCGGCCATTGCCTCGTCCAGTGAATTGTCAAAAACCTCCCATATCAAATGATGGAGGCCGTCAACGCCGGTTGAACCGATATACATTCCCGGGCGTTTGCGCACCGGTTCAAGACCTTCAAGGACATAGATATCTTTGGCGGTATAAGATTGTTGTTTTTGTTTTTCTTCAGCCATGACTTATCTTGTAAATAATTTTGTCGCCAGAAAACCCAGATAAATTCCAACTACACCCAGCACTCCGGCCAATGCTCCCGGGGCGGGAATGGGGAACTTTAAAAGACCAAAAACAAGGCCGACAACCAGCCCCGTAAACAGAGCTTTTATGAGCAGTATCATATCTATCATTATAGCATTTCGGATACCCTAAGGCAAGGTGTTTTGGATAACAAAAACCTGTGTCATCTTTCGATTTGCGAGGTTGAAAATGCAACAAAAAAACCGGAGAAGATTCTCCGGCAATTAACACTTAGATTCACAACACTGCTGTTTGATGGAAGATTTTTTGGTGAAAGTGCCGACTCCGGCAAGTTCCCGTCTGATATCCGGATGCACTTCTAATTCCCTAATATCAAAGCCGGGGCCCTGCATTAGTGGCCACATCTGGCCGTCTCTGTTACCTTGACCGGGCATCTTTCTATACCACTCTTCCATTCTTGCCTCGCCGATCAAATAAATTTTCTCGCCTGTTTCGGGATGCTTTAAGGGTATTGAATCAACGCCGAAATTATCCGGCAGTTTGTATTTTTCAACAAATTCCATTAGGGTCAGATTTCTCCTAGTAACTTTTTTACGCACTGATTCCTCCTAAATATTTTGGCGATAGTTCAATCAAATCCAACCGTACGCCGGCTTCTTTGAACATAGTTTGCGCCACTTGGAACGACTTCTGCCATCGCGTGTCTTTGTCTGGCGGACAAGGTGGCGCGACACAACGTTTAATACCGGTTTGAATAATCGGACCGGCGCAGCGATCACAGGGTTGAAGGGGATAGGAATAGAGGGTGTAGCCCCGCAAATCTCGTTTAGCAAAAATAATCGCATTTAACTCGCTGTGAATTATCATTGAATACTTTGCATTGCGGTCGTTGTATCTTTCTGGCAAATCGAGCACTCCTTGCGGAAATCCGTTGTAGCCGGTCGAAACAAGGCGATTGTTTCGATCAATAATTATTGTGCCGACTTTGGTGGACGGGTCCTTGGACCAGTCGGCGACTTTCTGGGCGATTTCCAGAAAGCGCCTGTCCCATTTGAGTTGACGAGCCAATCGGGCTTCGTCTAATTGGTTAAGAACTATCGTCTCATCCGCCATTTTGACCTCCAAAATTTGTGCTGCTAAGAGTTTAGCAATATCTTAAATTAAGTCAACCAAGGTTATTAACAATTAACGCAATTCCGCACCAAAAAGAGAAGCGGTTTGATCGTAGATTTTTTTCTGAATCGGGTCTATCTCGTCCGTGGTAAGGGTGCGGTCGGTGGAGCGATATACGATGCGATAAGTGTAGCTGATCTTGTCTGTGCCGAACTTTTCGGGGTTTTCGTATTTGTCCAGCAACTTTACTTCTTCCACGATGTTACCGCCGATGTCGCGGATAAGGTCAAAATAGTTGTTGGGCACGAAGTTCTTGGAAACGACAAACGATATGTCGCGGGTGATGGGAGGATATTTGGAAACCTCCACGAATTTTTGACCAAGTTTTAGTTGTTTTTTAACTCGAGGATTTTCAGACCACAAAAGGCGGATGTCGGGCAGGTCCATACTGATAATTGCCAAACGTTCAAGTCCGAATCCGAATGCCCAGCCGGTATATTTGGCCGGATCCATATCCAATTTTTCCATTACCACCGGCTGGACTAATCCCCCGCCCAGCACTTCCAACCAGTTGCTTCCGACTTGAATCTCCATTTCCAAACTTGTGTGCGTATAGGGAAAATCGTCTGGATTGAAGCGGAATTTTGTTTGCGGGCCGTAAATTCCCCGCGCCACTTCGCCGAGAGCTTCCTTCAAGTCGTCTTGGGTAATTTCCTTTTGGCTTCGCGGAGCAAAGTAAAGTCCATCCATTTGATGGAAGATGTTCATGTGGTGACGGTCTATCTCATCTTTCCGATACACTTTGCCGTGGCAGAATACGCCAAAAGGCATATTCTTTTCCACTCGTTCTTTAATAATTAGGTGACGGAGATAGTAATACCACATCACGGTAGTGTGGGTGCGTAAAATATATTCGTCGTTTATAAAATAAGTGTCGGTGCGGAAGCGAGCAGGGTGGTCTTTGGGAAAATTAAACAAATCAAAACTTAAATCGGCGCGGACGATATCGGGCACATCAATGGCGTCAAAGCCTTTGAAGTAATCAAGGCCGATAATTTTCTGTACCACCTCATAAATCGGACTGTCGGGTGCGCGCGAGAGATCGGGCATCTCTAAATAGCGTTTGAGGCGCTGCGAGTCGGCGTCGTTTTTTTGCTCCAGCGATTGGCGGAGTTTTTGTTCTTCCTCGCGGGGAATTATGATATTTTCTCCCTTTTGTTGTGGTAACAGTGACATACTAGTAAGCTAATTCTATTATACGCGAGATTAACTCTTTATATGAAATTCCTGTTTCTTGCATTAACATCGGATACATTGAAATATCTGTAAACCCGGGCAAGGTATTAATTTCGCTTAGATAAACGATGCCCTTTTTCAGGAAAAAATCTACGCGAGCAAAACCACTGCAACCGCAAAGGCGGTAAACCTTTTCTGCAATTTGTTTCATTTCAGCGCCCTCCCTGCTGGTTAATTTGGCTGGGATTATTGTTTTGGTGCGCCCCAATTTATATTTCTCATCATAATCATAAAATTCACCAGCCACAATAATCTCTCCTGGGGGAGAGAGCTCCAACTGGTCATTCCCCAAGATGGCGACCTCCAGTTCTCTGTGATTCGTCAACCCTTCCTCGATTATAACTTTTGAGTCGTGTTCCTTTGCGGTTTTAATGGCCTGATCAAGATTTGCGAAATTGTCCACTTTTGTAATACCAACCGATGAGCCGGAATTAGCAGGCTTTACGAATAACGGCAGAGAAAAAATAGATGCTTGTTTCATTCTGGCACTTTGTTCTGACTTGTCGTGCAAATTAAAATCTACGTAGGTATATCGAACTTGTTGTATGCCATGTCCAGCTAGAAGATCTTTAAAAATTGCTTTATCCATACACAAAGCCGAACTTAACACATGACATCCCACATAGGGAATCTTTTCCTTTTCAAGAATGGCCTGCAGTATGCCGTCTTCCCCATATTTTCCGTGAGTTACGGGAAACGCGACATTAAAATATTTATTGAAATCTTCCGGATAGATTTTCTTGTCAGGGTTTGATTTTTCTATGCTTGATGCCAAGTAAAAGCATCCATCCTTGCCCCAAAAAATCAGAACCAAATCATATTTCGCGCGATCCATGTTTCGGGCAACATTGACAGCTGAGGATATTGAAACCTCATGCTCGTTGCTCATTCCGCCAAAAAATAATCCCACCCTTTTCTTCATGGAGTGATTTTAGAGAATTTTTTGCTAGTTACCTTTTGGTGTTGCCTATCTATCAATTCCGTGGAATTAGGATCTACGCATTCGGTATTTTTGCAGATATCCGGCCGATTTTCATAGTCCGTGCACTTTCCAGTTGCAGAATCGTAATTCTTACAATAATAAGTTTCCAGTTTTGTTTGGGAATCTTCGGGTACGAGCAGTTCTTTTCTTTTGGTCCACAACGGTTGCCCTCCTTTATCTTTCGGGAGTTTATCCGGCGGTAAGAACCGCGGTACTTTAACCGGATTACAGCACCACGAGCAGTTTTTATCTAAGCAAGGGCTCTTGTGTTCGGGATTAAATTTTTCTTGTGCCATTTTGGGTATTAATTTTAGTTGCTTGATAATGCTTGGCGAGTATATAAATTATGCTTACTAAGCTGATGAGAGTCAAAGCTAGTGTGGTGAAAAATAGAATTTTTAGGGTTAGGGATGCGGTATAGGGGTCAATACGAAATAAAATAAAGCCGAAGCCGAAGATTGAACAGATGGTTGGGTAATAGCGGCGAGGAGGTAGTTGCGCATCAGTAAAATATTAGCAATTTGCGCTGTTAAAATCAAAACCCCACTATGCTGGCGGGGTTTTGATTAGACTACGACTTTGCGCGGGCGGCCGGATTTGAACCGGTGACCTCTTCCGTGACAGGGAAGCGCTCTAACCAGCTGAGCTACGCCCGCAATGTCGTTACAATTGGTAATGCTACTAACTAAAATTATGAGCAGACTTTACAGATAATACCACGATATTAGACGACTTAAAAGGGTGTGTTATTCTGTGTGCGTACGAGCATGGAATAACACACAATCCATAGACGATAAAAATGTAAATGTAAACGATAAAAGTGCAGTGATTAGTTTGCTTATTCCAATATTTATCCCAAATCCCAGGTGCTAGAATTAAAGACCAAAGGTATCTTTTAACTTTGATTCATATTGTCCGACGGAACTAGCTATCAGCATTGAGACATAGTCGCCGATTTCAAGGCGGTTAATTAACTCGGATATCTCATCTTGACATGGATATGGGTAAGCGAAAACGCTTTTTTGGAGCATATAAAATCCAAGTTTCTTTAAGTTTCTTTGAAAAGCGACCCGTTTATTGTGGAATTCTTGGGGAACATCAAACAAAATTATTCGCCATTTTTTATCCCAAGATCTATAGATGCTTTTTTTGTGCTGGAGAAGAGGTTTTTTAAGCCACGCCCTCCCCTTCGGTGTGAAGGCGTAACAATTTTTGTTTGCGGTAAGCAGACCACGCTTCTTTAAATTGCTGATACCCAAGTAAAAAGTTCTTGGGTCAATGCCACCCATACGGAGGTTCTTGCGGGCCATGGATTCATAGACTAGAAGATTGCTAATAGTCCGAGGTGCTTCTTGGACCATCTCCCAAAGTATTTGGAAGAATCTGGTTATGAATTTGGTTTTCATGTGTTATTCTGTGTGCGTACGAGCATAGAATAACACAGAAAGATGTTTATTAAAAGGCAAAAAGACAATACTGCAATGGGGTGGTGAAATGGAACGGTGTAATGGAAATGGTGCAGTGGAATAACGGTGGAGCGAGCGGAGAGGTTTTCAAAAATACCACGCGCCTAGGCGCAGAAATCCTAGCATGTTTCAGCCCAAAACAAACCCCCCCCGCCATCCGGCGGGGGGTTTGGGGGAATTGCCGTGGGTTTCGTCCTGAAAAGAAAGAGCGGCAATGCCGGCGAGGTGTTACAATGTGTAATCACATACTGCCTTCGGATAGGCGTTGCAGCCATAAGTGTCGCACGCGGGTCTTGTAAGAACGGCGCAATCGGTATCGGGCAAATTGTCAGTTCCCTTGAAACATCTTGTCACATTGCTTCTGGTATAGCCGCAAAGGGTGTTGCTAACTGGAGGAACAGTGTCTAATATGTTAACCTTGACCACTTTTTTCACAACTTTTCCATTAAAGCCGGTGGCTTCAACAGTAAACACCGCTTTACCTTTCTTGGTTGCCTTGAATGTCGCATTTCCATCCGGCAATTTGGTAGCGTTGGCGAAATTCAATTTCGTTACTGGTCCGCTGGAGCTTATTTTCACTTTCTTTGCGTTTCCTATGGTCCAAGCCACATTTATGATTTGATTTTTTCCCACTTCGGTTATGTCGCAGATGCCCCCTGAACAGACCGTGAGCTTGGTGAATGTCGGACGCAAGCTTCGCGCCTCCATGGTTACATAGGTGCTGGTGATGGCATGTTGGGCGAATACTGCTAGGTTTAGATAGCGATAGGGTGTTTTATCGGTATCGTCTATTTCAAGAATACCAGTACTTTTTTTTGTGATGAAATCAGATGACTTTTTATAGAAAAAAGGAGGAGATAAACATTTCCCTGATGCTTGATTAGGAATGGCACTTATACACATAGATAAACTAACCGCTCGATCGGCAGGGTTCAATAATTCGAAAAGACGACGTATCGATTCTATAAAAAGATCCCCGAAGTGAGTACCGCCGAGCCCAGTACCTATCTGATGTCCCCTGTAGTTAAAAGTATATGTAACCTTACTAATCTGGTAGTCATTTCCACCTATCATTGGAAAAGAGATCTTGCAGAGCTTATTGCTAGTTTGTTCAATGCAGTTATACGGCCCCAACTTTTGGACTAATGTTTCGGGCGGCGATCCGGCGGCTTTGCTTCTAAGAAATTCCGGAATGAATGGCAGTTTGTTCCGATATGCGTAACCGACTCCTCCGGCGACTACCGCGGCAATTACTATGATTGGTACGAGATGGACGATACCGCGTTGAGAACGCATATGGTGTAGGGCTTATGGCGTATAGCTTTTAGCTTTGAATGCGAAAAACCTTGCCAACAAGCCGATTAGGATGACACTCTTATTATGCTCCTCGCTTGACAGGGTGTTAAGGGGGGGTGTGGATAACTGGAAACAAAAACCGACCCGAGGGTCGGTAAACTAGAATTCGTAGGCGGTGCCGAATGAAAACATTTTGCCGTTTTTGAAGCCGAATTCGTTTTCGGCGAGAAAATGCCAAATACGGAACTGGTTCAGAATCGTCAGTTTGCCGCCATAGTAGGGTCCCTCGCGTTTGACCGTCAAGGTTTGGTCAAGGTCTTCAAAAACCTGCATGCGCAGATTTTCTTTATAGCGATAATGTCCCATCTGTCCGCCTATGCCGATGAACATCCGGTATCTGGCAATTTTCAGCGGCGACATGTAGATGTTGAACCCGGCTGCTTTGATGATAACTTGCCTTGAGAGATGGTCTTTCAGATCAGGTATACCCAGTTCGGGGTCAAAACCATAAACCAGCTCTTTCTCTGTTGAGAAACGGCCTTGCACATACTCAAGCCCCAGCATTAGGCGGTCATCGGGAAAAGCGAAGCGAAGCTCAAGCGATGGCGTCAGAGCGGGCCGATTCAAATTATTTATCTCTTCGGCCAGCGACTTATCAATTTCCCTGACAAACGGTTTGAACAGCGTAAAATTGTGTTCGCCTTTTACGGAAAGCTGTATCTGGGCCTTGTCTTGGGCATTGGCCGTAAATGGCAACAGGGCAACAATTACCAGCATCAGCACGCATATTTTCATTTTTTCCTCCTTTTTACTGTTTGGAAAACTGTTTTAATGCTTCCAAGTCGGCAAGACCATAGGTTTCGGTGCGCTCAACCGTAGTCCCCTCCCAGAGCTCGTTCCATGTTCCGATATTAACGAACCCGGGCAGATTGAAACGCCTAACCAAAGCGGAGATTGCCCGCAGATAAATCAAGCGGTTTTCGTTATTGGTGCAGAAAAGCGGCGGATGCATGGGGCTGCCGTCGCTATTTATTCTGTCCGGAATTTTGGTGTCATCCATGTGGAAAGTCAGCGGCGGAATCAGCGTTACATGGGGGACGTTCTTTTGAAGATAATCAAACCATTTTACCTGTGACAGGGCATAGGCTTCAATGTATTCTTTGGTCAGTTCGTTGCCGCTCTGAACGGCCATTTCTTCGGAATACGCGACATAACTTGATACGGCGTCCATATAGAGCAATTGTTCTTTGAGTTTGGCGTCGGTACTGCCGAAGTTGGGCGGGGAAAATGTTCCCAAGCAATTTACGAGAAACACTCCGGTTCCCGTAATGTGGTCGGCAATGGCCTTGGCGTAGCGCATATTCAGGCCTATCGGAACCCAGAACATCAGGACCGGCTTGCCGTTGATCTTCAGAAAGTCGTCTCGGTCAAAATGATTGGCCTTGAGATATGCGAGATCGCGCGCCCACAGTTTCTGATTAAAGGGCTTGGCGAAGTCAATCCAATAGCTGTCGCCTCGAGGCGTTTTTTCAACGGTATATTCGTAGCCCTTGGGATTGTTCGGAAACCAAGCCAACTCGTAGAGGAAAGCATATTTAATATTGCCCGCCGGCTCTCCATCGGCCGCAAGCTCTTTTTTGGCTTCCAGAAAGCCGGTCATGAAATTGATTTCTTCGTATCCGCAACTGCCCGGTTCCTCTCTTGGAGGGTTGAACCAGCTTGCCAGTACCGCGGCGTTGGGTCCGAGATATTCCGCCATGTCGCGCAGCTGCCACTTGGCGATTTCCTTGTCGCAGGAATTATAGATTGAGCCGCCGTAGGGAATTGTTCCCATCTGGCCGATGTTCCTGTTTTGATTGGGGTGGTACCAGGTGTAAAAACTGGTCAGGTAAGTTAGTGTGCCGTCGGAATTGGTTGAATTGGCGGACGCAAGCCCGGATTTGTCCAAAGCGGACTGTCGGCCGTAGATTATTGAACGGATTTCTTTTGCGAGGTCGCCATAACCGGATTTGTCCGTTTCGCGGCGCAAAAGGCTGATACTGGTGTGCTTATTTTGCTTCTGGCGTTTTGCCGCGCCGTTTGCCGCCCCGTCAAAAATATCGGGGCTGGCCAAAAGAATTAGGATAGCTAGGGTCAGAATGCATTTCGGGGCGATTCCTCGGTTCATATACGCTCCTTTTTGTGAAAGAACACAAAATTTCCTTTGGGAAGGAGATTAGCATTTATAAAAACTTAATGCAAGTTAGAGATTTTCCGTGAGATGAGATGCTAATTTTTCGCCGGGAAGGCGGATTTGCTTGGTCGTGTCGCGGTTGCGGACGGTGACGGTGTTGTCTTCAAGCGTTTGAAAATCCACGGTGATGCAAAAAGGTGTGCCGATCTCGTCCTGCGAGTAATAGCGTTTGCCGATGTTTCCGCGGTCGTCCCAGGCGATGGGAACAATTGACGAGCTACCATTAACCAGTGACTTGTAGATTTCGCGAGCCTTGGCGACAAGGTCTGGTTTATTGGCGAGGAGCGGGAAAATGGCGGCTTTGTAGGGAGCGAGAGACGGTTTTAATTTCAAAATTTTTCTCTCCCCGTCTTCCGCATAGGTTTCACATAAAACCGCCAGCGCCGAACGGTCAACGCCCCAGGTTGGTTCAATTACATGGGGCCAATAACTGTCGCCGGTTTGCCCGTCCCTATACGGCGGCTGGCTGAAGTGATTTTTTAAGTCAAAGTCGGTGCGGTAGGCCAAGCCGTAGAGTTCTTTGTGGCCAAAGGGAAAGTCGTATTCAAAATCAATGGTGCGTTTGGAGTAATGCGCCCTCTCCCCTTCCGGAACTTCCAACTCGTGGATATGAGCCAAGTCAAGGCCGATTGCTTCCATCCATGAGCGCATTTCTTCCCGCCACATATCAAAAACACTCTGCCAGTCGTTGTCGTCTTTGGGCGGAGCGATAAAATACTCTATTTCCATCTGCTCAAACTCGCGGGTGCGGAAGATAAAATTACCGGGAGTAATCTCGTTGCGGAAGGCCTTGCCGATCTGGGCGATGCCGAAGGGGACAGTTGTGCGTGAGGTGTCCAGAACATTTTTAAAGTCAACAAACATACCTTGCGCCGTTTCAGGGCGCAGATAGGCGATATTGGCTTTTTCCTCGGCCGGACCGATGAATGTTTTGAACATCAGGTTAAATTGCTTGGGTTCGGTGAAGACATCCTTCTTATCGCAGTTTGGACAGGCCTTATCATTTTCAATCTGGTCGGCGCGAAATCGCTCATGGCAGTTTTTGCATTCCACCAGCTGGTCGGAAAAACCGGCCGAAAGATGGCCTGATGCCTCCCACACCTTGGGATTCATAATTAAAGCGGCATCAAGGCCGACGATATCCTGCCGCTGATGGACAAAACGGCTCCACCAGAGCTTTTTGATATTATTCTTCAGCTCAACGCCGAGTGGGCCGTAGTCCCACGAGTTGGCCAGTCCGCCATAAATCTCCGACCCGGGGAATATAAACCCCCTTCTTTTGCACAAACTTACGATTTTTTCTATTGAATCCGTCATAGATTATTGAACTTTTCCCTCTTTGGGCCTGTCAATTAAATTATCCGAAGTAAGGTCACGCGCTTTTATCAGCAAATTTGCATTGGTAAAGCTGTCCGTGCCAGAGAATTGGACACCCTTTATTAATGTTATTTTATCCCCCATTTGCAAGCTTGAAGGCGTAGCGCCAATCTGGAAGGACGCTTCATATTTTTCTGAATTGATTCCGATGCCTTGCGGCAGATCATCTACGGCCCATGTAACAGTAGAGGTGTTGGGGTCAAAAACTAGGGTCGGCGCGCCGACGGTGTCGGCCAGGTTTTTCCAGCTGATGCCCGTCGGAAGAATGCCGACCACCTTCGTGTCCCGAAGAGCGTTGCCTGGATTAGACAACTGCCAATGAATGGTAAAAAGTGTTTCCTTGCCGACCTGCGGCGGCAAAGGGCCGCTTGAGCCGAATTGTGGATCATTATAATAGCCCAGTTGTCTTATTGTTGGTTTAGAGGTGATTTTGGTTATATTGCTGGCCGAGGTTGAAATTTCATCTGTCGGGAAATCAGATGGCACATTGATGGTGATTAACTGGGAGTCGGCTCTAACCGAGAATTCGCGTCCGCTGTCCGTATTTTCCGGAAACGCAGTTTTGAGCTTAACGAAAAACCTGATTTCTCCCAAAGCGTTAGGTTGCAGATTGCCGAACAGCGGAACTGATCCCGAGTTCCAGGTTATTGTTTTGGTTGTGTCATTGAAAAAACCGCCTTGGGTATTAATGCTAGGGTAATCATACATATCGCCGGATAGTTTTACGGTGAGGTTTAATCCGGAAAGACTGTAAGTAGAGATATTTTTGTATTTAATAATGTAGGTAATCTTTTCTCCCGGATTGGCTATGTAGTCCGTGTCGCCGTTAGCGGTAACAGCCAAACCTAACAATGGGCTGGAAATGACAGTATCAGAAAAGGCCTTTTCGTAAGGTATGTAGGTGTCCATAAGTTTTCTTTGCAGGTTGACGGTGATGGTTTTGGCGTCCCCCTCTCTGCCATTAAGAATGCCCTGAATGCTGATGCGTCCACGGCCGTCTTTTTTAACTTTCGCAATATCCCAAACATTATTTCCCGAAGTTGGAGCCATATCAGCCGAAATGAAAGTGAAACCATCAGGGAAAGAAAACTCAAAGCGCAAGTTGTTAATTTCATTGTCAGATTCATTGCGATAATCAAGGATATAAGTCAACTTTTGTCCGCCGACAAAAGAGGGCGGAGCAACCAGAGATAGAGCTACGGGGGTTTTGGTTATTGTGGTGGAAACTTCTTCGGTTTTTTCAAATTGAGACTTGAAAGTTCCAGCTTTGAAAACGAGGTTTACTTTGGCTTTCTTGATGTCACCCCGATTACCCACAAGGAATGCTTTTAATTCTTTTTCCTCCGACTGCCCCGCGTTCAAAGAATCAACAACAAAGGTATCGGTCTGGTCTTCCTGCAAAGCGCCGTCCTTGATAATAGCTGACCCGTCAGGATAGAAAAATACAAAGCTTAAATTCTTGAGTGTAATATTGGTGTTGTTGGCATAGGTTACTTTATAAGAAACTTCGTCACCGGCGCTGGCTTCTGCCGGACCTTCAAGTTTAAGTTGGACATTCTTGTCGCTGAAAGACTGGCGGCTGAACCAAAAAGACAGAATGGCAATGATAAATAAAAGCAAAGCAATTAAAATCAGCCAACGAGTCACGTGGCTACTTAAGCCGAGGATCTTTTGAGAAACATAAAATAGGGGCGATTTGCTCGCTTCGGGTACTGACGGCGCTTGAATTGGGGGAGGAATTATTCCGTTAACCACGATACCTTATTCTATCAGATGCGGCCGTTTTTCAAAAGAGGCAACGAATGGAATTTAACATTGGCATGGTATTCAAAATATGGGCCGGGGTTAATAATGCTGGCTTCGTGGAAGTAACCCAGTATTTCCAGCAGTTTAATTTGCCGGCGCTTAAAAGTTGCCGCGTCATATCCGTTTTTATCAAGATTTTCCAGAGTTTCAACAAGAAATTTCCAGAGTATCGGATCGCTGTCATTTTCAAAAACAAGCTTGTCTATCGTCTCAAGAAAGAAGTATGCGGCGGCGATGCTTTTGTAGGATGACTTGAGGTTGCGATAAGAGTTTTCAACCTGGGCGGCGGAGATGATGGGCATGCCACGCCCCGAAATCAGCTCAAAATCAACCAAATTCAAAACATCAAGGTGCATGCCTTGAATGGAGCCTGGTTTTAAAACGCTTTTGGCGACCGCGGTTAATTTGCCGAACTCTTTTGTGTAGCAGGTAACCCACTGGTCGTATTCGTTGGTATCCTGTTTTTTGAGGATAATGGCGCGCATCGCGGAGTGGGCTCCCCGAAGTTGTCCGCGAGGGTTCCCATTTGTCAATATCCGTTCAAGCTCGCGAGATGGACAAATGGGATACGCGTAGGCAACGAAAAGGGAACTCTGTCTAAGCATAAAGTAAAAAATGAAAAATTGATGAACCGAAATTTTAGTCTAACATTGTACGGACAAAATCAAAAACCGCCCTGAACTTGTTGAAGGACGGTTTTTGATTTTGTCATTCCAGCCGCTGTTTAATCGCTTTGAGCCGCTGTTGGATCAACTATATTGAAAACCTCGCTTGATCCGGTATAACTTGAGCCACCGGTAGTCATAATTGCTTTGACCACATAACTGCCGATGGGAAGAATGCTTAAAGTGCCGTTAGCGGAATACACCTTGCCCACTGTCCACAAGTAGGGTGTGTTGCCCGAACTGCAACGCTGAATCCCCGACTGGCCGGCGATATTGCCCATGATGCGGCCCAAGATAGTAGTTCCGGTTGAGTCCCACAAACTCAAATTGACCACTGCCGTCTTTCTATTGGCTTTGCTCACATTCTGACTGCAATATCGGATATTTTTGATATTGCCCAGACGCCACTTGGAGGATGCGCTAGGTTTGTTGATCTTTATTATGGGCGCGCCGGCCGCTTCGCTTTCTTTCAATCCGGCCGAATAATTCTTCCATGCCCAATACCCTCCGGTCGCCGCCGCGGCGATTATTACGATTAATATGAGATGGGCAAAGCCCTTTTGTCTGCTCTGAACGGGATCGAATGACTTAGTCATCGTTTGTTCTCGTTGTCTAAGGGGGGGGCAAATTTTGCCGCCCGGACGCATAAACAAAAAGAGATTATAATACTTGTTTTCATGATACCTCTTTTTGACGGGACTTATTTATGTGGGTGTGGACAACTACTTTTTGATGCCGACCCAGATTGGCATTTGCGGAGCGAGTTCAAGTTCTTGCAAACTGCCAAAAGCCACAAAATTATTTACACTTTGTCAGGCCTCCTTTATTGTCCTGCCAATGTCTGAATCTCGATTTCACTTAAGGCGCGGTTATATATCTGAACATCATCAAGGAGGCCGTTAAAACTTCTGACGGAAGAGTATTTGTCTCTACCAATGTTAAGATTCTCTGTATTGTAGAGTATGCCATGGTAAGCGATGCCCTGCAGAACGCCATCAAGATAAAGTTTCATTTCCCCTCCTCCCACAGCAGAGTCCCATGTTCCCGCCACATGATGCCATGCGCCCGTAGAGATTGTATTAGATGACTGAACCCGACTCCATGTGGGGGTGCCGGCGTTTCCTATATAAAAACTCAATTTTTGATCTCCCCCAAGACCGAGTAAATATCCCTTTAAATTTGTCGGTGAGCGGAAATGCTCAATAATGCCCGGGGAATTGGTCCAATTTGGACTGCCGCTATCAATCTTAATCCATGCCGAGAGTGTAAGAGCGGTTGTCGGTCTTAATAGTGCCGTATCCGCAACACTGACATAATCAGTGTTGGAGGGGTTGAGAAGAGTTATCGCGCCATTATTATGACCAGCCGTCCACGGATTTGGAACGGTATTTGTGGGTGTACCATTGTGACCGTTTCCACTTGAATCATTGCCATTATTATCAAGTTTCCACCAGCCGACCAAAGACCTGTCTATGCGGAAGAAGTTATCGCTTGAATCTTTGCTGATGACGGTAGTGACTCCGGCATAGACGCTTACCAAAACGACATTGAATTTATACGCTCCGTTTGGCAGGGTTGACACAGATGGAAGCGTCCAATTGTAAGTAAATTCGCTGGCAGTTCCGACACCAAGCGGATTATCAAAAATTTGAGTTGTCTGGCCATCTTTGTTTTCTACCGATCCTTTCCAGCGATATACCATTGGCGGAACGATGGTAATTGGCTGGTCTAGAGCCCACCGCAGGGTATATGAAACGCTTAATATTTCATTGCTATTATTCGGAGCGACCACATGAACCCGGGGAGCGCCAGCCGCCTTAGGCCTTGCTATCTCGGCGCCGTAATTCTTCCATGCCCAATACCCCCCTATCGCCGCCGCGGCGATTATTATGATTAATATGAGGTGGACAATTCCGCGTTGAGAACGCATATGGCGCATAGCTTATGGCGTATAGCTTTTAGCTTTCAAAGCGAAAAACCTTGCCGACAAGCCGATTAGGACGACACTCTTATTATACTCCTCGCTTGACAGGGTGTTAATGGGGGGTGTGGATAAGTGCAAGGCGAAAAATACAAAGCGTAAAGCGCAAAATGCAAAATTAAAGAGCGGACTCTTAAATGGCGCTACTTTTTGATGCCGACCCAGATTGGCATTTGCGGAGCGAGTTCAAGTTCTTTTTCCACATCATATTTCTTTTTGTCGTGAGGGCCGTTGATGAAATCGGAGAGCAGTGTGTCCCCCTCTATCATATCAGACCACTTCAAGATAGCGGCGGAGAGCTCTTTGCTGTCGCTGTGCCACTGGCAGTAAATTTTTTGGTCTAGCTTATATCCAGCTTCTTTACGCATATCCTGTATCTGGCGCATCAATTCGCGCGCATAACCCTCGGCGGCCAGTTCTGCCGTAACTTCCACATCTAATTCTACTAATGGTCTGGTCGCTTGTCGCTTGTCGCTGGTCGCATAGCTTATCCCCCTCACATTCAGTTCTTCCTTGATAAGTTCTTCCAAATCATTTTCCAGTTTATCGCTGGCTATCGCGGCGGATTTAAGTGGTTGGCGGACTTTTATCTGCTTTTCTTTTCTGATTGCCAGACCGGCCGTAATTATTTCCCTGATGTGGGACATTTTTTCTTCTAGTTTGATATTGCGGGTTTTCTTTTGCAGCTTCGGCCAGTCATGGAGATGGATGCTTTCGGTTGAGGGTTTCGCGCCAATATGCAGGCGCGTATGAATATCTTCGGCCGTGAAAGGAATAAACGGTGCGAGGATTTTAGCTAGTTCCAGAAGCAATACCCGCAAAAGCGGCAGGGCCTCTTTGCGTTTGCGCGAACGGCGTAGCCACCACTGGGAGAAGTCATCAACGACAAATTTCTCTATGGCCCGCGAAGCGGTTGTGGGATCATATGCGTCCAGTTTTTCAGTTACTTCCGACAGTAACTCTTGGAATCGCGAGATAATCCACTTATCCAGCAAATTTTTCACTGCTCCCAAGTTCTCGGAGGTAATTTCCGTCTTGTCGCTTGTCGCTTGTCGCTTGTCGCCAGATTGATACAATTCATAAAACCTGACGCAATTTTCCAGCGTCATGGTAAAACCCTTGAGTTGTTCCCGCGCGGCTTGAATGGAGATGGATTTGAAATCGCCCGGTTCATTCAGCGTGTAAAGATACCAGCGGGTGGCATCTGCGCCGACTTGGTCCATGATTTCATCAGGCGTGATGACATTGCCGATGGACTTTGACATTTTTTTGCCTTTTTCATCCAAAGCCAATCCGAGAGCCATCACATTTTTATAAGGCGCGTCTTTTCCAAGGAGCGTTGAGACGGCAAGAAGCGTATAGAACCAGCCACGGGTCTGGTCAATGCCTTCCACGATGAAATCCGCCGGAAATTGTTTCTTGAATATGTCTTTGTTCTCAAACGGCCAATGCCATTGGGCGTAAGGCATAGCGCCGGAATCAAACCAAACGTCGGCTATGTCGGGTATTCTTTTCATTTCCGCCCGGCATTTGCCGCATCTTAAGACGATGCTGTCAATATAGGGACGATGAAGGTCAAGTTCGCCCAGCTCATTGCGGGGAATCTGAATCCAGCTGAGTTTTTTCAGTTCCGCAAAAGACGGATACCAATCCTCTCCCCTCTCTCTGCGAGCCAGCACCTCGTTATCGGTTCTGCCTTCAGCTATCTGGGCAAGAAGCCAAAGCGGGTCGCCGTGGCTGACGATGAGGATCTTTTTATTGTGGTAAGTTGATTCAATCTCCTGCATAAAATCCATTATTCTTTGGCGAACGTCGTTCCAGCTCTCCCCTCCGTCCTCCTTGAATTCAAAATTCTTTTTCACATCTTTGAACGGACAGGCGCTGTGCTTTTTGCCCTCGCAGGCAAAACCATGGCGAATTTCAGTCAATCGGTTATCAATCTTCGCTTCCCGATGGAGCATTTTACCCGCGATTTCGGCAGTTTCCCGCGTGCGCAAAAACGGAGAGCAGTAAATGGCGTCAACGTTTTCACCGCGGGCAAAGTTGCCGACAGCGTTTTCAACAATCATTTTCCCCTCGGTTGTCAGGTGATACCCGTCGCTATTTTTTTCGGAATTAATGATAATGTCATTTTTCTCGTCGCGCTCGCTAATGCCATGGCGCATGAGATAATATGTATTTTTGCGCCCGACCGCCTGTTTGGCTATTTCTTTAACCGCTCCGACTGTTCTGGCATGGCCGCATTTTACGCACTGCCAAATCGGAAGTGGCGTGCCCCAATAGCGTTCTCGCGATATTGCCCAGTCCTTAAGTTCTTTCAGCCATTGTCCAAAGCGCCCCTCCTTTATGTGGGCGGGCACCCAGTTTATTTTTCCGTTATTTGTAATCAACTCATCTTTGACGGCGGTGGTTTTAATGAACCATGAGTTTTTGGCGTAATAAAGCAAAGCCGTTCCGCAGCGCCAGCAAAAAGGATACTCATGCTCGTATGGCTCTACCTTGAAAAGATTGCCGTTCGCCCGAAGATGATCCAGTATTTTTTCTTCTGTTTCCGCGTTTTTAACGTAAAGACCATCAAAACCGCCACCCACTCCGGTGAACCGCCCGCCCTCGTCTACTGTGTGGATCTTCGGCAATCCGACCGCCGTTCCCAGCTTATAGTCGTCATCGCCGTACATCACCGCCGTATGGACGATACCCGTTCCTTCGGAAGTTGAAACGAAGTCGGCGGCATAGACCTTGTGTGACTGCGGCGATTTAAACGCTTCAACGTCAAACAGCGACTCATATTCTAGACCGATCAGATCAGAACCGGAAATAGTATTATGTATTATGTATTCCGTATTAAGGACTTTGGAAACCAGCTCCTCCGCCAAAATATATCTCTCGTCTTTACCCTTGATACTTACTACCTGATACTTAATACTCTCTCCGACTGCGAGAGCCACGTTGCCCGGCAATGTCCACGGCGTTGTTGTCCAAGCCAATAAATAAACGTCCCCTTCCGAAACTTTGCGCTTTGCGCTTTGAACTTTAAACTTAATTATGGCCGATATATCGGTTATGGTGCGATATCCTTGCGCAACTTCGTGAGATGAAAGAGCCGTGCCACAGCGAGTGCAAAAAGGCACGACCTTGTGGGCGTGGTAGAAAAGTTTTTTATCCCATATTTTTTTGAATATCCGCCAAAGCGACTCAATGTATGGGTTCTCGTAAGTCACGTAAGGATGGCCCATATCTATCCAGAAGCCCATTCGTTCGGTCATTTCTTCCCACTCTTTTTTGTATTTCCAAACGCTTTCTTTGGCTTTTTTGTTGAATTCTGCGATTCCGTACTCTTCAATGTCTTTCTTGCTTTTGAATCCCAGCTGTTTTTCCACTTCAAGCTCAACCGGCAAGCCGTGGGTATCCCAGCCGGCTTTTCTTAATACAAAAAATCCCCGCATGGTTTTGTAGCGTCCATAGAGGTCTTTGTATATTCGGGTCAAAAAATGGCCGATATGGGGCAGGCCGTTCGCGGTGGGCGGCCCCTCAAAGAAAACAAATCTTTTCTTGCCGCGCCTTTGCTCCAGACTCTTTTGGAAAATCTTTCCTTTCTCCCAAAAATCCAGTATTTCCTTCTCTTTTTTTTGAAAATCAAGGGTTGCCATAATGCTGGCCTAATGCCTAAAGCCTAGCGCCTAGGGCTTGACCAGTATGCGGATTATACCGATTTTAACGCCCTAAAGCAATTCCCGCCTTTAAAAAAAATGATTTAAATGCTATGTTGTGTAAAATATTATGCGCATCAGAACAAATGTCATTATTCTGGGAATCCTTTTTATTTCTGCCTATGCCGGCAATTATTTAGGTTTGGGCGACCGTTTTTGGTGGCTTGACGTGGCACTTCACTTTTTAGGCGGGTTTTTCATTGCCGTACTGATTCGCGAGTATTACAAAAGCCATCTGGAGAAGATGGCCAAACCAGTCAGGATATTATTTTTGGTTGCCAGCGTAGCATTGGTGGGCCTCTTGTGGGAGTTTTACGAATATCTGGTTTGGACTTTTTTTGACAGATTTCCGCAATGGGACCTCTTCAACATAGGTTTTGATTTGCCTGATTATTTTGACGCTCTTTCGGATTTACTTATGGACCTTTTGGGCACCATAGCATTGGTTTTACTAAATAAAAAGTCAGATTAAAACCTCCTGTTCCTTTCCGTCTTTATGTAAAATCTCCACAACCGGTCTTTCCACTTGCCGGCGTAATCAACTCCGATGCGCTTGCCGTACTTGATGACGCGTCTCGGCACTTTAATTCCCCGAGCTTCTATCCACAGACGGCTGTTGCCAATAGGCAGTCCGTTAAGCCGCCGGTCTATTCGCAGGACGCGGCACAGCTTCCCCGGACCGTTGAGATGGGCACTAGGTGCTAGGTTGTTAGACGTTAGGATGACGGAACGGATGAGGACAGCGGCGGGAAATCTCTTGCGCCCGGTGACAAAATTAAGGCAATGATATATGCCGTAGATCATGTATACATAGATGTATCCCGGTGGGCCGAACATTATTTTTGTTCGCGGCGTCAGGCCGCGCGATGCGTGGCTGGCTCTGTCATGCGGGCCGTGATAAGCCTCTGTTTCGGTTATCATGGCAAAAACGATCTTCCGACCGATTTTCCGCACCAGAAACTTGCCAAGCAGATCTTTTGCCACGATTGCGGTGTTGCGATTGAAAAATTTTTTTGTAAGCCGCATAATAGATACAGTTTAAATTAAATTAGCGACTGACAACTGACAACCAACAACCATGTTGTGCGTTGTGAGTCGTTAGTTGTAAGTTTCCAAATGACCCCTCACGACTATGACAAATTAACAGTGGAGTCGGTAAAAAAGATCCTGCCGTCGGTGGTAAGTATTGTTATATCAAAACATTTGCCCAAGGGAAACGCCTTGTTTCAGATGCCCTTTTTGAGCCCTTTTGTTCCCATGGAATCTGATGGCAAAGGCGGCGAAGCAGTAAAAATTGGCGGAGGTTCTGGCGTTGTTGTCCATTCCAGCGGACTGATACTTACCAATAAGCATGTTGTTTTTGATCCCGATTCGGAATATACGGTCATTTTGAGCAACGGCAAGGAATATCCGGGCAAGGTTTTGTCGCGCGATCCGATCAACGATATTGCCGTTCTTAAGATTGATGCCAAAGAGTTGCTGGCGGCGGAGTTGGGCAACTCTTCGAGCCTTGATCTAGGGCAGACGGTCATTGCTATCGGCAACGCGCTGGGGATGTTTTCCAATTCTGTTTCGCGTGGCATTGTTTCGGGGCTTTCCCGCAGTATCTCAGCTTCTTTGGGGACGGGAGAAGAAACCGAAGAGCTGAGGGGGGTTATCCAAACGGATGTTGCCATTAATCAAGGCAACTCCGGCGGGCCGTTGATTGATCTTGGGGGCAAGATCGTCGGCATTAATACGGCGGTTATTTTCGGCGCGCAAAATATCGGCTTTGCCATCCCCGTTAACTGGGCCAAGGATGACCTCAAGGATATTGTTGAACACGGCCGCATAATTAAGCCCTATCTCGGCCTTCAATTTATTATGCTAACCAAAGAAATGAGCAAGAAATACAATTTGGCGGTAGATTATGGGGCATTGGTAATGAAAGACCACGTTCCCAATTCAGTGGCAGTTGTTCCTCACTCTCCCGCCCACAAGGCCGGTGTAAGGGAAAATGACATAATCTTGGCTCTTAACGATGAGGACCTGAAGGGTAAGGATTTGCGTGATTTACTGCAAAAGTGTGAAGTCGGGCAAGAAATCGAACTAACTATTTTGCGGGGTAAAGATAAAATTAAAGTTAAAGCCAAGCTGGAAGAAAGAAAATGATATGGCCGAATACGCTTCCAATTCGCGAGCCGGTTTTGACTATGAGATATTAGAAACCCTAGAGGCGGGATTAGCGCTGAAGGGTTATGAGGTTAAATCAATCAAGACGGGGAAAGTGTCTTTGCGCGGGTCATATGTAAAAATAATCAACGGCGAGCCGACGCTGATAGGCGCAACAATTTCTCCGTATCAGGCTCAGAATACGCCGTCCGATTACGATCCCCAGTCTTCCCGCAAACTCCTCTTGTCAAGAAAACAAATTGCCACATTGATCGGCCTCTCCCAAGCTCACGGACTGACTCTTATACCGCTCAAGCTTTATGACAAGCGCGGTTTAATTAAGTTACTGGTTGGCGTGGCTAAGGGCAAGAAAAAATACGACAAGCGGGAAGCAATAAAAAAACGCGAGTTTGAACGCCGCGTTTTGCATGGACAGGAGGAGTGACCTGCTGTCAGTTGCCGTAAACTTTTGCTATCCCGAGTCGTTCACGCAGAGTTTGTTCGATTTCTTTAATCTGTTCTTCGGAGTAATTTCCGGAACTGCGCAAACCTTTCAGTACGGACCCAACGACGCTGTTTGCATTTTCAATGTTTTGGAGTTTTTTTAATTGCTTGTTTTCCGGCGACTCTATCTTGGATGGAATTTCTTTGTTTTTCATAATTATTCCAGTATATATTTCCTGTTTGAGTTGTCAATTTTATTATATAATGACAAAACATGAATGAGGACGTTGAGAAAATAAAAAAATATGTGCGGGCGGCAAATTATATCACCGCCGCCCAGATATACCTTAAGGATAATTTTTTGCTTGAACGCAAGCTGTCGTTTGACGACATCAAGCCGCGTCTTTTGGGTCATTGGGGCACCTGTCCGGGTATAAATTTTATTTATGCCAACTTAAATTACCTCGTCACAAAACACCGGCTGGATATGATGTTTGTTCTTGGCCCGGGCCACGGTTTTCCGGCGCTTCAAGCCAATTTATTTATGGAAGGTACATTGGGTAAGTTCTATCCAAATGCCAGCCAGAACGAAGCCGGTCTGGGTTATGTTTGCAAGAATTTCAGCTGGCCGGGCGGATTCCCCAGCCATTCCAACCCGGGAACGCCGGGAGTGATCCTTGAAGGCGGAGAGTTGGGTTATGCTCTCTCAACTTCTTACGGTGCTGTGCTGGATAATCCGGACTTAATTGTGGCTTGTATGATTGGCGACGGCGAAGCCGAAACCGGCCCCACTGCCACGGCTTGGCATCTGAACAAATTCATCAATCCAGCGAGCAGTGGCGCTGTTCTGCCGATTTTGCACCTCAACGGCTACAAAATTTCGGGGCCGACAATTTTGGGGCGCATGTCCAATCGCGAACTGAAAGCGCTTTTTACTGGCTATGGCTATAAGCCGTATATTGTGGAGGGCAAAAATGTCTATGAAAAAATGCCTGCCGCGCTGGAAGAATGCTATCAACTGATAAAAACAATCCAGAGTAATGCTCGCGGCGGCGATACTCCCAGTCTGCTACCGATGCCGATGATTATTCTTAAAACCCCCAAAGGGTGGACCGGCATTAAAAAACTGAACGGCAAAAAAATTGAGGACAATTTTGCTTCGCATCAGGTGGTAGCGCCCAATGCCAAGACCGAACGGGCGGAACTTCGGGCGGTTGAAAAATGGCTCCGCTCCTACAAGATTGAAGAACTTTTTGACAAAGACGGCGGTCTTGCCACGGATGTAAGAGAATTAATTCCGGAACCGGGCTATTGTTTAGGAGAGAATAAGCATACGCTTGGCGGACCGGTTTCTAAAGATTTAGTCCTGCCTCCGGCGGAAAAATTTGCCGAGGACGCTTCTCAACCCGGCATTATCGGTTCTTCCAGTATGCGCCGCTCCGGCCTTTATCTTAAAGAAGTTTTTCAGCTTAACGCCGAAAATAAAAATTTCCGTCTGATGTCGCCCGATGAAACATATTCCAACAAACTGGATGCAATTTTTGAGACAACCTCGCGGGCTTTTATGCTGCCGGTAAAAGAGTGGGATAAGGACTTAAGTCCGAACGGCCGAGTAATGGAGATGCTAAGCGAACACTCTCTGCAAGGCCTGATGCAGGGTTATGTTCTGACTGGCCGGCATGCCGTCTTCGCTTCCTATGAGGCGTTTATCCCGATTGTAACCAGTATGGTTGACCAGTATGCCAAATTTTTGAGCCAAGCCCGCGAGGTGACATGGCGCGGCGCCGTCCCCTCTCTTAATTATATTCTGACTTCATCCGGCTGGCGGCAGGAGCACAATGGTTTTTCGCACCAGAATCCTGGTTTTATCAATGACATGCTCCAACGGCAGGGCAATTTTACAAAGGTCTACATGCCGCCCGACGGGAATAGCGCTTTGGCTGTGTTGAAAAAATGCCTTGAATCAAAGAATGGCATCAATGTCATTGTTGCCGGCAAGACACTTGAACCAAGATGGCTGACGCCGGAGCTGTCCCAGAAGGAACTTCAGCAGGGGTTGATGGTCTGGGATTTTGCCAGTGATGCTGAACCGGATGTTGTGGTTTCGGCCGCGGGCGATTATATGACCAAAGAGGCGTTGGCGGCGATTGACACAGTTAAAAAAGACGCGCCCGAAATAAAAATAAGGTTTGTGAATATTATGGAACTTTCATCCTTGGGCATCGGAGCGGGCAAGCGTCAGGATATTGATTTTGACAACTATTTTACTAGCGACAAACCGGTTATTTTTAATTTTCACGGTTATCCGGATACGCTGAAACAAAATCTTTTCCACCATTGCCACGGCCACCAGAGGTTTTTTGTCCACGGCTATATTGAAAACGGTTCTACCACCACGCCTTTTGATATGCAAGTGCGCAACAAAACCAGCCGTTATCATCTAGCCATGGAGATTGTTGCTTCGGCCGCTGAAAAGAATGTTATCGGTTCCGAAAAAAGCAAGGCATTGATTGAACGATATGACGGTGTGTTGAAAAAACACGCGGAATATATAAAACAAAACGGGTTAGATATGCCGGAAATAGAAAATTGGACATTTTCGCTAAAAAAATGAAAAAAATTCTAATTGTAAACACGGGCAGTGCATCGGTTAAATACGGCCTTTATGAAGGCGAAGCAGAACTTTCCCGCGCTCACTTTGAGATGGAAGATGGCAGTTTTGTTGTTACGCTAACCGTTGAAAGCAAAACGGAGAGAAAACAAATTAGCGTGGAAGATTATAAAAATTCTCTTGAATACCTGCTTGAATATCGGAAACTTGATGGTTCCGATCTTGAGGCCGCGGGCGTGCGAATCGTCTCTCCGGGCGATTATTTTCTATGCAACCGCCAAATTGACGGCGATTATATTGAGCGATTAAGCGAAAAACGGGAGGAAACGCCTTTACACATAGAACCGGCGCTTGAACTGGTCTCAAAAATACGCGAAAAAATGCCTTCCGTGCCGCTTTACGGCATTTCCGACAGCGCTTTTCACGCTTCTCTGCCGGCGCAATCGCGCCAGTATGCCATTCCCTACGCCACCGCTTCGCAACACGAGATATACCGATATGGCTACCATGGCATCTCAATACAATCAGTTTTGCATAAAGCCGAAAAAATGCTTGGCGCTTTGCCGGCCAAAATAATTGTCTGCCATTTGGGCAGCGGCGCTAGTATTACCGCCGTTAAAGACGGTAACAGTTTTGACACCTCCATGGGCTATACCCCGCTGGAAGGTCTGGTTATGGCGACACGTGGCGGAGACATTGACCCGGGCGTGATAGTGCATCTGGCCGAGAAGCTCGGCTTGGACCATGATGATATGAAAAGCTATCTTAACAATGAGTGCGGCCTTTTGGGACTATCGGGCAAGAGTAATGATGTTCGCGAGCTTTTAAAGCTTGAGAAAGGCGGCGATACGCACGCGACTCTTGCTTTGGAAGCATGGGTTTACCGGATTAAAAAATACATCGGCGCATACACGGCGGCATTGAATGGGTTAGATCTTTTGATATTCACCGCCACTATCGGAGAGCGGTCATTTGTAATGCGCGGAAGAATTTTAAAGGAGCTGGATATTTTAGGTATTTCGGTTGATGAAGCTAATAACAATGCAACCGAAAACAACGGAGCGCTTATTAACACGCCCGATTCTAAAGTTAAAATAGCCGTCATTCCCACTGACGAAATGGCGCAAATGGCGCGGGATACACGGCAACTTATGGCAATTTAAACCGGATTCCTCCTCTCCCAAAATGGGGGGCGGGATTCGGTCACAACTCAAAATTGCTTCCGTAATTTTGGTCGCGACCCCAGCTTACTAGCTCACTGTTTTGTTCGCCATTTGCTCACAAAACAACGTTCCGCTTTTCGAATCCCGCCGGAAGCCGAGTAGTCGGCTTCCTCCCCGCGCGAACATATGCAGTAAAATGCAAAACACCCCGCGATGGGGTGCTCTGCATTTTACTGATGTTGCGGGGGCGGGATTCGAACCCGCGACCTTCAGGTTATGAGCCTGACGAGCTGCCGCTGCTCTACCCCGCGATATTTTTGACAGCAGAATGATTATATCATGGCATTAAGCATATTGACAACCGCTTGACAACCGTACTAATTGGCGCTACTACCCTAATTATCCTTGAAAATTTAAGCAAGGGGCATTATGGAGGCGCTGTATGCGACTGTCAAAACATATCGGATGTGTTGGATTTTTTGTTGCCGTAGGATTCTTTGTTCTTTACGGTCAAAAAGACGGATTTGCGGAGTTTGCCAATAAGTACCGTAATGGTGGCAATCAGATATCTTCGGTTGGAAACCTGTATACCTATTGTAACGGCACTTTTGTTGCCGTAGACAGCGAGGGGGCAGTTTACGGTGGAACGAAAATTAGTACAGCTGATGTCAACAGGCCGGTATTCAATGACATCTACAAAAATTATGTGGTCGGGAAGTTTGTTAGTAATGTGGGGCCGGACGCTTGGATCTTCCAAGTGGACTACGACACGCATAATTTAATTTTCCAGAAAAGGTTGTATTGGACGCATAAAGAGGATTTTTCAGTTATCCGAGCAATGGCGACTACGGGCGGACTTCTTGTCGGCGGAACCGGCACGGTTCCCGGATATGATCCCTATATTTCCCCGTTCATTGTTGCCATGACTACTACTGGAGATGTGTTGTGGACCGTGACAAGCGTGAGCTATAACTTTTTAGGCACTCTTAAAGATATGATGCAGACATCCGACGGGAAATATCTTTTATTGATGACTGGTGCCGCGGGTAACCAAATCGTCAAATGGTATTTTGACGGATCGGGAAATCCGACAGTGGAGCGCGCCTACATGTATACCGGCTTATCGGCAATGAGCTCGTTGGTTGAGTCGGGCGGATATTATTTTGTGGCCGGAAAAGGTTTCGGTGAAAATTCCGCCATATTGTTAAAACTAAACCCTGACCTTACGGTTCGGGCGGCAAAGAGCTATCATTTTGACTCATCGGCATCTAATTTTAGCAGAATTTCGGTAAGCCCGACGGACGGCGCCATTCTTGCCGCAATTACACAAGGCAATAACGCCGTTCTGGCCAAAATCGACATTGATCTGTCAGTAATATGGTCAAAAAAGTATACCGGGGAAAACAGCTCATCGGGAAACGACATCATCACACTTGAAGGAACCCCTTCCAGCATCGGGCTGATTAGTCCCGTTAATAATCTGCTCATCGGAACAGGTAAGACATCTCCCCCGCCAACTTGTTTGTTGCCCGTGTCTTCTGTAACGACAAGCACCCCCAAAATTAGGACGACCGCAGTTGTTGGAACCTTATTCGCAACAAATATCCTGACTACTGACAGTGATGCTGTGGCGACGGAAGTTGATGTGGCCAGTTCCGCCAACTGTCCATAACACAACGCGGCGTGATGAACTCGGCCGCTTTTTAATTTGTTGAACCCCAAATTCCAGTCTATGGACAAATTTAAAATATTGTTTTATACTATGAGTGATTCTTTAAAAAAAGGAGTTGATGTGAAAAAAGATACTGTTTCTGGCGAAAAAACCGCGCAAGGCGGACACGAGATGTCCCTTTATTTGAAAGACATCAAGGGTATTCCCCTCCTGACAGTGCAGGAAGAGTGGGAACTTGGCCGGAGGATACAGAAAGGTGACAAGGAAGCGCTTAAGAAACTTGTTGAAAGTAATCTTCGCTTTGTTATCAAGATTGCTAAGAGGTATGCCAACTACGGCATAGAGCTGATGGATTTAATCAATGAGGGCAACCTTGGACTCATTGAAGCGGCAAAGCGGTTTGATCCGGACAGAAACGTGAGGTTTACGTCTTACGCTGTCTGGTGGATCCGCCAAGCAATTTTTAAACACCTTTCCGACAGCCGGTTTATCTGTAGGATTTCTCCTAAAATTGCGCAGATCAACTATCAAGCCGCTACGGCGCTGGCCAGACACAAAAGCGCAGCCGATTCAGTGGAATTGAAAGATTTGGCCGAGGAGATCGGCGTAAGCGAAATTAATCTGAAAAACGCTCTCTCTGTCGTCCGCGAAACAACTTCTCTGGATGAAATTGTTGTGGACAGAAACGGCAGAGCGGACGAATTGTTTTTGAAAGATATTATCCCCGACTCCAGACCTTTGCCGGATGAAGAAACGGTAAAAACCGAGCGGCGGCGGCTGGTTGAAAGCGCGTTGAGGGGCTTGACCACCAGAGAAGAAAAAATCATGCGTCTGCGGTTTGGTTTTGACGGTCCGGGGCTGACTTTGTTTGAAATCGGAAAGCGGTTGGGCCTATCCCGTGAACGGATAAGGCAAATTGAAAAAATTGCTTTGAATAAAATAAGAAAGCTGAAAAATCCGGCGCTAAAAGATTACGCGACCGTTTAATGGCAGGAGGCATTCCGCTTACAGTTTATGCTGTGAGCGGTTTTATTTTTGAAGCAATATCTTGCCGACATTTACGGCGCTGCCGCAGTTTAAGGTGTAGGTTTGAGGCAGGGTTGTTGAAGACAAAGAAACAAGTTTGTAACCATAGCCGGCAAGATTATATGATTTGCCGTCAACTTGAACAATGCGCGGATCGCCGGAGCGGTTGTCCAGCATTATTGTGGTTCCGTTTTTGTAAGTTGAACTGACGGGGTTGGCTTGGCAGTATTGGTCAAACTGAATGCGCCGGCCTTCATATTGCTTGACTGCTTCTGAATAACCGGAAACGCTGGGGAGCGGCGTCGGATACTTTGTCACGCCGGGCGCTTTGTATTTGGCTTTTGCCGGAGTAGCCGTCGGGCTGACGCTGGATAAGGGACCGCCGCCCTCATACCCCCCGCCCCTTAAAAATAAAAACGTCATTACAACCGCTATGGCAACAAGAAACCAATACTTTTTCAACATGGCAAATAAGGTTAGTTTATACCAAGATATTATAACATTTGACTCTCTCGGAGGCATATTGACTTATGCACAGCCAACTTTTGGGTGATATGATGACTAAGAAAGAGTGAAGTTGACACAAATTTGCGAAAGTAAGAAAATAGGTCCTTGGAGGTGCATGTTGTTTAAAAATACGGTTTCCGCATTGTTTATTTTGCTTATGTCGCTGGGCTTTGTTTTTGCTCAAGAAAGCGCGCCGGTTCCGCCGGTGCAGGATGTTGAAACGGCGCAGGTTTTGCTTTATGCCGAGAGGATGCATAAAGGTTTGGATGCCTGGTCAGACGATATTGAAAGGAGCATTGATTCCGAGATTAAACTCTTCAGCTCCCCCCACCCAGGCTTTGCGGTTAGAGAGATTGGCGGCCAGATTGTTGTCGGTCTCGTGGTAAAAGGCGGTCCTGCCGAAAAAGCGGGAATCACTCCTGGTGATATCGTCAGAGAGATTAACGGTCAGACCATAACCGATATGAAGTCCATCCCCGATTCGGTTTTGCAAGAAGACAAGATGGAATTTGTCGTTGAAAGAACCGTGGCGGGGGAAAAGGCCATAGTGCGGGTTTCTTTAAAGTCTGAAGTGATTCCTTGCCTCAAAAACTATTCGGATATTCTAACTCAAAACAAAGCCGTTTACTGAAAGAAGTTCCCGGTATTGTCCAAAGGAGCCACGACGCGCTTAATAATCTGCAAAAGATATGTCGGGAAAACGGTTGTTTTGCTGCTGATTTAAAGAAGGTCGCGAGCGGCATTGATGCCGACATGAGCTCCAAGATTTATAATGATACGAAGACTTATTTCAGCGAATCCTGTTCTGGGGTTCTGGAACAGTAAAGCAAATTCTCCCGGCGTCAACTAGCGCCGGGTTTCATTTTCCGGTAGGATTAGGATATAAGTTGTTGTCAGTACGCGGAGGAGATAACATGAACAAAAAGAACATGGTTTTAAAACTTAGCGGCGAAGCCGTCGGTGACGCAAGCAACCATTTTAGTCCTGATAAAATGGAATTTATCGCCGATGAGATTGTGCCGCTAACCGAAGATTTCGGCATTGCGCTTGTTTTGGGCGGAGGCAATATAAGCCGCGGCGCGGAGATCAGAAAACGGCTTGGGCGCGAATCTACGGCGTCAGATTATGTCGGTATGCTCAATACTTTGGACAACGGTCTGATGCTTCAGGAGAATATTGAAATCAAGCTTGGCAGTGAAACAACCCGCGTTATGAGCAGACTGCCGGTAAGCGACTTGTGCGAACCGTATATTCCGCGCAAAGCATTAAGCCATTTGGCCAAAGGGCGGATTGTTATAATCGTTGGAGGTCTGGGAGAACCCGGATTTTCAACCGATTTTACGATGGTCCAGCGGGCAAAACAGCTTCACTCGCCCGTAGCGCTAAAAGGCACAAAAGTAGACGGCATTTACGACAGGGATCCCACAACCGATTCTTCGGCGCAATTTATACCCAAAATTAAGCACCTAGATTATATCAGCCGCGGTTTGAAAGTCGTTGATGCTGATGCTGTCGGACAAGCCATGAAGTATGGCATGGAAATCAAGGTTTTCAACTTCTTCAAAAAAGGCAATCTGCGCCGCATATTATTGGATGAAAATATCGGCTCGGTAATTCACAAATAATCTATGACAAGGAATAGTCCGCCGGAATGTTGGCGGAGTTTTAATTATCTCAAATTCCAGCGTACGCTGGAATTTGAGATAATTAAAAAGGGAAACATGCCGTGTTTCCCAAGATTTCGATTAAGAATGGAACTGATTCAATTTCAGATCAAATTATACAGTCAGGTCTCCAACCGTAAGCAGACGGATCAAATCCGTTTCCGCAAATTGTTTCCAGTAATGCGGTGCAAACTTTGTAGGGGTCAATGTTCGCCGCTGGCCGGCGGTCTTCAAGATAACCCTTGCCAGCATTATGGACGGGTGTGGGAATGCGGATAGACGCTCCTCTGTCGCCCACGCCGTAGCGGAAAGTTTCTATGCCGCAGGTTTCATGTTTGCCAGTGAGACGCTTTTGATTGCCGTCCCCATAGACGGCGATGTGCTGTTTGTGGCGCGTGCCTAATTTTTCACAGGCCTTAAGTATCGCTTTGATGCCTCCCTCTCTGCGCATCGTTTTGGTGGAAAAATTAGTATGGGCACCGGCGCCATTCCAATTGCCTGACATTGGCTTGGGGTCTAACTTGGCATAGGCGTTGTAATCCTCGCCAATCCTATAAAGCAGCCAGCGCGCCAGCCAGAGCTGGTCGGCAACTTCAAGCGGTCCCGACGGTCCGACTTGGAACTCCCACTGAGCGGGCATGACTTCGGCATTAATGCCAGCGAATCCCGCGTCCAGGCACTTTTTCAAGTGATCCTCAATAAGGGGACGGCCATGAACTTCGTCAAATCCGACTCCGCAATAAAATCTTCCCTGCGGGGGCGGGTAGCCCTTTTTAAGACCAAGTTTATTGAGCCACCGTAAGAATTTGGGCCAAGGTTTGGGCCAGCCATGCGGCCAGTCGTTCTTTCCGTAGAGAGTATACTCTTGTTCAATACCAAACAGAGGTTCCTCATTGGTATATTGGGCGACGGCTTTTCTCAAAATGGCGCGAGTGTTGCTTATATGCGGCGAACCATCCGTGTTCATAACTTCGTTTAGGACAAGGATATTTTGTCCGCCTCTAATGGGGTCGGGTAGCGCTTGTACCGGCACAAGTATGCAATCGCTGAAGCGCCCTTCGGCCTGTTCTGTGCTGGAACCGTCAAAACTCCAGTATGGGATGGAAAGCGGGTCTACCTCGTTGTCTTCTTCACTCGGTATTATTTGGGTAAACCCGTTGTCGCTCCAAGACTCAAATTTCATTTGCTCCAGATCTAATATTTTTGTCTTAGAACGCAATTTGGCGGTTGGTCTTTGGCCGTCAATCCAGATATACTCTGCGCATATTTTTTTGTTCATTTCAGCGCCTCCTTATTTATCATTGTCAAACAACAATCGTCCATTTTAACATCAAATGTTGTCGTATCAAAATACGGCTGTGGACAACTCGGCTTTTATTTGGTAACATATCTGGCATATGAATAATGAGATTCACCCTAAATATTATCCCGATGCCAAAGCCAAATGCGTCTGTGGCAACAAGTGGGCAACCGGCTCTACAATGCCGGAAATTTCCACGGGCATTTGCTCAAATTGCCATCCTTTTTATAGCGGCAAAAAAACCATTGTTGACACTCAAGGCCGCGTGGACAAGTTCAAGAAGCGGCTTGAGAAATCCGCGAAGCGGATTTCTAAGAATAAAAAGAATAAGTAGAATTATATTGTTCTAATTATTCTTTCTTATGAACTACGATTGGAAACAATGGCAGAACCACCAAGAGCCGGCGAAGCAAAAAAGCAACCCTCAAAATGAGGCCATAGTTGAAATCCGCGCTGGTGTGGGCGGCGATGAAGCCGCTCTTTTTGCTACGAATCTTTTTGAAATGTATAAGCGCTATGGCGCGACAGTCGGCTGGAAAGTTGCGGTGGTTGATTCCAGTCAGAACTCTATCGGGGGCTACAAATATATTTCTTTTGAAATTCGCGGGTCGGACGCCTACGCCAAAATGAAAAACGAGTCGGGGGTGCATCGTGTCCAGCGCGTGCCCAAGACCGAGAAATCGGGCCGGGTGCATACTTCTACCGCGACCGTAGCGGTGCTGGCAAAAGCAACTGAACAAGATATCCAAATCAACCCCAGCGATATTGAAGTGTCATTTTCTCGTGCCGGTGGGCCGGGCGGACAGAATGTCAATAAAGTTGAAACGGCAGTCCGAGTTACGCACAAGCCGACTGGTATTGTAATTTCTTCTCGTGAGGAGCGTAGCCAGTCGGCTAACCGCGACCGGGCGATGGAAATCCTGCGCGCCAAACTCTACGCCATCAAGATTGAGGAGCAGACCGGCAATATTACCGAGGAGCGCCGTAGACAGATTGGCACCGGCGACCGCTCGGAAAAAATTCGCACCTACAACTTCCCCCAAGACCGTATCACCGACCATCGCATTAAAAAGTCGTGGTCAAATATTGAAAAGATTATGAACGGTAATCTTGATCCTATTTTTGAGACCCTCGCCACGCAAAACTAAAATACAAGACCCGGCCTTGTATTACTTATATTTTTCTTTAGCGGCAAATTCAATTAAACCACTAATTGAATTTAATAGAGTTCACAATAGACCGAAAGTCGGATAAATATTGAGAGTAATCATCAATCTGTACCGACTGGCCGTAAGGAGGTGATTCGCTGTAGCTTCTAAAAACAAAATAAACCATAGTGCCTTTATCGGCGACAGCGTAGTAATAATCAGTGTACGCATTCGGAGCAACTGATTTTACAAATGTAGCAGAATATCCGTTGATTGTAATCTGTTTATCTTCTGCAAATGTTCCACCGCCAATAATTGTGCCGAGCCATTCTCTGGGAGTTTGATTTGTCTTGTGCGCGCTAAATCCAGCTAACGACAAAGAATCATTACCATATTTCTGTTTGTAATACGCTATGGCAGCAGCTGGAGCCAAGTTAATGCAATCAGTACCTCCCATATCGGAACAGCTGTGATTTTGAATAACCCAACTCTTTGGATAGCTCACGCTAAACCCAGTGCCTTTGTAATTTTGAGTCGTAGAAGTTACCGGCGTAGGAGTAGGTATCGGAGATACAGGAGTTTTTGTTTGAGTAGGGGTTGGTGTTGGTTGTTGAGCAACTTCTGGAGATTTCTTCACCAAGAAAAAATAACCTGCAACGCCAGCAAGTATCACGACCAAAACTACGACCAAAATTATATTCGCAAAACCTTTCTGATTCATACGGCAAGCGCTAAGAGTTTAAATTTTTATACTCCCCCATCTTACTCCCCCCCTAAATATGGCAAGGGCGAGTTATCCACACTTCGTGCTACTGCGCTCAGTATTTTGTACATTCAGCCTGCTGGCTTCAGTATTTCCTTATTCTCATTCGGTCATTGCCTGCGCTCCTCAACAGTCTAGGAGTGCAGGTAGATTCCAAAGAGAGAAACTGCTAGAATAAACAAATGGCAATTACCATCATCAAAGAACCAATAACTCGATTCCACCTAAGACAAATTGCGCAGGAGAGATTCGGCGACTTGGTGAAAGTGGCCGTAGATATTGAGCAAGAGATTATGGCTTTGGGCGGAGAACTTCATATTGACGAAGAGGTTTTTTTGATTGAAGAAGCGGGGTCAAAAGGTGAGAACGTCTGGGGCATCAACCTTTATCCGGACGAGAAAGGCGAGAATTTTATTGAGTTTGATTCAATGATCAATATAAAGCCGAATTTTGGCAATCGGACTCGCGGGGTGGATAATAATAAAATCAAAAACAAGATAACGGACATCGTAAATAAATTAATAAAATGACCACGCAATTTTTGCACAAAGAACTTGCCGATGGCCGATGGCAGAAGATGTTACTGATGGAACAGCTTGGCAATATCGGCAGTGAGGTGGGGCGGGCCAGAATTTATCAGGAGAAATGTGATGAAGAAAGAATGCAAAAGGCATTTGAGCGGGGCCTTGAGCTTTTTGATCTGACACTTAATGATCCGCGCTGGCGCGGACGGCTTCTGGAGATCGGCCGCGCGCGGGATGTATTCTGCGATGCAGTATTGGGTGGTAAGGAGTACAAAAGTGACCTAGCAGGCCTGGAAAAATATTTAATGCAATTTGCGATTGCCGCGCGAAGATAACTTCCCCCAAAACCGCACTAAAACATAAGGCCGAGCCTTGTATTGACCTAAAACCGCCGAGAGGCGGTTTTAGGTACGTTTCACTCTCTAACATCCTACTCCTTCTTCGCCGCTTCCTTGGCAGGAACAGGAGCTTTGGCTTCGCCTTCCTCGCCTTCGGCGGCAACTTCCTCTTCTTTTTCGCGCTTAATAACCTCAACTTCAGCGGCTTCAACCGGAGCTTCAAGCGAGGCCTTAAGTTCTTCTTCGGAAATTGGTTCCTGTATGGTGGCGATAATTTCGTTTTCTTCGCCCAATACTTTAACGCCGGATATGGCGGGGATGTCTTTCAATAGCACCTGATCGCCGAAATTAATCAGCCGCGAGATGTCTATTTTTATTTCATGCGGCAAGTCCTGCGGCAGGGCCTCCACTTCCAGCTCGTTAACGTTGCGGACAAAGATACCCTGTAGCTCTTTGATCGCCGGCGCTTCACCGATGAATTCCACCGGAACTTTGGCTTTAATTTTTTCGGAAAGATTTACTTTATAAAAGTCAGCATGGAGAATATTGTCCCGAACCGGGTCACGGGATACGTCATGGATAATGGTCGGATAAGCGTTACCGGCGACATTTAAGTAAATAAGGGACGACTCTCCCGCCATTTTCAAGACCTTTTCAAAATCCTTAACAGGCATTTGTAGCGGCATGGTCTCAATGCCCTTGCCATATAAAACCGCCGGAATCAAACCGGAAACGCGAAGATGCCTGACCTTGCCCCCCAATATTTCACGGGGTTGGGCGGAAAGTTCAATTTTTTGCGCTTTAGTTACCATAACAATGTTAGAAATAATATCTAAAACCAAGCTAAAAGTCAAACCTGCTTTGCCACATCCCCTTGCTAGTTAATGTCCCATGAAGAGTGTGGTTTTTTGGATGACAAGTTGTTTAACAGCTTCAGCCGCTGGAGCGAGATATTTGTAGGGAGCGGCTTCGGACGGTTTTTCGTGAAGGGCTTTGTCCACCGCTTCTTTATACGCCACACGAAGCTCGGTATTGTAATGAACATTGACAATACCAGCTTTAATCGCGGCGCTAACATCGCCATCAGACAGGCCCGAAGCGCCGTGGAGAACCAGAAAGACATCTGGCGCGGCCTTTGCTATTTTTTTAAGATGCCCCAAGTCCAGTTTTTCTTTTTGTTCGGTGACAATACCGTGGATATTGCCGGAAACAACAGCCAGACGGTCAACAAGGGTCTGCGTCACAAAATCGGCCGCTTCCTGCGGATCGGTATAATCGGCGGATGAGATTTCAATTTTCCGTTGAACCTCGGATGCACCCCGCAGATATCCCAATTCCCCCTCCACCGAAATGTTGCTCTTCAGCTTTGCGTAATCCCACGTTTTTTTGGTTATCGCGATGTTGTCTTCATGCGACAATCTTGAGCCGTCTATTAAAATGGAGTCGTATCCTGTGTCAATGGCTTCTTTGCATTTTTCAAAACTTTTGAAGTGATCGGCATTGAGGAATACGGGAAATTGAAGATCGTTGCTCACGGCTTTTACCATAGCCACCGCTTCCTTCATCCCGATAAAATCCGCTTCGCCTTCGGATGTGCCGACCATCACGCATGGCGCGCCGGCTTCTTTCGAACCCTTAACAATCGCTTTTAGCACGTCTGCGGCGGCGAAATTAAAATGGCCGATGGCGTATTTTCCGTTTCTTGCTTCTTTTAGGTAATCGTTAAGTGTAGCCATTAGGACTTAGCCAGTAGAACTTAGCCATTAGGACTTAGAATGCTCTAATTTCTAGTGGCTAATAAATAGTGGCTAAAGTTCAATGAAGCCATCAATAATATGTTCCTCAACAAGCCGGTTCATGGCATCCCGACCCAGATATTCTATAAAAATTTTATTCCACAGCGCCTCCTCTTGGTGGTAGAGGTATTTGACCTCACTTTTCTTGACGAGGGACATTATGAGGTCAATTAAGTCAAAGCTGACCAGCTGATCAACACCATCCTTGTTCTTAAAGAAATCGCCAACATGATCGAGGCCGGTCCAGTAACCGAGATTCAATTCGCGCTCCTCCTTGACCAGCATCCGCGCCAGCCGGCCCAGATCTTCCTCTGCCTGATACCAGTGTTCAGCTTCGGGGTTTACATGCGGTTCAAATAAACGGAAATCATTTTCATCATCTTTTGCAAGGTAGCGCTGAATAATGCGCCAAACCGTCTTTTGGCTGTCAGGAAGCGGGCCCCGTGGCACATCTCCACGCAGGAGCGAGTTGAATTTGGCCGCGAAATCCGTATCGTTCAAAAACTTGCGGAACAGATTAGCATAGAACGGAACTTCGTGCAGGTAATGGAGCATCAAAGTAAACATGCGCATAGTTTCGCCGGGGGAGTCTAATTTTAAGGGAATAAGAAAAATGACCCCGTATTCTTTAAGGTGGCTGACGTTATGATATTTTTTCTCAAGGAATTTTTCCGCTGCCTCAAGCCATTTGTTTTCAAGGACTATCAGTTTGACGCTTCGTTCTTCAAAATCATCTGGTTTTAATGAGAGGTATGCTTTATCAAAAAATTCATGCATCCATTTTTCATCCTGGGTGAAGCGCAGGCCGCTTACGACTGGTGCGAACCCTTCTTTTTCAACAAGATCGCGGGTGTTGGAATAGCCAAAATGGTTTAACATGTTGGCGGGAGGGTATTTTTCCAGCAGTTCAGCCACCTTTTCCGGTTTGATGAAAAGGCCCTTCGGCGGCGTGTAAATTTTAAGGGCAGTTTCACAGAGTTTAGCGCAGGCGACGGGGCCCTTGGTTAAATCGGGATGACCCAGTAGCTCAAAAAGGTGCTGGTCTATGTGGACAAGTCGTTCAACCAATGCTTCATAAACATCTTCGGCCTTGGAATTGCGGTCCAATCCCAGATTTAATAATGTCTGGTCAACCAATTTTTCGTTGCCGATCACAATATCATCTAAAACCCGCTCCTGGCCGGTAATGGAGCGCATTTTTTTGTCCATTTCCAAAAGGACCTCGGGAGAAGTTCGCAGAATATGGGCTAGTTTGTAGGCGGCGTCGGTCATAAAAATAGTAGAAAGTGTAAAGTATTTCATTCTGATTCCGACTTCTTACTTTTCACTTTGAACTTTTGACTATCTCGTTAATGTTGAAATCTCAACATTAACGAGTGGCCAGGGACCCCAATCATCTTTCTTCAATATTCCCGCTTTGGCCCCATATTGGGTGACGACTGATGAAGCGTTGGCCGTTGCGAACTGAATTGCTTTTACGATATCTCCGCTATGGGCGTATTCTACGATAAATCCTGAACTGAAGGCATCGCCAGCCCCAGCTCTCTCAACAATCGGAGAATCGGGCACGCCTGCGTGATAGATTGTCTTTCCGTCAGATACTGCTACCCCATCATGACCTTTGGTCATAACGAAAATTCCGTCAATCAACTCGTCCATTTTTTTAAAAATGGCACCCTCGTCTTTATAATCTAATCCTGTTAGTCCTGCCGCTTCTTCCTGATTGGTAATTACGATATTTAACTTCTTAAGTAGCGGCGCCAATTTGGCAAGCCCATGTTCAAGTTCTTTGCTTCCCGGGTTAGTTGCGATTTTGATGCCCTTGGACGCGGCCCATTCAATGGACTTCTTCAAAATTTCAAAATGTCCGCCCAGACTATCCAAAAAAAGCCAATCGGTCTCCAGCGCGTCAAAATCTATTTTATTGACATCAAAATGGTAACCTTCGCCTTTGTAAGACAAAATGGATCGTTCGCCGTTCGGGTGGACCAAAATTACCGAGTAGGCGGTAAAATCGTCATCGTGTTCTTGTAAATGCGGGTCAATCCCCTCGCGTTTTAATTCGGCTTCAATCTCTTTGCCGTTCAAATCCCGTCCGACCACTCCGACAAATGCCGTTTTAAGTCCTTGTCGCGCAAAAGTTACTGCGGCGTTAGTTCCTCCGCCTCCGGCGGTGAATACTATCTTTTTGATTTCCGCTTTTGAACCCAAGCCAAAACACAATCCGGCGCCGGTTTTGAATTTGTCGCTGGCTATCGACTGAATCTGGTCGCTGGCGATAAAAACATCGCGCGTAGCCGAGCCAATTGATACAATGCCGTATTTATCGTTTTTCAATCTATATAATTTTATTCTCTTTCGGGGCGTAACTCAAATTCCATATATGCCGCGGTATGACCCAGCCAATCAGGAATCTTTTCTTTTAATTCAAAGCCCAAGCGGGCTAGGATTCTATTTAATCTGGGGTTGATGCCGTGCATTGAAATTTTGCGATAGCCGGCTTCTCGGGCTTTTTGTTTCAGGATATTCAGAAGCTGAAAAGGATCAGTTTTGCCCGCGACCGACTCCACATACAAGACATCACTGCTTCCGTCGTAGCTGTCGTGCCTTACATTCGGGATGAATGTGTCGGCGGGCCGAGAAGAAAGATAGCCGACGATTTTACCGTTTTCTTTAATCAAAAACTGAACTCCCAGTGTATTGGCGAGGGTGTCCAGAACCTCCTCTATCGGTTGAGCCGATGTTCCGAATTTCTTATTCTCTACTTCCTCAATCTGGTCAAGGTCATTCTGATTGAGAATACTGCTTCTTCCGGAAACAATTTCATCCACCAACTCTTGAGTCAGAGGCAGGGATGAAACCCGCCCGTCAAGTTCTATGATGTTTAAAGATCCGAAACGGGGAATCTCCAACGGGGGCGGAAGATTTGTTTCTTTCTCTGCTTCTCTCGCGAAATATTCCGGCAAAATCCCTCCCAGCCGGTTATGATTATATGCCTCAAAGTAATATCGGCCTGTCCGTCCCCCGATGTCCGAGGTATATTCCTTTAAGTATCCGGAAATTGAGTCAACTGGCGGGACATTCATTCGCGGCAGGTCGTCATACGGAATATCATTAGTGAAAACTAATCCCAGTCCGGCTCCAGCTAGACCAATATCTTTGGAAAATTGAGCGAGGAACCGGAAGAGATTTTCACGAATAACTCTTTTGATATGCGGATCGGCCGTGTAATCTTTATGAATTTCAACATTGTCGATTACCAGAATCGGTTCGCCCAGCTCGTTTTTAGATATGAAAAGCCAAGCATTGCCGATGGGATTTCGCCATTCCTGGTCATATATCTCCGCTACATTAATTCCCGTATCAGCCAGAAATTGCATTACTGTTGATGGGTCATGAGTGGTCAACCCGCCTTCGGGCGGAGCATCCTTGACTCCGACAGCAATACAGCATTGGGAGTAATTTCCCTCAAAGAGGTCTTTCTTTGGATCGCGGTCCCAAAGCTTTATCCTAAATCCCTTTTCCCGAGATTCCGTTTTTTTGTCAGCCGTATTATCTAGAAGATTAACCGCTTCCCGAAGATGGCCCATGTATTCATAGACGGTGTCCCAAGCCGGTTGCCATGTTGTTTTTGAATATTCAGATTCAAGTTTTTGTTCTAGCTTGTTTTTTATGGTTGTCAACCTTTCCTCCAGAGTTTGAAGTTTTGTTTTTAGCTCCTGCCCTTCCAGACTTTTAATTCCCTTTTTGTGGCCAGAACCGGTCAGGAGATGGGTCAAGGGTTCGTATTCGCGGTTGGTCAGAATTTCTTTCAATGGCGCGATTGCGTTGAGAACCCCCTGGGCTGTTTCGGCCAGGGTTTTAAGGTGGTCTGCCCGGCGGTCAACCTTGACTTCGGCGGAAACTAGAAAGTCGGTTGTTCCTTTGTAATCTAACCAACCTTCGTAGTTAATGCTATTTTTGAGAAAGACATCCCGAACTGCCTTATTATGCCGAGCGACATCGCGTCCGGTTTGATCTTCTTGGTTTGGATTAGAGATGAAATCTCTGAATTTATTTCGGAAAGTTGCTTTTAGGATTGCCCGGTAAAGTTCGCGGGCGGCATCCATTCCTCTGGCCTCCATCATCTGGTCGTTAGACACCAGATTGGGCAGAAATTCAGTTCTCCAAGCGGAAAGATCGTCATCCGAAATCTCGTCTTCCGAAATGCCCACCTCTCCGGCTATCAGAGCCAGAAGCTTTCGGGATGCTTTGGAGATTATCTGGCCGCCTTTTTCTACTATTTCCCGCAGGGCATCCAGCTTTTTGAATTTAAGGTAAGCGTTGGCAATCTCAAGGAATTTACCTAAATCAGGAGGATTTTTGAAATGGCCGGCGTCAAGGACCTTTTTTGTTATATCGAAGGATGCGGGGTCGCTAACAGGATTTTTCCAGACGCTAATGTGTCCATTAAGAGCGGGGATGCCGCCAGCTAACCGATCTCTGATTAAGGCCGGAGCCAGCGTATTGTTCAAGGCCAGGAATGAACCAAAAAATTCTGCTTGGTCCTGCCACCATTTTGAAGGGTCATTAATCCTTTTTGTTTCATCAGTAATTGTCTCATTGATTTTCAGCCCCGTTTCGCGCAGAGAGAGAAAGGTTTGGTAGGACCCAGTTTCTTTATGGAAATCAAGTAGAGATTGGCCGTTTCTTAAAAGAGATGCGATATTTGAGACGGCAAATTGATGATTTTCTGACGGCAGACCCCGAATGTGTTTTGAGATTCGGAGATATTGGTTATTTTTGAAATCTATTTTTCCCAGCTCGGCCATTTTGACCAAAAGCAAGGCGTAATCACCCCACCGCCCGTTATTGGCGCATCTCTCCAATCCTTGCGCTAACTGTTGGCCGGTATTGTCCGGAAGTTTTTTCCCCAGCTCGGCCATTTTGACCA
>MGKV01000009.1:0-7250 GCA_001795795.1 Candidatus Yanofskybacteria bacterium RIFCSPLOWO2_02_FULL_45_18
GAATTAACTGAAAATATCTGGACGAGGATGAGGAGTATGAGGGGGAGAGTTGTTGAGGTGATGGATTTGGGAGGCATATAGCGAAGTTTACCTATTGCCAAGCTGAAAACTCATAAGAAAAATGCTAAAGTCAGAAATATCAATCTTTCCGTCGCCGTTCAAGTCGTTTTTAACTTTTAATTTTTCGTCTTGAGACGACCAGTTGCTCAAGAATATGCTCCAATCCTGAACGCCAATCTTGTCGTCTTCGTTAAAATCAATTAACGCGAAGGAAAAAGAAGAAATTTTTAAATTCCTAATTTCTGATACATCGCTTGTTTTTCCGCTCGCGAAATCCACCTGCCGGGTTTGAATTTTGTATCCCCCGAGAACAAGTCCATCGGTGTTAACCAATATCCGATATGAGCCGTCGTCTTCCGCTTTTATTTTGCCAGCCGCCTTGCCGTTGGCCAGCGCCTCAACAGTATTGCCCGGCGCCGCGTATCCCGAAATCAACAAGAGTTCATTTCTGACCAACGCCGTTTTGTTTATTTTGACAGTAGGGGCGAAGATAAGCTTCTCCTGATGGACAACGGTATTGTATTTTAAATTATAGGTGAAAAACTTGGATTTTGCCGGATTGCCTTCTCTGTCTTTAATAAACAGTCCATAAAAACGCGTTTCTTGAACCGGAGCCGTAATTTCCTTCTTAAATGAGCCGTCATTCTGGGTTTTAAATTCTCCGTCTATAAGCACCCGCCCATATTCTTCACCCATCAACCAAACCCCCAATGTCGCTCCGGGGAACGCTTTGCCGGAAAAAACAATTCTGGCGGGGGTATTCCCTCCACCTCCAATACCGGAAACAGTTTCCACAACCGCCGGTTCCTCGCTGGGAGTCGGCGTGGGGGTTGGCGTAGGAGTGGAAGTGGGGGTTGGAGTAGCGGTGGGAGTTGGGGTGGGAGTAGCAGTACCGGTCGGAGTTGGAGTTTCGCTTGGCGTAGGTGTTGGCGTCGGAGTTGGTGTGGGAGTGGGTGTGGGAGTTGGTGTGGGAGTGGGTGTGGGAGTGGGGGCGGCAGTTACTGTAATGGTATCGCTTAATGCCGATGCGAGTCCGCTTGAAGCAAAACATATCTTGATACTCTCCCCGGCAGAGTATTGCATCGCAGTATAAGTCATGACGCCGGAAGTTACCGCGGCGCCGCTGGAAGGAGTTGAGGTTAACGTTCCAGAACCGGCCGCTCCCCCGCATGATTGCGTGGAAAGCACGACCGTTAGGGTTACAGTACTTGAATTATCAGAAGTTACCGTATTTCCAAACTGATCGCGGACCGCCATAACCGGCTTGGTCGTAAAATCAACATCGGCCGTAGCCGTTGACGACGGCTGGGTGATAATGACAAGCTGTGTTTTTGCGCCGACGACTTCGGTAAGTGTGCCAAAATTAGTGCTCCCCGTAACGCCGGAGATGGACGAAGTTCCGCTTTTTGTTATATTGCCCGAGGCCAAAGGCGTGCCCGCGGTCGGACGAACTCTGACATTCTGCCAAGTCAATGAATTGGTTACTCCGTTGCTGGTTGCCGCAGTAATAGTAATGGTCAGCTGGGCCGTGGTTACCGTTACCGCGATAGTTGAACCGCTGCTAAGATCGTTGATGTTGCGAGTGTTAGGACCGCTACCGCCTATGCGGGTAACTAAAACAGTCGGCGCCGCGCCGCCGGTATCAAATTCAAAACCGGACGGAGCATTGAGAATAATGGTGCCCGTTCCGATGTCCGCCGTTGCTCCTTCCGATATTACCGGCCCAGTCAATGAAGTAAAAGTTCCGCCGGTCGTATCGGCAGAGATTGCCGAACCGCCCGTTGCCGAAGTAACGGTCGCCGTCGCCAGAACATTTGTGAGAACAACAAATAAGCCGAGCAAAACTATCGTCGCCAAAATTAAAAGCTTATTTGCCATTTCTTATATTATACAGCAAATAAGCTTCTGATTCACCTGCTTGTGGATATTGTCTTATTTAAGCGCGGACTCAATCTGGTTTTGATTCCATCCGGCTACTAATAGTGATTTTTTGATCTCTTCGTCTTCTGCTCCGGCCGCCCTTGATTCTTTAATATAATCGGCCAGTCCTTGGTTGGAAGCCGGGCCTTCATCCCCTCCTGTCAAAGGCGCATCTGACCGCTTCATAATAACCGGCGCCTGACCGCCTATGTTCGCGTATTTCTTGGCTTTTTCAACAATTTCGCTCATGGGATGCTGGGTTTTGACATAGTAATCGTTAGCGCCCAATGTCAGCGCCTTTTTAATATCCTCGTCTCCCCCTAGATTGGACAGGACGACAATAGGCAAGTTTTTCAGTTCCGGATTGCCCCTGACTTCTTTCAGCACTTCAAAACCGTCCTTCTTGGGCATAAGCAAATCCAGCAAAACCAAACCCAGCGGCGTTTTTTTGATAACCGCCATGGCCTCCTCTCCGTTTTTTGCAATAAAAACCTCCCAGCCCTCGGCCTCAAACCTGTCTTTCAAGACATTGAGCAGGACTTCTTCGTCTTCGGCGATTAATACTTTCTTCATTTATTTTTATTCTTACTATTTATGTTGTTTATATTTTTTATTTTAACGGAATCGTAAACCAGAAACAAGTGTCTTGTCCCTCCTTGGACTCAAAGCCGATTTTGCCGCCGAATTCTTCAATAATTTTCTTACAAATATACAATCCCAGTCCCGACCCTTCCGCTTTCATTTTCTTCCCGCTTTTCCCGCGGTAAAATCTTTCAAAAAGATGCGGCTGTTCATCTTCGGAAATGGCGGGACCCCTGTTAAAAATTGATATTTTTATAAAATCGTCCGCTCTCTCTATAACAATAGCGACCGCCGTATTCTCCGGAGAATAGTCAACCGCGTTAGACGCCAGATTCTGCATTACAATGTTCAACGCTCTTTCGTTCGCCTCAACGGCGACGGACGCCCCGACCTTATCTTCCAGCGACATGGTATGCTTATTTAAAGTCGCGTATGACGTCATGCTCTTGATAAACTTGTCTGCAAATTCTCCGATTTTAATGATTCGCCTATCTGCCATCGCAGGGGACTTGAGCTCAATTCTTGAAATGTTCAGCAGATCCTCCACCAGCTCGATCATCCGTTTGGACTGGCCGGATAAATTGTTCAGATATTCTTTTTGTTTCGGCGTGAGATTGGCGGAATTAAACTGCATGGCCTCAATAAGCCAACATAACCCCGCGATCGGCGTTCTTAACTGATGCGAAGCGAGGGATATAAACTCGCTTTTGGCGATATCCAGTTTTTCTCTTTCGTCGTTTCTTAATTTATATTGTCCCATCTGGTTGCCGATCAGCATATAGGATTTCAACATCTGTTCGTCCTGCGGAAGCTTCTCCTCTGAAAAAAATTCTAAAACGGCATAGACGCGATTGCCGACAAATATGGGAAACGCAAAACCGGTATGCAGTCCAACCTCCGCCGCATACGGCGCTCTGGGAAAGTTGGGATCGTGAACGGCATCAACTATCCAATGCGGCCGGCACGTTGCATAGACCCTGCCCGGCAGTCCGACGCGGGGCTTGAATGTAATTTGCCGAGTTATTTTTTCAAATGACGCATATTGATCGGTTTTAGAACTCCAGAGATATGCGCAATGCAGAGTCCCGTCAGTATCCGACAATATCCAAATGGCCGCGAAACTCCAGCTAAAACTTTCAGCGATTTTTAAAAGAATATCACGCAGCATGGCATCCGTTAAATTTTCGCCGGAGAGAATAGAAATTAACTCATATTGAAGTTGAGTATATTTTTGGTTGTTAATCTGACCAGTAATATCCTCCTCGGTGACGACAAAACCCGTCAGCCGTTTGGCTTTATTGAGAATGGGCGTGATGCACACCAAAGCGTAATATTCGTCCTGATTTTTGCGCCGGTTCTTAACTTCGGCGCGAAAGGGTTTCAGTTCCGTTTTAACCGTCCGCCACAGGTCTTTGTAAAATTCTCGGGGCATAAGTCCGCCCCACAGCCGCGACGTGTTGCCCCGCATTTCTTCAAACGTGTAACCGGTTATGTCTTCCGCGCCCTTATTGGCGTAAATTATGGCTCCCTCGGCGTCGGTCATAATAATGTGACTGCGGGCGCTATCCATGGCTTGCAAGTATTTTCCGATATCCGCCTCGGCCAGCTTCTTAAATCTGATTATTGTAATCCAGATAAAGATAGCCGTGGCGATAATAGCCAAAACGATCGTGAATACGTCTATGCGATAAAGAGCTAAGTTAACAATTTGCACATGCTCCGGAGTATCCTTCAGTATACTGTCTAGGGCATATTTGGTAAGAAAATGCATAAGCACGGCTACCAAAAACACCCCAATAATGGCAGTCGGAACAATCGCCATGCATAATTTTCTGTGGACATTAATCATTGCTTAGGGGGGGGGACAATTCCGGGTAAAACTGCTCAAAAACAACGTCTTGCGCGTTAACTCCCCGCCCGAGCAAATATTTGCCGACGAAGTCAACAAATCCCTGCGGCCCGATGACCGACCAAATCGCCTTCTGGTTCATAAGGCCATTAACCGCCTTTTTTAACTGGCCGTTTTTCAACTGGCCGAATATGTTGAGCAATTTAAAGTCGGGATTTTCTTTTTCTATCCGCAGAAGTTCGTCAAGGTAAGCCGTCTCTTCTTTGTGGATGTTGGCATAAATAAGAGAAACCTTGTGGCCAGAGGCGGTCTCGCTTGAAAACCTTATCATGCTTAAAAACGGCGCGACTCCCACTCCGCCGGCAATTATCACAAACGGCCGCGAGGTATCTTGCGGCAGTTCCATTGACCCGTAGGGGCCGGAAAAGATAACTTCCGTTCCGGGCTCCATTTTAGTCAAAGTTCTCTTGTATCCGCTCGGGCCAGAGCGAAAGATTATATTCAGCTCGCCCTTGCGGTTGGGCGATGAAGCGATTGAGAACATCCGCGTGTTGCCTTTGAGGTCGGGATATTTTAATTCCGGCAGAATCAGCTGAATCCATTGTCCGGCGCGGAAACTAAAATCGGCGGGTACTTTAATGGCCACTTCAATCGTCCGTTTGGCGACTTGTTTTACGGATATGATTGTTCCCTTCTTAGCGAGGTTCACTTTCTAATTATAGGATAAGACGAATAATCGGACAATGGAGCGGGATACCAGAATCGGACTGGCGTCTGTTGCTTGGGAAGCAACCGTACTGCCACTGTACTAATCCCGCAAATAATTCCACCACTTTTCCCAAAACGGCAATTCTGCCGATTTATTATCCGCCGTTGCCGAAGATGAGGCCTTATTGCTCAAATCACGGTAAACCAAAGCAACCTCTTCGTCGGCCATTTTGTAATTCAATCTTATCCGCGCCTCTCTTTTCAAAAAAGACGGATTATTAAAATAAGAGAGGAATTTCTGCAGAGAATCGCTATTTTTCCTGACGCTCTCAATTTTAGTTTTAACCCCTCCGGCTTCTTTGAGGACTTCTGTTTTTTGGCTTTTAACTTTAACCACGGCGAATGTTAACGCTAGAACAGTCCCCGCCAAAAAAAAAGAAAGATATTTAGACCGAAAGAGTTTGTCCATGGTTTTCTTCCGGATTTTTTTCTTCGCCTCTCGGTTTTAGCGCCAGTTTGAGCTGATTTATGGCTTCAACCGCTTTCCATGGATCCGGAACCATCTTGAGCAGTATCCGCGTGCCTGAAGACATCCTGATTATCAGCGTGCCGTAATTGCATAAAACCGGCGTCATTCCTTTCTGAATGTAACTGATATCAATAATATCCTCGTATAGCATCGCTCGTATCCGTTTGGAAAAAAGCCCATACTGGTCTTTGGCAATCAGCCGCTCGCTGGTTATGATAAGAGCATTGTTGTGCCAGATGTAGAATTTATACAGCAGATACAGAGTTATTATCAATCCGGCCACCAAGAAAACTTGCTTATCAAATCCGAAAAATGTAAAATTAAAGTAAAATCGGGTAAAAATCAGGCCAAATACGCTCATCAAGATAACCCACACCGGCAAATAGAACACTATCCAGTGCTTGTTGATCATCCGATGTATTATTTCATTTTCCTTTAATATAACGGGCATCGCGGTTAAAATCTAGAAACTAGAATCTGGTTCCGCCAACATGATGATAAACAAAAAACTTATTCGCGCCATTTCTCTGGCTGTAGCCATATTGACCATCATCAGCATGGTCGTATTCCTACTTCTTCCTTTATTATACTAAATTACGTAAGCGATGCGAATATACAAATATATGCGAATAACGCGAATTAGATCATCGGTTTTCACTTTTTTAACATTTTAAGAAATACTTCCTGCGGGATATTGACACGACCGATCTCTTTCATTTTCTTTTTGCCTTTTTTCTGTTTCTCCAGCAGTTTCATCTTGCGTGTTACGTCTCCGCCGTACAAATATCCGGTAACGTCCTTGCGCCGCGCGCGAATCGTCTCGCGGGCGACGACCTTACCACCTATTACCGCCTGTATCGCCACCTGAAACCATTGGGGCGGAATTATTTCTTTCAGTTTCTCCACCATTCTCCTTCCTTCATAATACGCTTTCTCTTGGGGCACGATGCGCGAAAACGGTTCCACCATGTCGTCCGCCACCAATATATCCAGCTTTGCCAAGTCCCCTTTTTCAAAACCGACCGGCTCGTAGCTCATTGAGGCGTAGCCGGAGGACACGCTTTTTAATTTATCATAAAACTCCACGATTATTTCCGCCAATGGCACCCGATAGCTCAACAACACCGTTTCTTTGCCAAGGTATGTCGTGCCAAGGTATTGATTGCGAAATGTTGCGACCAGTTCCATGACACTTCCCACATAACTCACCGGTGCGATCACATCCAGTTTTACCACCGGTTCGGAAATCGCATCAATAGCCGACGGGTCGGGCAACATAGATGCCGAGCGGATCTTTTCTTCGTTTCCGTTTTTCAACTTTACCAGATACTCAACCGAAGGCGATGAGATGATCAGATTCAAATTAAACTCCCGCCGGAGACGCTCGGAAATTATCTCAACATGAAGCATGCCTAAAAAACCGATGCGAAAGCCGCGCCCCAAACCGGCGGATGATTCAGGCTCATAAGTTAGCGAAGCATCAGTCAGTTTTAGTTTGCCCAGCGCGTCTTTCAGCGCGTCGTAATCGTCGCTTGCTTCCGGAAAGAAACTGGCATAGACCATCGGCCTTACTTCCTTGTACCCGGGCAACGGCTTGAAGCC
>MGKV01000009.1:7259-47193 GCA_001795795.1 Candidatus Yanofskybacteria bacterium RIFCSPLOWO2_02_FULL_45_18
TTCCGCGTTGGTCTGTGTCTAGTCCGCTAATGTCCGCAGTAGTAATAGTATCCCCGACTTTAATCTGCCCGGGGTCTTTCAGTCCGGTGGCAATGTAGCCGATCTGCCCATTCTCCAAGGCCGGGCCTTGTACTAAAGCCGGAGAAAAATAACCGACCTCAAGAACTTCGGCTTTGGCTTTGGTGGCCGCCGTCATAATCTTGTCGCCGTGCCTGAATGAACCGTCAAATACGCGCACAAAGGCAATGATGCCTTTGTAGGTGTCAAATGCGGAATCAAATATGAGAGCGCGGGGACTGCGAGCGTCGCCATTTTCCCGTGGCGGCGGAATCCACCTGATTACATCCTCCAAAAGCTCCTTCACGCCCTGGCCGGTCTTCGCCGAAATTTTATGTATTTTAACATCGGGGTCATCCAGCAAGTACTGAATTTCTTCTTCAATTTCGTCCGGGCGGGCATTGGGCAAGTCAATTTTATTTATCGCCGGAATGATGGTCAGACCTTGTTGCTGAGCCAAATGCAAGTTCGCTAATGTCTGGGCCTGTATGCCCTTAGTCGCGTCAACCAGCAAAATCGCTCCTTCAACCGCCGCTAAAGAACGGGAAACTTCGTATGAAAAGTCCACATGGCCGGGAGTATCAATCAAGTTGAGGATATAATCCTCAACTTGCGCAGACTTACGCGGACTGGACGCAGACTGACGCTGACCATCAGACGAATCCTTAATAATACGTCTGAAGGAAACATCTGTACTGCCAAAATTAACCAGCAACGCAAGATGATATTGGCAACCCTTCAGATAGCTCCAAAGTTGTTGCTCTTGCGGTCTGCCTATTTCAGGTAAGGATTTGAGTTCAACCAATACCTTGTCTTCAATAATAAAATCCGGTACATAAGTTCCCACCTTTTTGTTTTCGTAGAAAACATCTAGGATCTTCTCACTTTCAAAACTTAGCCCCAGTTTTTTAAACTCTTCTACTAACGCTTTGTGGTAAACAGTTTCTTTGTGCCCCAGACCCAAAACTTTCTTGACATTAAAAACCGCCCCTCGAATTTTATATGTTAATCCTTCATACAATAATCCGCCCTCCACGTCCGTGTCGGTCTGTGTATTAGTCTGCGTTAGTCCGTGGTTCGCATGATATATCATGCGAACAGGTTGCAACTTTATCGTTATTCCCCTCTCCCGCTCCAGTTCCATCGTGTCAAGATACTGCTCCTGCATCTTGCGTTTCTCCACTGTTCCGGTCAGCTCTAAAAACCGGTCCGCCAGAGTCGACTTTCCGTGGTCAATGTGTGCGATTATACAGAAATTTCTTATCATAAACTTATTCGCTTAAGTTTATCCCAATCTATCACGCTAGTTTATACAAAATACCACGATTTTCCTGATAAATCCAGCTTAGCTCCGGTCACAAATTTTAGTTCTAAGTTTAAAAGTATTCCTTTACCCAAGAGCAAACCCATACCAGTTTTTATATCCAGCACGTTCGCAAATCTACCAAAATCTGAAAAAAATAGAGGCCGTTCCCACCAAAGGCGGAAACGGCCGAAGAGTCCAAGGGACAATTGGACTTGCAATGGCCTAAATAGCTGTTTTTGTGCCCTATTTAAACCCAATACTTATTAGTAGGTCCTTATCCAAAGCCATGTCTAAACTATAGAGACTGCCGATTTGACTTAATAATGGCAAAGACTTAACAACTTGTGTTTCTTTGGAGACATCTAAAACGAACTCAAAATTATCTATCGTTAGACCGGGTTGCTTTTGCACCAGCAACTTGTAATCACTGCGTGCGTACTCAAGCGGAATTGAGTATTCCAGTTCTACGGTTTTGGTCTCGCCCGGATTGACGATCATCCAAAAGCCAAAGACAGTTTTACCGCTTTCGCTGGTAATACTTACTCCTTTATCTTTTAAATATTCCCCTTTCTCTATCGCCACTAGGTCTGGATCTTGGGCAAAACCGGCATTGGCGTAATTTATCAGCGGACTGAATGTGGCATTGGAATTGCCGACAATGTCGGAAAAAGTCGAACCGTCCGGTGCCAGCACCCGCACATAGGCCGGACTTTGCTTATTGTAAAAACCCAGAGCCGAACTGCCGCCATTATGACGACGGGTTAGAAAAATCCTGTGTTTTACCGCTCCATCCTGCATAATGGTGCTGACCTTAAGCGAAGTTGACGTCACAAGGTCGCTCTTGGAACCTCTGACATTGGCGATATTGACCATCACGGAATCAAAGTCCCCACCCGCAACTTGTCCGCCAAAACCTTTCTCAATGGCAAAATTTTCCAGCGACAGATCTTTGAAATACATCAGCACATCTTTTTGCTCAAGGCGGGTTGCCAGTATGTTAAAAATTTTCAACCAATTGCTCTGGCTGGTTGAATAAATTCTTTTTAAAAGTTCGGGCGCTAGGTCAACCAATATCTGCTTGGGCTGAGTTCGGTTCTCTCCGTATTCAATCTGCGTTTGAAGGGATGCCAAGAAGTTGTTGCTATCCAGCACCAGTTTGTAACTAGGCAATGCCACCGGTCCGATAACATTCAGCATCTCAACTAATATTTTGGGGCTGATAGTAATAACACCGTCAACATCACTGCCGGATTCTTTTTTGTAGAACTGGGCCGTCTTTTTGGCTGAAGCGGGAAAGTCAACGAACCAGTTGGCATCGCGCATGGCCCAGGTCGGGGTGATATGCTGTAATGGCTTGGGCGGTATGATATTTTCCTTGATCTGGCCGTCAAGATTATAGGCATCATCCACAAAAAAATCTTTTAATACGCCATCTTGAAAAGTCAATATGCCATAACTTCCCACAAAGCCGCCGGTCGGACGCAGTTCGCTGTAATTTTGGAACAACAAGAGATACCTTTTGGTGCCCTGATTGCCGATAAGATTGGTCAGAAAGTTGGCATAACCGATGCCATCACGAGTTAAACGCTGAATCTCTGGCAACTTATTTTTAAAAGAAACAAACATTGGTCTTTTGTTTTCGGGAATCAATGAATCGTCAACATTCACCAGAAAACCCAATGCTTCTCCGATTTGCCGTTCAGCAGTTATCAAAGCATCTTTTATCGTTTGCGCTATTCCCGCCCTCAAAACACCGCCGGCGCCAGTCGGTTCAAGCAAAGCGCCGGTTTTGGCGATAGCCTCCATGGCGTTGGACATATTCTGGCCGGCGCCGGAAACAACACGGCCCGCCTCGGCCAAGTTCTTGGCTGACTTAAGCTTATCCGCCCCCGGCAACTCAGCCAGCAAACTGCTTATATCGGCGCTGATGAAATTCAAATTTTCGCCCGCGCGAGAAAACTCCTGATAAGCTTTGGCGAAGTCGTAAGAAGCCGAAGCAAAATTAAAAGACCTAAGGTTGCCCTCGGCATTCTCAAGATTTTTTACCGCCGAATCTCCGTTTTTGACAACTTCGTTCTTGACGTCAAAACCGCTTTTCCAAAAATAAGTAATCCCCGCAACCACAACTGCCACCAGCAAAATGGTGGAAATTGAATTTTTAAACATCCGCGCCGGACTGCGCCGCGGCGATTTATATGATTTATTGTAAAAATCACTGACAAAAGATTCTATTTCGGAAGAGCCGACCCCAAGAGTATTTTTGACAGACGCCAAACGATTAAAACCGGGAATGTGTTCATCTTCCGAATTTTCTTCCGTTTCCGTCGGCTTGGCCGTTTCTTTAACAAGAAAAGGGACAATAAAAGATTTATCAAGCTGGGCGGCTGATAATATGCGGTGATAATAAAGACCTTCAAAATGATTATCTTTCTTACCGACAATAGGACGCTGGCGCGGCTTGAAGCCATGGTATTTGTCAAAAACTTTGCCGCCAACTTGGGTCAGTTCCGCTTGCGAATCCAGTTTTTCATTTAGGGCTTCTTCAAATTCCCGCAAAGCAATACTCTTAGGGTCAACCGCAGCGGTTCGCCGCGCTTCAATACTGGGAATGTCAAATTCTTCATCTAAAATATCCATCACTTTTTTCTCAACACCAAAACTTCCAGTCCGGACTGGCCTTACATCAAACATCGCCCCTAGTATCTTGTTTCCCTTTGGGGGCATTGCTTACATTATATACTAAAAAGTCCGCAACATCTTGTGGACTATCTCGCCCCGCCACCCTCCTTTCTTAATCTGCCTGCACTCCAGCGGCTCGGCCAAGATTCAGAAAGGAGGGTGGCGGGGTTTCACTGGTTTTAAACAAACAAAAAGCCGGATGGTTAGTCCGACAATAAACTGTAAAATATTGACAACTGATAATAATGTATATCAAAATAGTCAGCATGCCAAGCAAACCTAAACTGAGGTTAGTACTTCCAAGGTTTCTTCCGCGCATTTTTGCCAAGTGAACTTTGAAGCCCGCGCCAGTCCCTTTTCAACTATCGTTTTCCTCAACTTGATATCCGTCAGCACGTGCCGCATTGCCGCGGCAATTTCGCTAACATTGTGTGGATTCACCAAAATCCCAGCATCCCCTACCACCTCCGGCAGTGAAGAGTTGTTTGAAGCGATCACCGGCGCGCCACAGGCCATCGCTTCAAGCGCCGGCAGGCCAAACCCCTCAAAAAAAGAAGGGTAAACAAAGACCGAAGCTAAGTTGTAATAACCGGCGCGCTCCTCGTTAGAAATATGTCCCGCGAAGCGGATTTGATTTTTATGCAGCGAATCAACCGCCTCTTTAAATATGTCCCCATAGAGCCAGCCTGCGTCGCCGGCAACAACTAGGGCCAAGTCGTCAAACTGGTTGTCATTTTTGAGTAAATTAAATGCCCTTATCAAACCGACGATATTTTTTCGCGGTTCCAGTTTGCCCATGAACAAAATAAATCTTTCGGGCAAATCCTTGCTTTTCCGAAAATCAGCAAGTTCTTCCGGATTCAGGAGGCGCATTGACAAGGATGCGCCGGAATAAATGACTTTTATATTGGCCGGGTCAATCGCGTATTTCTCAACCAAATCATTCTTAGTTGACTCCGACACGGCGATAATCTTATCCGACATCCGCGCCTGCCAAACTGGACGCATTTCAAAGTTGTGCCAAATCTTCTGCCGCCACGAAAAAAATCCGGGAAAACGAAGGTAAGAAAGGTCGTGGAAAGCGGTAACTCGTTTTGCCGTTGGAGACAAAGAGCTAATCAAAAAATGCGGCGAAAAGAAAACATCTACCCCGTCTAATAATCTGTCAATTTTCGGCCATGAAAAAATCCGTGTAGAATACGCCAGCAAGTGATTGGGATATTTAAACTTTTTAACTTCAACATTAGGCAGTCTTAGCCAGTCATAATCCGGCAGTTCGTGGCGGTAAGAAGAAAAAAACAACTTGTATCTTATCGAGCTGTCCAACGGCAAGAGGCGCGACAAAAGCTGTTCGGCATATTCTTCAATACCGCTTTTGATTGGATTACCCAGAACACGAACATCAATGCCGATATGCATAGAAAATAGAATCTAGAATTTAGAATCTAGAAAATTCAAGATATTTTTTTTAAAAATTTCGGTGCTGAACTTTTCAGCTTGGGCGCGGCATAGTTTCGGACCAAAATGCATATTTTCAAAACGCCTAATGGCCTCAATCAAAAAATCCGGTCCTTGCTGGTCAAAAAATATGCCCGTTTGTCCGTCAGCCACCGTTTCCAGCGCTCCTCCGCCACGGTATGCGATTACCGGCTTACCCGAAGCCATCGCTTCCAGAGGCACAATGCCAAAATCTTCCTCTTGCGGAAAAATAAGAGCGCGGGCGCCGGAGTAAAGTTCGGCCAGTTTTTCATCGCCGACACAATCAAGAAACTCAATATTGAAGCCAGCCATCTTTTTGAGACTATTCATTTCAACCCCGGTACCGGCTATTTTGAGCGGCAAGCCAAGCTTGTTAAAAGCGCGGATTGCCAAATCAAACTTTTTATAGGCCACCAGACGGCCGACCATCAGAAAATAGCCGTTATGATTATGGCTAACATTAAATTGGCTTATATCAACCGGAGGATATATAACCTCGGCATTCTGAAGATAATATTTTTTGACCCTGTCTTTTACAAAATCTGAAATAGCGACAAACTCATCAACCCGCAATGACGCTTCTCTGTCCCATACCCGCAAATAAGATACGGACGGCGGCAGAAGTTTTTTTATAAATCCAGGGTAGCCGAAGTCCTCAACAAATTTTTGGCTGGAATCCCACAAAAACCGCGGCGGCGTAAGGCAGTAGCAAACATGGCAGGTTGTCGGTTTGGTGATAATGCCTTTGGCAAAAGAGGCGGCAACCGACAAAACAATATCAAAATCGGAAAAATCAAACTGTTCAATGGCCAAGGGCATCAGCAACGGAAAGAAACGATGGTATTTTTTAACTCCTGGCACTTTTTGGAGAAACGAGGTCCGTATTTCGTGCCCCGCAAAAATATCGCCGATAGCGTCGCGGTCGTAAAAAAGAGTGTAAATCGGCGCATCCGGAAAAAGCTCGCACAAAACTTTCAGCACCCGTTCGGCTCCGCCGAATTGATTGAGATAGTCGTGGGCTAAAGCAATCTTCATAAACTGATAGTAAATAGAAAGTGGCAAATAGTAAATAGAACCTGACAAAACAATTATAAATATAATTTAGGCACAAAAAAGCAGTATTTACATACTGCGTCATCTTGGAATAAATTTGAACAGTTTGTTCTTAAATAAAGTTACCCTGCGAGAATCGCCCACCAGAATCATTGGTTCTCCCTCAAGAATAGTTCTGGACCAACAGCGTCTGACTGAATTATATATCTTAATCTTAATGCCAAACCTGTCTTGAAGTCTTTTTATATTCTTTCCGGCCAATGGAGTCCCCTTGGGCACATAGAATTGGTAAAATACTGAATACACAGATTCTAATGATGTTAATGTCCGCATCAAACCTCCTTCTGAAATATTTATAACATATAGTTCTTGGGTTATCAAGAACGGCCGGAACTCCGCCTATACCGCAGAACGGTCGTTCAGCATTTTAAAAACGGTTTTCAGGATAATTTTAATATCCAGCCACAATGACCAGCTGTCTATGTAAAAACTGTCCAGAGAAACTTCCTGCTCAAAAGGCAGATCGGAACTGCCCGACACTTGCGCCAAGCCCGTTGCGCCGGCCTTGATAGCCAGTAGTTTCCGGTGATGCTTTTGATACCGCGCAATTTCATCCGGCTGATGCGGACGCGGGCCGACAAGCGCTATGTCGCCTTTCAACACATTCCAGAATTGCGGCAATTCATCAATGCGCGTCCGCCGGATAAAGCGACCGACTCCGGTAATGCGAGGATCGTCGCGCATTTTAAACAAAGGGCCGTCTTGCCGTTCATTAAAAACGGCCAGTTGCGGTTTAAACTCTTCGGCGTTTTTAATCATGGAGCGGAATTTATAAAGAATGAACTCTTTGTTGCAACTCACCCGCTTAAGCCGAGCAAATACCGGCCCGTTGCTGTCTAATTTGATAATTACGGCCAACACCAAAAACAAAGGCGAAAAAATAATTAAACCGATAATCGCGGCCGCAATATCAAGGGTCCTTTTAAAAATCTTGCCCCAGCCATCCAATCTTGTCCGCTTAAGTTCAATCATCGGCAAGCCGTTGAAGATATCTATGCCAAAGTTAACCGTTAATGTTTGGTGCATATCCGGCACATATTTAAAAGTAATAAAATTTTCATGGCAAAGCCCAATGAGATCCGTTACCTTTTCCATGGGATAATCTGTGTCAGCCAAAATAACTTTGTCTAAACCGCCATTTTCAATCAACCTCGCAACAAATTCCAAATCCACCTGTCTAAGGTGGGCGGCCAAGCGATAGCCGGAGGCGGGGTTGCGGTTAATATCTTCAATAACCTTGGACGCGTTCCTTCCGTCGCCGATTACGACAGTCCTGCGCACGCCAAAATCTTTTCTTGAAACCAGATATTTTTGAATAATATACAAAAGTCGCCGCCCCCAGAAAACAAATATAACAGAGAGGAACCAACCGCCCAATACCAAAAAACGGGAATTAAACAGCTCTTGACGCAAGAAAATATAAATAATCAAGAGCATGACTCCGGCGGAAGACGCCACGGCAATTTTAAGAAATTCTTCGGCCGCGCTTAAACGGCCCTTAAATGAATACAGGCCGGAAATGGCATAAGCGGCTAAAAATAACACTGAAACAAAAAGAATTATATATAAATATGAGCCAAGAGGCAGATCAAGGTCAAATAATACCGGTCGAAAAGAAGAGATTATTTTTGTTCTTAATAAATAAGTGACGATGCCGGCCGAAAACAGCATTAAAAAATCAAGCGGTAGCTTTATAACAGTGAAAAACGAAGGAGATACTTTCATGGCTAAACGTCAAAGTAGCACAAAAAAACGCGAATATCAACGAAAAATCCCCGTACGGGGATTTTTCGTTTTTCCGGACAATAAGCCGAATTCTGTCTGTCCCGCCTCTGGCGGAAAGAGATAACCATTTATCTGGTCCCTCGATTGCTCTCGGGATCTAGCGGTCTAACTTTTCGAACCCACCTTGCGGCGGGAACGCTGACCTTGCACCCCAGTAAGGATTTAGCCGTTTCAGCTCGACTTTGAGCTGTCCTCCGAAGCTTTACGCGTAGGAGGACTACCTCTCGCACTCCTTTAGGGAACTTGGGAAGATTAATGTGCTTATGGTCGAGTTCGCCCTACTTCGCTCCTTTGAGCTATGAAGGGCGCCTCAATCCTTTCGGATTTCGGCGTCTCTGCTCGCACCTCTCACATTACTGTGGACGGGTGTTACCCGCTACCGTTGAACCCGCATAAGTTTTGCATTGCAAAAATTTGGCGGGGTGGTGTTCGGACTTTCCTCCCCTCCGTGGCTTCATAACAGTGAGCCGCAGAGGAGCGATTATCTAGCCCAGAAACAGTATAATTATACTCCTATTTGAGGCAAAAGTCAAAACAACTTGCTGGCCTCCCGGTCAAGCGCTCCATTAACCAGCGCGTCGGCGCCGTGATTTTCTTCGCGGGGAATATGGCGAAAAGCCACCTCGCCGAAATCCAGCTTTAAATTCCAAACTTCCAAAAACAATTTTTGAATGCCCTCTTCTTTTATTTTGTATTCGCCGTTCAATTGTTTGACCAGAAGTTCACTGTCAGCGTGAATCTCAATAACGCTATTTTTAGATTTTTCACCGCCGATTAAACTTTTTAACTTTTTCAGCGCAAAAATTACTGCCGAGTATTCGGCAAAATTATTGGTCTGCTCGCCCAGATATTCTCCGTATTCTTTCCGTTCAATATCGCCCTCAATTACCACACCCAAGGCGGAAGGGCCGGGGTTTCCCCTTGCGCCGCCGTCAGTGTGTATCAGATACTTATGTTTAGCCATTTTTGTTCAGATAATTTACAAAATATTCCGCCACCCTTAACGCCTCTTCGCGTGTCCCGAGATCAATGCCGGCAACATACTTGTGGCCTCCGCCGTTGTATTTTTCCACCAAGTCGCCCAAGTTAACTTTTACTTCTTCTCTTTTCATAATATTAGAACCGATGGATAGGTGATAACCGGCGACACGGCCATGATAGAACTTGTCTATATTAACATTATAAAGCGCGTCGGGATAGACATCATAGTTGGCAAAAGACATTGTTTCAATACCGGCCAAGCTATTGTCAATGTAAGCCACCCTGCCTCTTTTTTCCAAATTTTTCTTGTAGTGGACACATGTCCGGTCAAGTTCGGCCTTGGCAGATTTAAACCGCCTCCGAACCTCGCCGGATTCGGCAACTTTGCCGGCCGGCTTCTCCGATAATTCTTGAATTAAAAAACGCTTATAGTCCGCATTAGCTCCGTCAGGACATTCAAGCGAAAGCGCAATCCTGCGGACAGGTGTTTCACGGCTCAATGAATCTTCAATGGACTTATATAGCCCTCCATCCATTATATCAACCTCGTCTGCCAGTTCTTTGAAGTGCGGCGGAAATTTAAAATCAAATTTTTTTGAAAGATAGCCATAAACCTGGCCACAGCAGGAAGGCGCTTTGTTATCCCAGAAATGCTTCTCGTCGTTTTTAAATCCGGTTTTCCATTCTTCGCGGACAAAAGGGTTTTGATGATGGTCAAACCACCACTCGGCTCGCGGATGATAGGCAAAGTCAACTACAACGAACGGGCGGCTGAATTTTTTATCCGGCCAGTCTGATTTAAAAGTCGGGCCATAATTGACAGGAACAAAATCTTTGACCGTCTTGCCGCGTTCCCTGAAAAAACGCAAAAACGCCGCTGATGAAGTGGTGCCGTCTAAATCGTCATGAAAATAGATTGTATAAGCATCCGGCATAAGGTCAAAGGTCACTTGTCAGCATAGTATCCCAGCGCTTCAAGGCCGGACAATCGCTCTCCCGCCAGAAATGCCAGCATCGCTCCCCCGCCGGTTGAAACGAAGGTAAACTTTTCCAATGGTATGCTAAATCTATTGACCGCCGCGATGGTATCGCCGCCGCCGATAATTTTGATTGCAGATGAATCGGCAACGGCTTGGGCGACCAATTTTGTCCCCGCAGAAAATTCATCTTTTTCAAAAACCCCCATCGGCCCGTTCCAGATTATCGTTTTCGCGCTGTTAATAACTTCGCGGTACATCGCAATGGTTTTCTCGCCGATATCCAACCGCCGATTTTCTGCCATTATATAATCCACCGGCAGAACCAATTTCGGACTTGCGATGTCCAAATTTGACAAAATTTTGTTAATGTTGTCATCTACGACGGACCTGCCGATATCTTCTCCTCTGGCTTTAGCAATGTCGTTGGCGATAACACCGCTTAGTAAGATTTTATCGGCATTATCAATCAAGTTTTTTATAACGGGCGCTTTGGTTTCCGCTTTTACTCCGCCCATGATAATAACCTTCTCCTCGGCAGGGGCATCAATCGCCTGTCCCAGTTTAGCTATTTCTTCTTCCACCAAAAAACCGGCATAAGATGGCAGAAACTTTGTTACAGCAGAAACAGAGGCATGCTTGCGGTGACAGACAGCGAAAGCGTTATTTATGTAAATATCGAGTCCCGACGACAGCTTTTGTGCCAGCTCCTCATCATTTTCTTTCTCGCCGGGGAATCTGCGAATATTTTCAAGCAATGCCGGCCCGGCGTAATTTTCCAAATATGCCGGAATTTCTTCAATTGATTTCAGAAATGCAATTTCCCGCCCCAGCAACATGTGTAGTTGCGGAATCAACGGCGCAAACTCACCGGTGTCGCCAAGATGCGCCACCATAACGACCTTCGCGTCATGCTCAATCAAGTAATCAATCATGAGTTTTTGCTTTTCGACCCGAAAAGGTTCGGCAATTCTGGCCCCATGACTAACTGATGATGATGGCTGATTGTTGATAGTTAATTGTTGATTAAGCGCCATATCAAAATCCACCCGCAGGAGGACTTTTTTGTCTTTCAAATTGGGAATGTCTTTTACTGTTTTCATCGCTATCAATTTTAAGTTTATTTAAACAAAAAGAAAAGCGTTCAAAAGTGAACGCTATGCTCCGTAATCGGCTAATGTAAAAATCCCAAGCTTGAGAATTTCACGACAGTTGTCGCGGATGTTCTTGCGCCGGTCACGCGAAAGCCCCACATCCAGCGGACTGCGAGATAATGGGATGTCCACCAATAATGCGCCCAGCATCCGTTCAACGAGATTAACCCAGATTCTGATACCAAACTTGGGGTCATTTTGCTGCTTTAAAGGTGCATATGTGTCAAAAGCCATCAACCACTGGCCAAGCTCACCTAACATTCTCTTGGGTCGCAAGTCATAGGAATTCATCACCAGACTCCAAATCCAATAAGCAATGCCAGCGCATTCAGGCTTGAACACGATCGGCGAATTCCAAATGTAGTAGCGGACATCGCCAGTTTTGACAATATCAGTATTGCCAAAATGCGCGAAGAACGGCTGCATCTTCATATTCATGCAGTGACGGAAAATGACAGCCAGAGCAGAATTTTTTTCCTTTTCGGTTATCAGACGCTCTTTTTCAATGCTGGTGCGCCACTGTCTGCCTGAAGCAAAAAATTTATCCGCTCTCTCAAGAAAATAATCGGTTGCACTATAAGACGAGGGGTCGGGATCAATCTTTGGAAAATTTTTTACCGTATTCCAGTAAAGCTTCGCAACCTCTGCCTTCTCATCGGCGGATGACTGTCGTGGGAAATTCTGCAGGATCCTATCACCATTCGGCAACGCTCGCTGGATCATGTATGAGACCTTCATTGTATCGTCCCGGTTATATAATTTACGCCACTGCATTATTGACGGCACCCGTATGATTGGCTCCGCCATGTCATGAGTTTGAAAACGATAAGTATCAAGATGGTCAGCAATTTCATACAGATCCTCGTGTGGTGACACCGTGATAACAGCTCTTTCTCTGTTTAGTCTGCCCTCACGTATAACCGACCGATAATCGTCAGGCCCCAATTGTGGCATCCAGCCTTCGGAAGTTTTATCTTCCTTAAAGCCAGTTTCTCTGACAACCTGCCGATAAAGTTTTAACAGATTTTTCTTGTCCATAGTTCCTCACATTCGGCCTGCTGGCCTCAGTATTTCGTCGCCTTCGCTCCTCAACCGATCGTATCAATCTTTTCAGTTGATAGCGATTAGTTTTTCTTTGCGTTTGAGTTGCAATCTTTCCAGAAACGGCAAAAAGCACGACATAATATCCAGCGGCGTCGCCACCAGATACTGCTTGAGTTTTTGAATCTTGTTTTGAGTAATATCGTAAGTCAGAATGTGCAATTCGGCCGCGCCGAAATAATATCTGGCCGCAAAGCCAACCTTGAAACGCCGGCAATCGTCGCAAAAAACCACGATTTGAGATATGCTATGCGGCAGTCGCAAGATAATCCGGCCGGCAAATTTAATATTCTCATTGGTCGTGACCGAGCTATCTTCAAGGTAAATCCAGCCATTCACGCCATGGTTTGACAGATAATCAATCATCACTTCCGCTTCGCTGACTCCCGGCGCGGTCTTGGCGCAAGTATAACCGCCGGTCGCGATAACCGCAACTTGCCATCCGACGGTCTGCCAAGATTTTACAAGTTCGGCCACGCGGTTCAAATATTCTCTGTACCGCGGTGTAAGATGCAGCCCATAGCCGCAAACAACGACCGCAATCGCCTGACTATCCCTGTCCGTCTTTATCAATCTTCACCCCGCTTATTCAGTTTTCAAAAAGTCAATACTTATTTAATCACAAAACTACAATTTTGACAAGATGGAGATGAACTCCCCTTTGTTGACGCTAGCAGAACCAATAAGGAGACCGTTGATTTCATCATGGTTTAAAAAATCGGCGGCATTGGCAGAGGTGATGGAGCCGCCATATAATACCTCCGGCAAATTTCCAATTAATGTATTTTTTATAAATTTAAAGATTTCCAGCGTATCTTCGGGTTTGTCGGGGCGGGCTCCAGGCGTGGTGCTGATGGCCCAGACAGGTTCGTAAGCAATAACGCATTTTGAAATATCATCAGCTGATAGTCCGGTAAAAGTTGCCTGAATTTGCTTTTCTAAAAAGTTTTTACAAACTTGCCCTGAGTCCGTCGAAGGGTCACGCTCCCTTTCACCGATACAAACAATCGGAATCATCTCGTTGGCCAGAACGGTCTTCAGTTTCCGGTTTACAGTTTCATCCGATTCCCCCATTTTCCAGCGCCGGTCCGAGTGGCCAACAATCACATATCGGACGCCTAATTTATTAAGCACCGCGCCGGAAAATTTAACATCGTCCCCAAGCTCAATGTCTTGCACGCCCAATTCGGCCTCATGCTCAAGATGCCCCTCCTTGAGCAAACCAGAAATATCCTCAACCAGCTTAAGAGTTGGACAAAACACCAGCGAAAATTCCACGCCCTCACCGCGCGCATCCAAGTAGCCGTTAATTGATTCTAACAATCCTTCGGCTTGGGCGGGAGTGCTAATATTGTCCTTCCAGTTGGAAATAATTAACTTCTTGCGCATTTGGATTTATTATTGCATATTGTGTGAATAGTTCCGGAGGTGCATAATGCTAGGCGTTTTGCTTCTTGTAATATTTTGCATCGGCTTTCTTGTTTTACTGCTGTTGGCGCCGCGCACTTTAATAGTAATTTTAGTCATATCCATTCTGCGTGACGCGTTCAAGCTGAGCGATGTTCAAATGCTCTACTTTCTTGTCCCGTACTTTTTTGTAATATTGTGGGATATTGCTTCCTTGACCATCCGCGTTTGGATCTTTTATAAAATCTGTCTGAAAATAAAGAAGTGGTGGACCATTCCCTAGCGGCATTTAAGCCGCTTTTTCTTTTTTGTGATTAGGCAAATGTTTCCACAGATACCACACAGCCGCCAAAACCAACACGCCAAAGACAAGAGAATTTAATTTTTCAAAATACGGTTTAAGCGACTCCCAATTCTGCCCCGCTTTATATCCAAGATAAGCCAAAACGAAATTCCACGGCAAAGACCCTGCGGCCGTAAAAAGCGTAAACTTTAAAAAATTCATCCGCGCAACTCCGGCTGGCAAAGAAATAATTGACCTTATCGCCGGCAAAAGACGCGACCAGAAAATCGCCGCGCCCCCATGTTTTCTAAACCACTCATCGGCGCGTTCCAGCTCGCGTTTGTGAATCAGGATATATTTCCCGTATTTCTCAAGTATCCATCTGCCTCCGCTTGCGCCGACTACAAACAAAATAACCGAGCCAACCGTATTAGCTAAAGTAATTATGGCCACAACGCCCCACAAACTGAACTTGCCGGTTGAGGCAAGAAAACCGGAAAACGGCGCCACCACCTCCGACGGAATCGGTATCGCCGCGCTCTCCAGAGCCGATAAAATAAAAATGCCAAGATAGCCGGTATTTTCTATAAAAGTCAGGGCAAAAGAACTAATTTGAGATATAATTTCCATATTTACCGGTCCGCAAATTCCACCTTATCTTTAAAACCTGAAAAAAAACTTTAGGATACGACCACAAACTCACTTTTGAACCAGGCGGATTGCGCCACTCAATCGGAACTTCTTTTATTTTATAACTGAACCTGCGCGCCAAGGCCAGAAGCTCAACATCAAACCCCCAGCCAGAAGTCCTCATTTCCGGAAAAATTTTTTCCACCGCCTGCGCTGTAAATAATTTAAATCCTCTCTGGGTGTCTTTTACTCCCGGCAGGACACAAAGCCGTATCCATAAATTGCCTAATTTCCCCAATAATCTTTTATAAAACGGCTCCGCGCCCGCAACTTTGGCGCCGCTTGTCCCGATGGATGCAATCACCACATCATACCCTTCGTTTATATACGGTATCATTTTATCAAGATTTTCTATTTTTGTGGAATTGTCGGCATCCATAAACAGGCGCAAGACACCCTGCGCCGCCAGTATCCCGGCTTGAACTGCTCTTGCCTTACCCTGATTTTTTTCTTTATCAATAATCCTTAGACTTTGGACTTTAGATTTTAAACTTTCAACAACAGATGCCGTCCTATCGCTTGACCCGTCATTAACAACGATAATTTCATAATCATATGGCTGTTTTTGTAAATACAAACTAACCGACCCTAAAGTCGATAAAATTCTTTTTTCTTCATTATAAGCAGGGATTATGACTGATAACCGCATTACATTATTATATATCCTAATTTGACAAAAGTAGCAATCAGCTTTATCCTTTGGCGGCATGTCAACTTGGCCGATTAAGACAATCAACCAGAAATTAAAAAAGTATCCGAACCTTTTAAGGCAAATTGCCGATGCTCCGCAAGAACTTTACTGCCGGGGCAACTTAGAGTTGCTGGATAGTCCGTGTTTTGCCGTTGTCGGCACGCGCAAGCTAACAAGCTACGGCAAGGAAGCGGCTGAAAGATTGGTAAGCGAATTGGCTAATCATTTTACCATCGTTAGCGGGCTGGCTTACGGTATTGACGCTATGGCGCATCAGGCCGCTCTGGATGCTGACGGTAAAACGATTGCCGTGTTAGGCGCTGGAGTGAACGACGAGTGTATCGGTCCGCCGTCTAACTTCAATCTCGCCATGGAAATTCTAAAAAATGACGGCCTAATAGTTTCCGAGTATCCCGCCGGTTTCCACGCTAATCCCAAAACTTTTCCCCAGCGCAACCGAATAATAAGCGGCCTGTCAAAAGGAGTGCTGGTTGTGGAGGCGGATTTTGACAGTGGCTCCTTAATCACCGCCCGGTGCGCTCTTGACCAGAACCGCGATGTTTTCGCCGTGCCGGGCAGTATTTTTTCGTCGCGTTCAAGTGGAACGAATCACATAATCCAGAAAGGCGCTAAGCTGGTAACAAGCGTTAATGACATTTTAGAAGAGTACGGGAAAAATTTGGAACTATTTCCTAAAACTTCGAATGACATATCAACAGAAAATGATGTTGAAAAAAAGATTCTTGATATACTTGATGAGAAAGGCGAACTGTCGGCCGACGAAATTGTGCGAACAGCCGGATTGGAAACATCTACAATTGCCGCCGCTCTTTCTTTGTTAGAATTAAAAAGTAAAATAAAAAAATCCGGCAACGGAAAGTTTAGAAAATGAACCTAATAATCGTCGAAAGTCCTACAAAAGCAAAAACAATTTCCCGCTTCCTTGGGAAAGATTTTATCGTGGCATCATCATTCGGCCACGTTCGTGACTTGCCCAAAGGAGAACTGGGCGTAGACATAGAGCATGACTTTGAGCCCAAGTATGTCGTGCCGACCAAGGCCAAGAAAAATGTCGCTATTCTCAAAAAGGACGCAGAAAAATCTGACACCATCATTCTCGCGACAGACGAAGACCGCGAAGGAGAAGCAATCGCGTGGCATCTTTCCGAGGCCCTTGGCCTGAACACAATTGACAAAAAACAATTGACATCCGGCCAGTCAAAGGTCAAAGGTCAAAGGTCAAAGGTCGTTCAACGAATTGTGTTTCATGAGATCACCAAGTCAGCGATTGAACAGGCGCTCAAGAATCCAAGACAAATTGATGAAAACCTAGTTGATGCCCAGCAGGCGCGGCGCATTTTGGATCGTTTGGTCGGTTACAAACTCTCGCCTTTCCTCTGGAAAAAGGTAGCCCGCGGTCTTTCGGCTGGCCGCGTCCAATCAGTTGCGGTGCGACTGATAGTTGAACGTGAACGCGAAATTGAAAAGTTCAAACCGGATGAATACTGGAATATCAGCGCGGAACTGAAAACTGGCCAAGATAAAGTTATAACCGCCGAGTTGGTTAAAATTGACGGCGAAACTCTGGACAAGCTGGCCATAAAAAACCAAGCCCAAGCCCAAAAGATAGTCAGCGATCTTGCCGGCGCCGATTATAAAGTCTCGGCCATAGATCAAAAGGAAATGGTCCGTAACCCATTCGCACCCTTTACCACCAGCACTCTCCAGCAGGATGCCGCCAGGAAACTGCATTTTTCAGCCAAGCAAACCATGCGCTTAGCTCAGCAACTCTATGAGGGTGTTGAGCTAGGTCCAGACGGGTCTCACGGCCTCATTACTTATATGCGCACCGATTCGGTCAATCTTTCGGCCGAGTCACTGACTAAAGCCAGAGAATATATCACCTCTTCATATGGCGAAAAATATTTGGAAATCCGCCAATACAAAACAAAATCTAAAGGCGCACAAGAAGCACATGAAGCCATCCGGCCGACCGATCCAACGCGTCACCCCGACGCGATTCAACAATATCTTTCGCCGCAACAGTTCCGGCTTTATAATCTCATCTGGCGGCGTTTTACGGCTTCGCAAATGGCCAAAGCAATCTTTAATCAAACCGGCATTGATATTCAGACCAAGCAATATGGTTTCCGCGCTAACGGCACGACCATGAAGTTTGATGGTTTTCTTAAGGTATACCCCACCAAATTTGAAGAGAACGAGTTGCCAGTCGTTAAGACCGGCGAGGAATTAGAATTAAAAGAGTTAAAACCGGAACAGCACTTTACCAAACCGCCAGCGCGTTATAACGAGGCCTCACTTATTAAGACCCTTGAAAAAGAAGGCATCGGACGCCCTTCAACCTATGCCACGATAATTTCAACGATTCAGGATCGCAATTATGTGACCAAGGATCGCTCGCGCTATTTTTCTCCAACCGAAATAGGTGTTATGGTTAATGATTTGCTGGTTGAACATTTCCCCAAAATAGTGGATATTAAATTTACTTCGCAGATGGAAGAAGAGCTTGACGATATTGCCGAAGGCAAAAGAGAGTGGGTGCCGGTACTCAGGAAATTCTATACTCCTTTTGCCAAACAGCTTGAGGAAAAATATAAAGAAGTGACCAAAGAAAAAGTGACCAACCAAATTAAAACCGGAGAGAAATGCCCCGAATGCAAAGAGGGCGATTTGGTTGAGAAGATGGGACGTTATGGGCGGTTTACCGCCTGCTCCCGTTTTCCGGATTGCAAATATATCCAGAAGAAACCCAAAGCCGAAGTTGAAACCACCGGCGAGAAATGCGATAAATGCGGCGAGGGCGAAATGATTATCCGCTCCGGCAAGTTCGGCAAATTTTTGGCCTGCTCCCGTTATCCAAAGTGTAAAAATACACGCAAGATTGAAACCCAATAGGAGAGTGCGGAAAAATGGACTTTGACAAAATTACCGGCGCGATAGCAATGATTATCTCTTTGGGGATATCCTTACTGTTAGCCGACCAGATCCGGCTGGTGCGAAAAATTGGACGAACCGAAAATTTGTCGATACCCTTGCAGGTCATCGTAACACTGTCCTATTTGGGGTGGGTTCTGCACGGTTTAAGCACTGGCGACCTGTTTTTAACTATTTCGCAGAGTTTCGGATTCATCATGATGTGCATGCTTCTTTATTCTATAGAAAGAGCCCGGAAAAAGGACAAGTAATCATCCCTTCAAACATCCAAACATCGTTATGGACAAAGGAAGGGGTTTTTGTTAGGATAATCCGATTTTTCACAACAATTTCAAAAAGGAGAAAGAAAAATGAGAAAGATTTGGTTCTTGTTGATGTGCTTGCTTTTCGCGTTGGCGACAACCCCTGTTCACGCCGACCACCAGCGCACCATTCTGCAAGTCGGCGAGGCCACAATGTTCGTTGAACAAGGATCCGAATTTGAGTTGGATCAACTCTTCCATGGCGGCTATGGGTTACGCCTTTTGCGGGGTAAGGTTTTGGTCAAAGGCGAAGGCAGTATTGAGACTCCCAATGTGCGACAATCCGAGTGGAGAGATGTTGTTGTCAGCGGATCAACTGATTCAATATTTCAAGTCGTTGTTTCAAGTTATGGAACCAAGGTCAACGTCATTCGTGGATGGGTCCACATGTTCTACCCCTTTGAGGCGACACTCCTGCCATGTTATGTGGCAACGGTTGATTACCCAAGATTTAGGGTTGAGAAAGATTGTCCAAACAATTCTTCCTTTGAAGACTGGGCCATGAACACCGAGTCGTCCGCATCTAGCCACGAAGTCATCATTGAGCGACAAACAGAATATATTGTCGTACGCACCTATGTACCCGCTTGGGGTGGCTATCACAACATTCACTACTACTGCGACCCCTATGGCGACTGCGACTACCTGCTCCACCGCAATGGTTATTTCACTTATGCTGTCGGCGTTGGTTGGGTATGGGTACCCTACGACTATTTCTGGCAGAATGTTTACTGCTACGACTACGATAACTACTATATCGTAACGCACTATCACCAGCCGGAGTGGAGATATTACCACCACTACTATCACGGCCAGACACCGCCACAACCCCAAATTGTTAAACAAGCATCAGTTCGGCCGCCAGTCGTCAAACAAAAAATCGCGCCGATGGAGCCGGCCAACGCGCCAATTTCAAAAGAAGTTAAGCGCGAATATACCGAACCGGGAGACCGGCCAAAGCGCGAAAAAGAAACTCTTCAACAGCGGCGGGTTGAGCCGGAAAAAGTAAAACCCAAAGTTGAGAAGCTACCGGTTGAACCAGAAAGAAACAAACCTAATGTTGAGAGAACACCAGTTGAAAAAAAATCCGAACCCAAAACTGAAAAGTTGCCGCCGGGCTTTATTCCGCCACATACTTCTCCTCCCGAAATAAAACCGAAGCCCGAAGAAAAGGAGAAGCAAGAAAGACCTGTTATGGAACACAAGCAAAGCCGGCCAGCGGAGCAACCACCGGTAGTCAAGCCGGCTCCAAAAGATGAGCCGTCAAAAGAAAAGCCCGCCAACAAAAAGCAGGAGTCGGAGAAAAAGAAAATAAAGCCGAAGGCCGAAAAAAAGAAAGATAAAGAAAAAGAGCAGAACTGATCTGCTCCGCCTGTTCATACGAACAGGCTTTTGTTTACCAGTATCTATTGACGCCTTTTTAGAAGAAGATTACCCTGACAACAGAGGATTAACAAATGAATAAGCTGTTTTCTCAGTGTTTTTTAGCACAAATTGACAACAATATCAGAATCGGAGCAATCGCCGTTTTTGGAGAAACTAAAGAACAAATAGTAAACCAAGGAGCCGCCGCATTAAAACAAATCTATAGTGAGCGGGAGGGTTACAAAAACCACGGCACTACGGCTTACGAAATACCGGAAAAGTTGATAAGATACGCGCTGGGAAGCGGCAAAAAATTTTTTTGCATGGCCTGCATGGTAATAAAAGGCCGTCGCATGTTTTTAAGCGGCGGGGCGATGATTGAGGAGTCGCAAGACGCTGCTTGGGAAAAAGGCATGAAGCAACTTCTTGATGCCCACCCTCCCGACGATGGTTGGAATAACCATATTGTTATGGCTTACGAAACCCCGAGAGAAATTTTAGAAGAAGCTCTGGCGACATATCAAGCATTGTAAAAATTAACAAGCCCCCTGTGGGGCTTTTGTAATTACATCCGGCATCTAACATTTAAATTTTTTCGTAAATGTAGACGGTCTTATTACCGATTGGCCATTGCCCCACCAGAGAAAACCCGCTTTCATAATCCTTGAGCCGGAAAAGGCAAGTTATAATTTTAGCGCCACGAAGAAGCTCGGAAGAAAGTTTTGGTAAAATCTTGTCCGTCATCTTGGGCAAAAGATAAGCATAGACGACATCGGCTCCGGATATGTCGGCGTCAAACAAACTCCTTCTGACCACATCGGCTCTGTCACCGACCTTATGCCAGCGGTTTAACAATTTTGAAATCAGATACGGCCACCACGAAAGCTCATAACCGACCGCATGCTTAAAACCGGCGGCAATGGCGCCGCGCAATACCCTCCCATCGCCGCTACCCAAGTCAATAAATAATCCCCGCCGGCCGGAAGGCAAAAATGAAAACATCTTCCGGGCTATTTCTTTATTAACCGGAACATACGGCGCGCCCAAGATTGAAGAATAAATACCGGAACCAAAAAGTAGCAGTTCGCCCGCAACTAAAGCTACCGCTAAAAGCAAAAAGGCCAAGTAAAACGCGAGAAACAACATTTAATCTATGATGTTTTTTGCAATCGTGTTGAGTTCTTCAAGGGTGGCAAAACGAATGACGATTTTGCCGCCGGCGGCGTCACTGCGGATTAAAACCGGCGTTTTGAGAGTTTCTTTGAGGTTTTCTTCCAGCTCAATAAAACGTTTGTCTTTTTGGGGAGTTTTTTTGGATGGTTTGACGGCTTTAGCGCTTGAAGCCATGCTTTCCACATCTTTGGACGATACGCCGCCGGAAAGTATTTGTTTGAAAACCTGCATCTGCTGTTCGGCGTTATCAAACGACAACAACGCGCGGGCATGCGCTTTGGCGATCTTGCCTTCCTGCAAAGCGGTTTTAATTACAGCCGGCAGATTCAAAAGACGGATAGAGTTGGTCACAACTTCGCGCGACTTCCCCACCTTTTCGGAAATTTCTCTTTGGTTTAAGCCGAATTCTTTTTGCAAACGGTCATAGGCCCGGGCTTCTTCCATCGGATTAAGGTCTTCGCGCTGAAGGTTCTCAATAAGAGCAAGCTCCAGACGAACACTCTTGGCTCCGTCAGGCGGATCATCGCGGATAACCACCGGCACTCTGGGCAGACCGGCAATTTTGGCGGCGCGTAAACGGCGTTCACCGGCGATCAGTTGATAAGAAACATCCCTTCCTTTTATGGTTTCCGTTTCAATTTTGGAAACCAAGAGTGGCTGAAGTATGCCGTATTTGCGCACGGACTGCGCCAAATCCTTTAAAGCCGCCTCATCAAATTCCTTGCGGGGCTGGTCGGGGTTGGGTTGGATTTTATGCAATTCCACCAAAAAAACGCTCTCTTTTTGAGATTCGGGTTTTGCCGCACCGGTTGTTGTGGGAATCAGGGAACCCAGTCCCTTGCCCAGACCGAAGAATTTTTTCACTTATTATTCTATCCCAACCGAATGATTTCCTGCGCCAATTGGCGATACGCTTTGGCGGCAGACGAGTCGGGATCAAATTGCAAAATTGTTTTGCCGAAACTCGGCGCCTCGGCCAATGACACCGTCCGAGGAATCACCGCTTCAAAAACCCTCCCCGGAAAATTTTTGGTCACTTCGTTCAGCACCTGTCGCGCCAATTGGTTCCTCTTATCATACATTGTAAGTAATACGCCCAACACTTGCAAATCCGGATTGAGTCCGCTGTGCACCAGCTCGATTGTTTTTAACAACTGCCCCAGCCCTTCAAGGGCAAAATACTCGCACTGCACCGGAATCAAGACCTTTTCTGAAGCCACTAGGCCATTTATCGTCAGCAGTCCCAGCGACGGCGGACAATCAACCAAAATATAATCATAATTGGTGCGGATATTGTTTAAAACTTTTTTCAGGCGCGATTCCCGCTCCTCCATCGTCACCAGTTCCACGGTCGCGCCAGCCAAACTTTGCGACGCCGGCAGGATATCAAAACCAAAAATTGAGGTCCTCTTAAGAAATGTGAGCGGATTCTGGTCATTGACGATAGCGTGGTAAATATTGGGGTGTTCTGTGTCCATATTTACACCCAGTCCCACCGTCGCATTAGCTTGCGAATCAAGGTCAACCAAAAGCACATATTTTCCCTGCGCGGCAAGGTATGCTCCGAGATTGATGGAAGTTGTCGTTTTGCCCACGCCCCCCTTTTGATTGCAGACCGCGATAATGCGAGCCATGGAAAAAATAATTAGCCTATTTCCATTTTACAATAACCGCTTTAATTTACAATAACAAAGAAAGTTGCTTTTGCGGATAAATCTGCTACAATGTTTAAGTTTTGCATATTCCAATACATGAGGAGAAAATGCAGGTTATCAGCCAAGGTTCTCATTTTGAGGTGCGGTACAGGGTAACTTCAGAATCGCACAAAGACAACACGCCCCTTAAAAAAGACGGCGAGGAACCACTTGTAAATGGCGGCGTTCTAATGGAACATCGCGCGCTTTTAGAAATACGGCCCGGCGAAGTGCCGGCAACAGCTTTTGAGCGGCTAAAGAAAAATCTTACCGATTCCAGTGTCCGCATTTACGGAACGCTCCGGCTGGTTGAGGTCATTCGGGTTGAAGTTCTTCGCGCGGAATCGGACTTAAATTCCAAGAATGACGATACCAACAGCGACCCTGTTGAAAAAACCATCTGGCATTACCATCAGCGCTAACCCCGCCTCCGGCGGGTTTTTCTTTGTCTTATTGGTTAAAATGTGGTAGAGTTTATACGCCTTTTGCACTGACTCTATGCCCAAAAACAAAATCAAAAACAATATTAAGCCCAGCATAAAGCCCCCTAACAAGGGTCAGAACAGGCCGCCAGTGGTGGTTGTTTTAGGACACGTTGACCATGGCAAAACAATGCTTCTTGATACCATCCGCAAAACTAATGTCATCGCCACCGAATCCGGCGGCATCACCCAGCATATCGGCGCTTATCAGGTTGATATAGCAACCAAGAACCAAGAACCAAGAACCAAGAAGATCACCTTTTTGGATACGCCCGGCCATGAGGCCTTCTCGGCCATCCGCGCGCGCGGCGCCAAAGTCGCCGATATCGCCGTTCTCGTGGTGGCCGCAGACGAAAGCGTCAAACCGCAAACCAAAGAAGCCATCAGGGCTATCAAGGAAGAAGATGTGCCTTTCATTGTCGCCATCAACAAAATTGACAAAGAAAATTCCAATCCGCAGAAAGTTCGCCAAGATCTGGCAACCGAAGACGTCATTGTTGAGGACTGGGGCGGCAAAGTGCCGATAGTGGAAATTTCAGCCAAAGACGGGCGGAATATCCCCGAACTCCTTGAAATGATTCTTTTGGTGGCGGAACTTGAAGAACTAAAAGAAGATCTGTCTTCGCCGGCTGAAGGAGTGATCATTGAATCAAATTTGGACAAACAGCGAGGATATGTCGCTACGGCTTTGACGCAAAAAGGCATCCTGAAACTGGGAGATTGGATTGTGGCGGGCGCTGTTATCGGCAAAGTTAAATCAATGGAAGATTTTAAAGGTGAACCTCTTTTCCAGGCAATTCCCTCGCAACCGGTTTTAATTGTCGGCTGGCCTTTTGCGCCAGAGATCGGAATAACTTTTGTTGTTACCGAATCAAAAGAAGAAGCCCTGAAGAAACAAGAAGAAGAAAGCATCAACCCGCAGCCGCTTTTTTCTTTCTTCAAAAGTTCCGCCAAAACCGCTCCGGAAAGCGGAAAGAAAATCTTAAACTTGATTTTCAAAACAGATGTATTGAGTTCTCTTGAGGCCATTGAGACGGCTTTGCAAGCTATTAAATCCGAGGATGTCGGTTACCGTGTGTTAGGTTATGATATCGGAAATATCTCTGAAGCAGATTTAAAAACGGCCATGGGCACTAAAGCGACAGTGGTCGGATTCCGCGTTGAGATTGACGGCGGAGCGCGCAAGCTGGCCGAACGTGAAGGAATTAAAGTGACAAATTTTAACATTATCTATGACTTAATAGAATTTGTACGACAAGAAATGACCAACTTGCTTGAGCCGGTAATAAACAAAGTTCAGTTAGGCAAGTTGCGGGTGTTGGCATTATTCAAAAAAGAAGGCAAGAGTCAGGTCATCGGCGGGAAGGTTACAGTCGGCAAGGTTACTCGCGGAGCGATGATTGACCGTAACGGCATAAAAATAGGCCGTTTGTTACAGCTTCAAAAGAACAAGGAAGATGTCACCGAAGTTGCCGAAGGCAATGAGTGCGGCATGAAAATTGAACTCGCCGACATCTCCAAAGATATTAAAGAAAGTGATACGCTAGAGATATATGAGGAGGAGAAGATAAAGCGTAGCTTATAATCTTCACAATTTCTAAATCCTAATTTCTAATCCATTCGACTTGGTTCGACCCCGCTCACCACAAGTCGCTCAGGATGGTGAGCCCTGTTGAATCCATTTCTAAATAAATCACAAATTGCAAATTCCAAATATTTTGAATTCGATCGTGGATCCTCGATAACTGTAAAATATGGCCGGGTAGCCAAGAGGTAAGGCAAGGGTCTGCAAAACCCTTATACGTGGGTTCGATTCCCATCCCGGCCTCCACAATCAAAACGGCCCGTACGGGCCGTTTTGATTGTGGAAAACAGATTTAAGGAGTTAGGGTAGGCGACGGCGTAATGGTGGGCGGACAAGTGTTGGGATAAACTTGAATAGTCGCGACCTGCGAATAAACGGAAGCTCCGCCGACTGTTGCCATTATTTGATAGTCCCAAGTGGCGGCGTTTGTCTGATCGATATAAATATTTACCGAAGAGCCCACTCTGCCGACATTTACAAACTTTTCATTCAAATTACTGAATCGCCGTTTTTGCACCACATATCTTGACGCATTAGGAAATTTATCCCACTTAAGATTTACCTCGTAAACATTATTGTTTCCAAGACTGACGCAGTTCGCGGTAAGTATCCACTCCGGAACCGGAACTGCGGCTTCGGATTCTCCCGGCGCCACTCTGTAATATCTTGACCACACGTAATAACCCCCGCCCGCAACGGCGGCAATGAGCAATATAACGACCAGAAAACCGAAACCTTTTTGTTTTTGGTAATTCATACGATAATTATACTACACAAACTAATGCGGCAACTGTGGATAAGTAAATCCAGCACAATCCGATTGTGCTGGATAAAAAGACCGACCGCTATGGTCGGTTTTGTTTTTGACACTTACCCATCATACTATTTTAAAGACCTCTTTTCAAATCTTTACGGATTATATACCCTTTGAATAACAATGGCAAATCAAAAAACAATTCTTGTCACCGGCGGGTGCGGATTCATCGGCAGTCATTTTGTGAGGCATTGGCTAAAGCGCCATCCCGATTTTCGGGTTGTTAATCTGGACAAACTCACTTACTCTGGTAATCCTAAAAATCTGGAAGATGTCGCTCAAAACAAAAACTATATTTTCATAAAAAGCAGTATCGCTGACAATGAAAAAGTCGCCGCCGTTTTCAAAAAATACAAACCAGATTACCTTGTCAACTTCGCCGCCGAAACGCATGTTGACCGCTCCGTCCACGAAGGCGCAAAACCCTTTCTTGACGCCAACATTTACGGCGCGTACGCGCTTCTTGAAGCAATCAAGGAATACGGCCTTGAAAAAGCTGTTTTCGTTTCCACCGACGAGGTCTACGGGAGTTTGCCGTTAAAATCTAAGAATAAATTCACTGAAAAAACTCAATACGCCCCGCGCAGTCCTTATTCGGCTTCAAAAGCGGCCGGCGACCTCTTGTGCCACGCTTATTATTCTACATGGAAACTGCCGGTCATAGTAACGCATTGTTCCAACAACTACGGCACCCATCAATATCCCGAAAAACTAATCCCTTTTTTCACCCTGCGAGCATTAAAAAATAAATCTCTGCCTCTGTATGGTAAAGGAGAAAACATCCGCGACTGGATTCACGTGCTTGACCATGTGGAAGGAATTGAACACGCTCTTCTTAAGGGAATGGCTGGCGAGGTGTATAATATGGGAGGCGATGATGAACGGCCGAACATCGCGATTGCGCGTGCAATTTTGGACATATTGAAAAAACCGCGCTCGCTCATAACCTTCGTCGCCGACCGCCCGGGCCACGACCAGCGTTACGCCATTGGCCATTCAAAAATCACCCGCGAGCTCGGCTGGATGCCGCGCCGTTCTTTTGACAAGATGTTGCCCTATACCGTCAAATGGTATATAGATAATCCAAGGTGGACAAAAAGCATTCGTGGGGAAATTACACGCGTAAATTCCCATATTAAATAGGAGGAACAATGAAAGGAGTAATTCTCGCAGGCGGGCATGGCACGCGGTTGCGCCCTTTGACAAAAATCACTAACAAGCACCTCATAGCAATATATGACCGGCCGATGATTCTTTATCCGCTGGATACTTTAATTAAGGCGGGGGTTAAAGATATTCTTATAATTTCCGGCAGGGAACACGCCGGACATTTCGTGGAATTTCTCGGTTCCGGCAAAGATTTAAAGATAAGGTTAACTTATAAAGTCCAGGAAAAAGCGGGAGGAATCGCCCACGCGCTGGCCCTTGCTGAAGATTTTGCCGGCAAAGACCCCATAACAGTCATCCTCGGGGACAATATTTCGGAGATAATTTTTCCAAAGCAGTGCAATCTTTTAACGGCGGGGCGGTAATATTTCTCAAAAAAGTATCCGACCCGCAAAGATTCGGCGTGGCGGAAATGATAAACGGCAGAATCCAGAAAATCGTTGAAAAGCCGAAAAATCCTTCCTCCAACCTAGCCGTCACCGGGCTTTACCAATACGACAACAGTGTTTTTGAAATAATTAAGTACTGGCTGACACCGTCTGGCCGCGGAGAACTGGAGATTACCGATGTAAATAATTGTTACATCAACCGGGGCGCTATACAGACAAAAATAGTGAAAGGGTTTTGGTCTGACGCAGGCACTTTTGATAGTTTGGCCAAGTCGATCAACTGGGCGTTAAAAAGGGAAAAATAACCGCAAACAGCGGTTTTTGTTTTTTTGTAGTAATTCGCCTAATCCAAAACATGCTTTCACGGATAGACAGTGCGCTCTTTTTAGGGTAAAATACAATGGATTTTTATTATCTGCTCGGGTGGTGGAATGGTATACACGAAGGACTTAAAATCCTTTGCCCGCAAGGGCTTGCGAGTTCGAGTCTCGCCCCGAGCACCAGAATTTGACGACATGTTTTATAATGCTAAAATAGATTAATGAGAACAACAAAACCGAAAAGGGGTGAAATTATAGAGATCGGCGCATTGTTAGAAGATTTTAACAGTAAGTTTGATTTGGTGGCCGAACAAACTTCTCAAATTCCAGAAATAAAAAGTGGGATTAACGGTCTGGCCGAAGATATGGAAATAGTAAAAACCGACTTGGAATTTATTAAGGGCGCCCTCAAAAAGAAAGTTGACATGGATGAATTTTCAGCATTAGAACGTCGCGTCATATCTCTAGAAAGCAGACTGCGCTAACCGCGAAAGAACCTGTTAAAAACATCGGTCCGAACCATACCAAAATCCAACCTTCCGATTTTTTGCAAAAAACGCAAAGAAGCGTTTAAATGATAAAAGCCAGATGTCTGGCTTTTTAAGTCCCCATAGCTCAACTGGATAGAGCGCAGCCCTCCGAAGGCTGAAATCGAGGTTCAAATCCCCGTGGGGACACCAAAACAAAATCCCGCAAAGCGGGAGTAATAATTTATGGTTCTATCAACTTTCCATTCAGTTCGTAAAAAACTCTGACACCCTCAAATCGGTTGTCGGTGCGATTGTGCCAGCTGACTCCAAACGGCGGCTTTTTGTTCAGCTTGGCAAGGATATATACGCTGGCAACACACTCGCCATCTTCAAACCAGAAATCCGGTTTCCAGTCATAGCGATTCATGATTTGCGCCATGGAGACGGACTCGGAACTTTCATAAAAGTCTCTGTGAGGAATGATGGTTGAATAGTAACCGTCAAAACGCCGCCTGACCGGTCCAACCTTTTTTAAACTTTCTTCCTTTTCAATCTCCAGACACTCCAGAAGCGTTTCGTTTTTAATCATAGCGTTCAACTTTTCAAGGTGTCGCCGAAACGACGCTAAATCAAGCAGTCGTTCGTCGTTAAATACTGGCATCATGACTTCCTCCTTTTGCCGTCTTTCGGCATATTTTACCAAAGATATAAAAATAAGCAAGTTTGACAGCAGGGTGTTCTTGTGCTTAAATTACATAAGTTCCCGCCAACGAAACGAGGTGATATTGTGAATACTGGAAATGAGCCGTGGTTTGACAGCGGATACTTGAAACTACGCACGGTCCGCTTTGTGAATGGCGGCCTAGTGGTGCAATTTGACAACGGAGATACGGTTGGGGTGTCCGTGTCGGATCTTAATCTTCCCCGACATCCCGACTTAGGATGGAATAAAGCATATCTTAACGAGGATGGTTCGGTAATAATCCCCGGCAATCCAAATTTTGAAATTCCGGGGCTGACTTTCCGCATGCTGACTGATGACGCTTTCGCCAAGCACATGCAGGAACAAGCGGTGCTTCAAAGAAAGATAGTCGGCGCGCGCATTAGAAGAATGAGGGAAAGAAAGAATTTAACCGCAGAAGAGGTCGCTGTCGGCGCCGACATCAGCTTAAGCGAGCTGGAAAAGATAGAGAACGGCGAGAGCAATCTGGCCGATAACATAGGACTCTTGATGCTGATTCTTAACTACATGGGATACGCCCCGGCAGATTTGGTCAAAGAACAGTAACGCGGCCGCAAGGTCGCTTTTTTTAATCACATGACCCCTAAAGAACTAAAAAAACAATTTGCTAAAATCCCGCACAATCCGGGCATATACATTTTCAAAGACCGGAGCGGGCGGAAGCTTTATATCGGCAAGGCCGTTGACCTCAAAAAAAGGTTGTTTTCGTATGCCCGCGTCAGCGACAACCGGATAGACAAAATGCTTGAGTTGGCAAAATCAATAGAACTCCACCCGACCACATCCGACATTGACGCGCTGATATTAGAGTCGCAATTGATAAAGCTCCACCGCCCGCAATTCAATATCATGCTCCGCGACGATAAGCAATACTTTTACATGGTTTTCACCGCAGAAAAATTTTCTAAAATTTTTCTTACGCATCAAATCGGAAATTGGAGATTGGAAATTGGAAATTTTATTGGTCCCTTCACCGACGGAACCGCCCTTAAAACTACCCTCCGCTTCCTGCGCAACATATTCCCCTACTGCACCTGCAAAGAAAAGCACAATATCCCCTGCCTAAACTATCATATCGGGAAGTGCCTCGGATTTTGTTGTTTAAAACAACAAAATCCGAACTTACAACTGACAATCAATCCCGATCCGAAGAACAAGGATCCGCGACAGAGTCGGGACAACAGACAACAATATCAAAAAAATGTCAGAGCGGTGAAAGATATCCTAAACGGCAAAAGAACATCGCTTATCGGAAAACTGGAAAAAGAAATGAAAGATGCCGCCGACAGGAGTGACTTTGAAAAAGCCATTGAACTAAAGAGCAAATTAGGGGCGCTAAAAAAGATTTTTGAAAACGCCAACATTATTCATAATGCTAAATTCTTAATTATTAATTCTAAAAATACCGGGAAAAATACCGCATTAACAAAGTTAAAGGAAATGCTCGATTTGAAACGGCTCCCCACGAGAATCGAGGGTTACGACATCGCCAACATTCAAGGCCAATTCGCCAGCGGAGCGATGGTTGTTTTTACAAACGGCAAACCCGACAAAACCTCCTACCGCAAGTTTAACATCCGCCAAAGCGAAGGCCGCTCAAACGATACCGCCATGCTGAAAGAAGTGATAACGCGACGGCTGCAACACAACGAATGGCCCTTGCCCGAGCTGATTGTTGTTGACGGCGGCAAGGGTCAGGTCGGCGCCACGCTTGCGGCTCTCCGCAAACAACGCCGGAGGATACCCGTCATCAGCCTGGCGAAAAACGCGCGCCACCGCGGCAACCACATATTTATCGGCAACCGCAAAGAAGCTGTCAGCTTATCCGCGCTCCCGCCGCAAGTCAGAAATTTAATATTGGTCATAGACGCTGAAGCCCACCGCTTCGCGATATCCCACTACCGCTCCCGCCACCGCAAGGGTATCTTTTAGATATTGATTCTTTTATCGTAAAGTGGTAATATCTACTAGAAATGCGGATAATATACAGGATATTAGCTAATTCAATAGCTATTTATGCCGCCACACTCCTGGTGCCGGGGTTTTATGTAATCGGCGGATGGACTGATTTCCTATTAGCCGGACTGGCGCTGGGACTGCTCAACTTTTTTGTAAAACCGATTCTGAAACTGGTTTCTTTTCCGATGATAGTGCTGACGCTGGGATTATTCCTGATCATCATCAACGCTATCGTCATCTGGCTGTTAGGTGTTGTGTTAAGCTTTGTCGTTATTGATAATTTAATCAGCTTAATGTTCGCCACAATAATCATAGCGGTCGCAAACCAGTTGCTCTATTCTTTTATGGATAGCGCATAATTAATCAAAGTTTATGAAAATTATAACCTACGCGGAAATAGTGCTGTCGGCTTTGCTGATAATCGCTATTTTGCTTCAGCAAAAAGGCATGGGACTTTCTTCCGCCATCGGTGGAGGATTTATGGAATACAGCACCAAGAGAGGCGCCGAGAAGGCTATTTTCTATGCCACGATAGTGCTGGCAATTTTATTTTTCGGAATAGCCGTCGCAAGACTCCTCATTTAGATAGAATCTAGGAGCTAGAAACTAGAATCTGGCGGTTTATCAATTCTATTTTCTAATTTCTGTTTACTACTTTCCAATTTGAACGATCACCAGCTGGACGATTTCTTTGGTTTTAAATCGCCCGACGAAGAAAAAAAACGCAAAGAAGGAATCAGGGAAAGCATATTGAAGAACCTCGGCCAGAGTTTAAAGCTCCGGCTTATCCCCAGAGTCCTCTCCCAAAAAGAACGGCGTTTAATCTTGGCCTTATTGATTCTGGTTGCCGGGTCAATAGCGTCTTTGCCGTTTACTTTTTATTATCATTTTACCGCCACGCGGCCGGATTACGGCGGCTCTTTCAGCGAAGGAGTCATCGGCGAACCGCGCCATATTAATCCTCTTCTCGCCAAAACCGATGCCGACAACGACCTTACTGAACTTATATTTTCAGGCCTCATGAAATATAATGACACGGGCAAGCTGGTTCCGGATCTGGCTAAATCCTATGAAATCTCCAGCGACGGTCTAAAATATACCGTCTATATCAAAGAGGATGCCGAGTGGTCTGACGGAAAACCGGTTTCCGCCGATGATATTATTTTTACCATCCAAACCATACAAAATTCCGACTATGGCAGTTCTTTGAGAATAAACTGGCAGGGAGTTGAGGTGGAAAAAGCCGGTGACTATGCCGTTATATTCAAATTAAAAAATAAATACGCCCAGTTCCTCAACAACTTAACCGTCAAGATACTGCCGAAACACCTTTGGCAGGACATCAAACCAATAAATTTCGCGCTTTCCGAGCTTAACATTAAACCAATCGCTTCGGGTCCGTTTAAATTCAAAAAATTAAAAAAGGATAAGCTGGGAGCGATACGGTCTTACGAACTTGAAGCAAATAAAAATTTCTATGACGGGCGGCCATACATAGACAATATCGAGTTCAAATTCTATGCTTCGGAAGATGCGATGATTGACGCCCACAATAAGGGCGAGATAGGGGCGATGAGTTTTGTTTCGCCCAAAAATATCAAAAAAATAAAATTCAAACAGCGTCTTTCAATTCAAAAAATAAATATGCCGCGCTACTTTGCCGTATTCTTCAACCAAAATCAAAGCAAATTGCTTTCTGACAAAAATGTCCGGCTCGCCTTGGCCTACGGAACCGACAAAAATGACCTCATAAAACAAGTGCTCGACGATAACGGCATAACGGTTGATTCGCCTCTGGTTGGTGGAGCTTTGGATATAAGCGACAGCGTAACAAAGTATTCTTACGATCCGGATAATGCCAAAAAGATGCTCTCAACGGCGGGGTGGACTAATGCGGATGAACACGGCATCTTGAGCAAAAAAGACGGTTCTGACCGACTGTCTGTCAAGATAACAACCTCCACCTGGCCGGAGCTCGCTGAAGTCGCCAACATACTTAAAGAACAATGGAGCAAAATAGGGGTTGAGGTTAATACAGAAGTTTTGCCCATAACCGAATTACAGCAGACCATTAAAGACCGCGGCTATCAAACGCTTCTTTTCGGCGAGATATTAAATATTGATCCCGACCCTTTCAGTTTATGGCACTCATCGCAAAAAAGAGAGCCGGGACTGAATCTGGCGCTATATGACAATAAAGCCGCCGATACGCTATTGGAAGACGCGCGGCAGACCCTTAATCCTCTGGAACGCGCCAAAAAATATGATGATTTCCAGAAACTGGTAGCCGAAGACATACCGGCCATTTTCCTGTATAACCCGCAGTATCTTTACGCCCAATCAAATAAAATAAACGGCTTTGACAGTAAAATAATAGCCGCCCCCTCGGACCGTTTCGCCAACGCCAATCAATGGTATGTTGAAACTAAAAGAGCTTTCGGGGAGAAGGAGTAACGATATACGTTCGCGCTACTGCACTCAGTATTTTCTCACCTTCGTTCGTCAATTGCAATTTAAACTAACTTAAGGTATAATTACCTTTCATTCAACTCTCTCAAATAGCTATTTTTTAACTAAATAACTCTTGTACCGAGTCCGGATGGTGAAATTGGCAGACACGTAGCGTTCAGGGCGCTATGACCGCAAGGTCGTGGGAGTTCAAATCTCCCTCCGGGCACAATGGAAGAAAATAATAAAGAATCAGAGCAACTCTTCACGATTGAACCCCTAGTTCAAAAGGAGGAAAAACCGACAGCAACATTAACGGCAACCCCGACACGTCGGTTTTCAAGCCGTTCAAGAAGGCCATCCGGACAACCGCAAAGGCCTCAAACCCAGCCGGCAGAAAGCGCGCGCCGGCCAGAATCGGGCCAACAACCAAGACGCTCTCCCCGCCCGCGGAACCGTTACGGCGCTCCCCGTTCACGCTTAGCCGGTGAAAGACGCTTGCCGCCGACTCAAATACATCAAGGCCGCATCGGCACGCCCGAAGGAGTTGATATGAGTAAAGAAGATACTCTGAAAATTATCCCTTTGGGAGGGCTGGGCGAAATCGGCAAAAATATGTATGTGGTTGAATACCGAGACGATATTATCGTAATTGACGCCGGCGTTATGTTCCCGCAAGACAATATGCCCGGCATAGACTTCGTCATTCCCAATACCAAATACCTCGAGGAGAGAAAGCAAAACATCCGCGGCTTGATACTGACGCATGGCCATTTTGACCATGTCGGCGCCGTATCTTACCTGCAAGACAAGCTTGGCCATCCCGATATCTATACCGCCGAGCTGACCAAACGATTCGTGGAAAAAAGGCATGTAGAGTTCTCGCATCTCCCTAAACTTAATTTCCATGTCGTAAAGCACGGCGACAAGATTAAATTCGGCGATTATCTTGAAGCGGAGTTTTTCCACATGAACCACAACATCCCCGATGATTTGGCGGTGATAATCACTACTCCGTGGGGCACTTTCATGCATACGGCTGATTTTAAATTTGACCCCAATCCGATGAATGACAGGCCGGCGGACTTAAGGCGCTTAAAAGAATTTGGAGACCGCGGCGTGGATATTTTAATGTGCGAATCAACCGATGCCGAAGAGGAGGGGCATTCCCTTTCGGAACAGACGATTTTTGAAAATATGGACAAGATATTCAAAGACGCAAACGGCATGATACTTGCCGGCACTTTTTCCACCATGATTAACCGTATGCAGCAGATGGTTCAGCTATCTGAAAAATACGGCCGCAAAGTAATATTTGACGGCTACAGCATTAAGACCAACATTGAAATAGCCAAAGAAATGGGTTACATCAAGCTGGCTAAAGGCACCCAAATACCTATGGAACAAGTGGATAATTACCCCCGCAACCGCATCACCGTTATCGCCACCGGCGCGCTGGGGCAGGAAAGCTCTTCGCTGATGCGAATTATCAACCAAGACCACCGCCACCTGCGGGTGCTAAAAGGAGATTCGGTTATTTTCTCGTCGTCGGTCATCCCGGGCAACGAGCGCAGTGTTCAGTATTTGAAAGACGGGCTTTATCGCGCCGGAGCGAGGGTCTATCACTACCAAATGATGGATATTCACGCCGGCGGACACGCCAAGAAAGACGACCTACGGCAGATTCTGGATTTAATCCGCCCCAAATTCCTCATCCCCCATCACGGACATTATTCCATGATGGTCACGCTTGGCGATCTGGCGGTTAAAGAAAAGGGCATGCCGCCGGAAAATGTAATCATTGCCGATAACGGCAAGATAATTCACTTCACCAAAGACCGCTGGTGGTTTGATAAAATACAGGCGCCGGCTAATTATATCATGATCGACGGATTGGGCATCGGCGATGTGGGCAATGTGGTCATGCGCGACCGCCAGGTCTTGGCCGAGGACGGAATGTTCGTCATCGTCGCTTTGCTGGATACCAGAACCGGCAAAGTAAAAGGCAGCCCCGACATTATTTCCCGCGGATTCATCTATCTTAAAGAAAACAAGGATATGCTGATGCAGGTCAGACGGCGCGTCCGAGCTATTATTGAAAGCAAGTCCATGTTGCCGGAGGCCAATGCGGCATATCTTAAGGACGAGATTCGCAATCAGATTGGACTTTACCTTTTCCAGCAGACCGAGAGACGGCCCATGGTGCTCCCCGTGTTAATAGAAGTGTAAACAAAACTTCCCAGTCATATAAACGAAGCCCCAATAAGTTGGGGGCCTTTCCGTTTATATAACCACAAGGGCTTCGCCAATCTCATCGTTAAAATATCCGCTTGAAACTCAACGTAGTCCAACTACGCTTCGTTTCAATGCTCGATTTTACCTTGATATTGGCGAAGCTGGAAAGTTTTGAAATACGCATTCGGCTCACATTATGAGCCGAGTGGTAATTGAAACTAAATTAATTTTGAGATATCCTAAATATATGAAAAAAGTTTCTTTAACCGGTGACAGACCGTCGGGGCCACTTCACATCGGCCATCTTTTTGGCTCTCTCTTATCTCGCAAAGAAACAGAAATTGAAAATGAGTCATATGTTATGGTTGCTGATGTTCAAGCGCTAACTGACCACTTTGATCAGCCAGAAAAAATAAGAGAAAATATTTATGAAATAACGGCTGATAATCTGGCCGTCGGTCTCAATCCTGAAAAAACAACTTTTTTTATCCAAAGTAAAATTCCTCAAATTGCGGAGCTTACTGTTTTTTTCTCAAATCTGGTAACAGTAAATACGCTAAAAAGAAACCCGACCGTTAAAACCGAGATTGCCGAAAAAAAAGATTTATTTGGCCAAGAAGGAGAAAGTTTAACATATGGATTTTTAGGATACCCTGTTAGCCAAGCGGCCGATATTACAATCGTAAGGGCAGAAGTCGTTCCTGTCGGAAGCGACCAGCTACCAATGATAGAACAAACTCGTGAGATCGTTGAAAAATTCCACAGAACTTACCCCATAAAAGGAAATACCTTCCCGTTGCCAATAGCTAAATTATCTGACGCTCCAAAAATTATTGGATTGGACGGTTCTGCTAAAATGTCCAAGAGCTTGAATAATGCGATATATCTCAAAGACACTCCCGAAAAAACTGCTGAAAAAATAAAAACCGCAAAAACCGACTCCGGTTCATCAATAAAAGAACTAACCGACCCCAACCCGTCGCCCTCTATTTATAACTTGGTTAGGATCTACGCATTAATTCATAACCAAAAAATAATAGATGCCTACAAAGAATTAGACGGCATGAAATACAGCCCTTTCAAAGAAAAGCTTGCAAAAGACCTAAATAATTATCTCTCCCCGATACGAGAGAGAAGAGAAGAATTGAAACCAGATTATATAAAAGAGGTGCTGGACGCTGGTTCTAAAAAGGTACTTAAAAAAGCAGAAGAAACAATGGCTCTGGTCAAAAAAGCGATGAGAATAGATTATTAGCAAAAGAAGTCACCAAAATCCTCGAATCTTCCGAAGAAAAGGCAAGAAAAATCGCAGATGTGAATCTGCGAGAAATCAAAACAAAGATGGGGTTACTCTAGGTTTACCTAGTCCTCGCTTCTCATATAATCTTTCAACATGTCACTCTCTATTGGAATTGTCGGCCTGCCTAATGTCGGGAAGTCCACCCTTTTTAAGGCGCTGACTAACAAGCAGGTTGATATTCAGAATTATCCCTTTACTACCATTGACCCGAATGTGGGCGTGGTTGAGGTGCCCGATGAACGGGTGGACAAGCTGGCCGAACTTTCGCATTCAAAGAAAAAAATATACGCCACGGTAGATTTTACCGACATCGCCGGGCTTGTTAAGGGCGCCTCGCAGGGCGAGGGTCTGGGCAACAAGTTTCTCGCCAACATCCGCGAGGTGGATGCCATCGCCCAAGTCGTCCGCGCGTTTGAAGATTCCAACATTACCCATATTCATAACCGCATTGACCCCGCCGACGACATCTCCATCATCAATACCGAACTGGTCTTGGCAGATCTTGAAACCGTTTCAAAAAGAATAATAAGCGCCGGTTCTACCGCCAAAGGCAACAACCTTGAAGCCAAGAAAGCCAAGACCGATCTGCCTATTTTGGAAAAATTCAAAAATCATCTTAACGCCAACGAAATAATATCCGAACTGGAGCTCAACAAAGACGAAACAGCGCTGGCCAATGAACTTAATCTTCTGACCGCCAAAAAATTTATCTACACAATTAACGTTTCCGAAAGCCAGCTTGAGCAAAAATGGCAGCCAGACGACAAATTAAAAGCGGCAATCGGCGATGCGCCGTATGCAGTAATATGCAACACCCTTGAACTGTCAATCTCCGAGATGAAGCCGGAAGAAAAAAATGCCCTGCTTAAAGAACTGGGCCTTCCCGAATCGGGGCTGGATAAACTTACCAAGATCGGCTACCGGACTCTCAACCTTTTAACATTCCTCACCACCGGCGAAGATGAAACCCGCGCCTGGACGGCGCATATCGGCGACCCTATTCCGAAAGCCGCCCGCGCCATTCACACCGATTTTGAAAAACTTTTTATCCGCGCCGAAGTCATTAACTGGCAAACCCTACTAGATGCCAGCAGTTGGGGCAAGGCGCGCGAGCATGGTACTCTCCGAACCGTCGGCCGTGATTATGTTATAAATGAAGGGGATGTGGTTGAAATTAAAATATGAGATGCTTGCCCCGTCACCGAACAAGCATATGCCAACGCGTGCGGAAGCACGCGTTGGCATATGCTTGTTTTGATGCGGGGTGGCGGAGATAAAGATATAATTGACAATTCAAGCCCAAATTGCTATCATACCGCACATGCTTATGGAGGATGCAATAAATCAAAATTACGAACTGGCATTTCATATTAATCCTGATCTGGAAGAGGCCAAAATACAGGAAATTGCCCGTTCTATCGGACAGACCGTAACCTCAAGCGGAGGCGTTATTGCCTTTGCAAAAATGCCCGAGCGAGCCAGACTTTCCTATCCGATAAAGAATCGCCGCAACAGCTACTTCGGTTATCTTCAGTTTAGCAATTCATCTTCGGAGATATTAAAACCTATGCAAGACCAGCTTAAGTTAAACAACGACATAATGCGCTTCCTGTTGCTTAAAACAGAATCAGACGCCCAAAAGAAAACCCAGATGGCCCAGCGAGCTAAGTTTCAAGAAAAGCGAGCCCGCGCCTCTCAAATGGCTGAACAGAAAAAAACAACCGCCAAAGAAAAACCAACAGTCAAAGCTGACGAAAAGCAGTTGGAAAAGCAATTGGAAGATATTATTGAAAAATTGTAATCAACAAAAAAGAAATTTAGAACACAAGTCTGTTTGACCAAATTCGAGGCAAAGGCGAAGGTCGAACCGAGCTGTATAACACATACTGCAAGGGAGAACTGGATCCCTTAACAAAGAAGTTGGTCAAACATTAAGGGCTCATTTATCGAAGGTCTTATAATAGTCAAAGACCCGACAAATGAGCAGACAAGTTATAAAATGAATCTAAATAAGGTTTATCTTATAGGCCGCCTAACCCAAGACCCTGAAACAAGAGCAATCCCAAGCGGCCAGACGGTTACCACCTTGCGGATGGCGACCAACCGCGTTTGGAACGACAACGGCCAGAAAAAAGAAGTGGCTGAATACCATACCATTGTTGCGTGGGGACGGATAGGTGAAATTGCCAGCCAGTATCTGCGCCGCGGCGGATTATTGATGGTGGAAGGCCGAATACAGACCCGTTCCTGGACCGGACAGGATAATGTAAAACGCTATATGACCGAGGTTGTTGCCGAAAGCCTTCAGCTGGGCCCCCGAAGTGGCAATCCGGAAGCAGACGCTAGGAGTGTTGCTCCAGCTGTGACTGACATCCGCAAGCCGTCAATTCCGGTGGATGATATCCCCATTATTGACGCCAACGAACCGGTAAGTCACGGGGTTGATGAGAGCGAAGTAAAAATTAAGGAAGAAGATTTACCATTCTAGCGACCATGTGACCAGCAATCAAGCGACACAGGAAAGACCTAGTCACTTGGTCCTTGGTTATTTAGTTACTATTCGTTATGAACTGCCCCTTGTGTCAGGACAATATCAATCGGGTTGATTATAAGAATACCCAATTTTTAAGGAAGTTTGTCACTTCCCAGTTTAAGATCGGCACTTCGCGTCGCAATAAGCTTTGCAACAAACACCAACGCGGAATCGCCAACGCCGTCAAGCTTGCCCGCTTTATGGCGCTAATGCCGTATACACGCCTGCAAACCGTCAAAAAGAATATCTAAAACTTTAAATTTGTGCGGTCTGCTTTGTTGCAGGTTTCAGCAAAATT
>MGKV01000010.1 GCA_001795795.1 Candidatus Yanofskybacteria bacterium RIFCSPLOWO2_02_FULL_45_18
TGGAACAATTCCTGCTGATGTAAGTAAGAGTGTAGGTGTCATTTTTTCAAAACATAATATGCTCCCCTGAATGCTCCTACTTTCTTAAAATAGCCAAATTCTACTAATTCGTTGATTTCACTCACCGCAGTAGCATGAGAAACACTGTTTAACTCGGCATACGTCTGGGCTTTCATGGATTTATGTTTATGTAAATACTTAAGTGCTTTCTTCTGCCTCTCATTTAAATCATGTTCTTCTTCGATAGCTCTTCGTTTTCCTTTTTTATTAAATAGAATTATCCTAAAAAAACTCTCCGTGAAAATAAACTCAGGATCAGAAAGACCAGATTTTCTCATCTTATTTTTCATTCTCGGAATTCCTGTTCCTAACCCTTCCACATACTCCCAATCCCTCAGAAATCGATAGGTTATCGTATTTCGCTGTACTGAAATTGTACCAAACAATTCTTTGGGAAGCCCATGAGGTAATGACCCTGGATTGGTAATCTCAATTCTATCCTCAAAAACGTAGATTTGAATTGCATCTTTGCTAAAATAGTCACGATGAGCTACAGCATTAACAATCGCTTCTCTTACAACGTCCATCGGGTATTCATATTCCTCTTCACGTCTTCCTACTTGTTTTAGGGTAATTTTTTTGTTAATGTGAGAACGGACAAAAGAGAGAGCTTGCTCTATGGAACTGACAAGATCATCCTGAACCAGCTTGTGAGCAATAATCTCTACCGCTTCAACTCCCGCAAACTGCACCAATTTAAGCTCAGCTTGGGAATGAAACTTCATAACATCTTTTGCAAACAGCAACAGCGCAGCGTTCTTTATCTTAAACTTCCCACTATCCGAAGCTAACTTGCTGCTCAGCAGGAAGTCCTTAATGCTGTGCGTATCCAGATAATTCTCCTGACTTCTTCTCTTGAGATATGCCTGTATTTTTGTGCTGTCCAAATCATCAAGAGTAGCAGAAGTATCATAGGATTCATCAAATGAAAGAATCTGGCGGTTTCGCAAATATTCCAGATGAGTTGTACCTTCCAGCCTTCTGGTGGTACTGCCAACACGAACGTGAATAGCGCCCTGAAACGTATGATACAGAGTATCGGAAGAACGCTGGACAATCACCGCAACGATATCTTTTCCTTCTATCTTGTGGACTTCAATGCTGAGTAATGGAACGGGAGAAATAGATTGGTTTGAAGCAGAAATTTGCTGCTGAACTTTGTCAAGATTATCTTTAACCCCAATAATTTCTCCGGAATCATTTACCCCCAACAACAAGATACCGCCTAACGTGTTGGCAAGAGAACATAAAATCTTGCTGATGTCCTGCGAACTATGAAACGACTCTTTAAACTCAACCTCTTGGTTCTCTCCTTTTTCTATGATTTCTCTAATCTGTTTGATATCCATACTTCTTCTAGTAGAAGTAATTAGAAGTATTTAAAAGTATCTGTTTTTAGAAGTAAATTATTAGTAACTATAAGTAAATAGAAGTAAAAATCACCAATCTTTACCCCATCCATAAAGAAAAACGGACTCAACACCCCCACAACAATTAGTCTGCCATCGCAGAGATTTAATCTTCTTAAAGTTGGTGAAAACTACGCCGCCAATAGATTTTCGATGCAAAAAAACTCCGCTCACCATCAAACTCAGGGCATCAAAGCCCCTGCGTTACTCACCCAAATCCCACGTAAAAATTTTCCAGCTCTCAAATTTGTGGGTTGCCTCAAATTTGGAGGGAAAAATCGAACTTCGTAAAACCCCATACGTTAAACCAGACGTTAACTTAACAGCTCATCTTTTTAAGATCTTCTGAAGTCTGTGCTGATGGTGTAGTTGTTTCTGTTTTTGTAAACGGGTTCTCTTTCTCCAAGTTCTTCCAAAAAGTGTTGTGCCGTTTCTCCCAGTGTTGGTGATTCTGATATCCTCGCGATGAATTCAAGGGTGGGGTGAGGGGGTGTTCCTTCTTCTTGTTTGGTGCTGAGGAGGACAAGTGTTCCTTGGTAGAGGTATGCCCGAGAGTAGGGTGATGCCGCTCCTTCTCCGGTTCCTGTGAGGATGCCAAGGGGAACTGCTTTTCGGTCAAGGGTTTCTGTTGCTAAGTTTCGAAATCTTAGAAGGTCTTGAAATGGTTCTTTGGTGTCAGGATTGTAAGTGGTGGTAAAAAAGACGCATTCTTCAAGTGGTTGAGAGAGGCGTGCGACAGGCATATTATCATTATTGTGCTCTTGTTTAAAAAAATTTGGCTGCTAGAAGAGAGAGTTTGCTACTTTGGTTTTAATGCGACTGAAGTGCTGCTTGCCATGATTTTCTTGGTGCCTGACATGAACTTGGCCATCGCTGGAGGAAGCGTGAACTTTTCTGAGAGGTGGGTTTTGCTTTCTATCTTATAGGTGAGGGTGCGTTCTTCTCCTGGTTTGAGGAGGGGAATGTCCCAGTAGATGCGGAGCCCGTCTGGGCTGTCTCTGATATGGCTTGGTTTGAGTGTTCCGAATTCTGTGGGCGCCTTAAGAGTGCTTGGGACTCTGTCGAGGACTGAGGCGTTTCTGATGGCTGTTTTTCCCGGGTTTTTGACAGTGACAAGAATCTTCATGACTGCCAATCCTCCTTGGGTGGTGTGGAGGACGAGAACCTTCTTTATAATTTCAATATGCCTCTTTGAGAAGTAGTAAATCAGCGCGAGAACTGCGAGGATGAGGAGTGCGAAGAGGAGTGGTTGTCTGTAGTTTGTGGTTGTTTGAAGGATGATGGTTTCTCCCGGTTGGAGGTTATAGGTCCAGCTGGCGACATAGCCCTGGTCGGTCTTGGTGATTGTGGTCGGCGCCGGGGTGAAGTCTGTGAAGGCGTAGCTGAGTGTTCCGAATCGTCGTTGGGTGGTTTCTGAGATTATTGCGTTGCCTTCGTTGGTTTGGGTGATGGTTTCTCCTGTGACAAGGATGCCTTCTTCCGGTTGGATGACTTCTTTCGCGTTGGAATATTTTCCTATGGTGTAAAGGAACTCTTCGGTGAGGAGGTTCTCATTGTCAAGGTCAATGAGTGTCTTAAGGGTGTATTGTCCTTCAATGGTTTCTGGGTCAAGGGAGATAGGAAATTCTAGTTCTTGTGCTTCCTTGCCTTGGAGGGTGACTGTTTGTGCCTCTTTGAAGAATTGGCTTTCGAGTGTGACTTTGATGCCTTCAAGGAGGATGTTGTGTTTGTTTGTGAGGAGGACTTTGACGATGGTGCTTCTTCTTGGATCAATAGTCGGTAAAGAGCTGAAGGACGCGTCTACAGTGTCTTGGTAATCTACGACGAGCGCTGGTAAAGTCTTTATTTCTCGCGTGGTGTCCGTGACAGCCTGGAAGGTGATGCCATAGAGTTTCGGCGTGATCTTTTCTGTGAAGGGAGCGTACGTTACTTCGATGGCTCTGGTCTCTCTGGGGTTGAGCTCGTAGCGAGTGGAGTCTTTGTCCATACCCCAAATGATGTCGACGGTTTTGATAGTGACTGTGACTTTTTCGTCTGCGTTGTTTGTGAGATGGATAAGGTATTTTGCGGATTGTCCAGGCAAGACTTCTTCTTGGATGCTGTCATAGGTGATTTGTAAGGCGAGAGCGGTCGTGCTGAAGCAAAGGATGAAGAGAACGAGAACGATCAAACCCTTTTTCATGCTGGGGACTTATGCGAGAACCTCTATTTAAATATTTCTTTCCAAAAATTCAAAAAAAGAAGATTTTGGTGAGGATGAGAAGGGCAACATCCCATGGTGCGAGGAAGAACGTCCATCCGAGAGTGACAATGATAAAGGTGAGGGGGACGCTGATGATTCTGGGGAAGGAGGGCATGTTGAAGCGCTTGTAAAAATGATAAAGTGCGAGGAAGAACGCGTGATAGAGTCCCCAGATGAGGAAATTCCATGATGCGCCGTGCCATAGTCCTGAAATGCTCATGACGATAAACACATTAAGGATTGTGATGGAAATTATTTTCCTGCTGCCGCCTAAAGGCTTGTAGATGTAATCTATAAACCAGCTTGTGAGGCTGATATGCCATCGTTTCCAGAAGTCTGCGATGTTTCTGCTAAGGTAGGGCCAGTTGAAATTCTCAGGAAGATAAATTCCGAATAAGGCCGCGCTTCCGAGTGCGATGTCCGAGTAGGCGGAGAAGTCCATGTAGATTTTGAAGGAGAATGCGAGGAGTCTGAGGGTTATGTCGAGAGGATCTGCTGCTGAAACGAACTGAGGGTTTGTTAACGACGCTGAGAAGAGGGCGAGGGTGTCTGCGATGACGATTTTCTTGAAGAAGCCGATGATGATGCGGAAAGTTCCGTTGAAAACGTTGTCTAAGGAGAATACAGCGTTGGAGATTTGGGGGACGAATTGTTGGTAGCGTTTGATTGGCCCCGCTATCATGCTTGGGAAAAAGAAGATGAATGCGAAGTGGTCTTTTAGCGTTGGGTTGTCAATTTTTCCTTTTGATCCGTCTACAAGATAGTGGATGAATTCAAAGGTGAAAAAGGAGATTCCTAGGGGGATGGCGGCTGTTGGGAGGAAGGCGTCCCATTGAACGAATCCAAAGAAGAGTTGTTTGTATTTAAAGTAAACGAGAATGGTAGCTGAGATGATGATAGAGATAAAAAAGAGGTATCTTGTTTTGTATTTTGCGAGGAAGTAGGCACGGGCTTCAAGGATGATAAGGAAAACATAGAGGCCTGCATGATAAGTATAGAAAATAATGCCAGTGAGCGCAAGAACGAAAGGCCTCCAGGAGTGTTTGACACTGTAAAAAATAATGACTGAAAGTGCAAGAAAGGCAAGATATTCCCAGCTTGTGAAAATAACCATTAGCTGCTCACCGCTTCACAAATTTCTTCTGCAATGTAAGTCGCGCCTTTCTTAGATAAGTGTTGGTAGTCGAGGAAGTAGTCCTTGTTTTGGTTGATCTGAGAGAAATCGAGATAGTTACCGTAATGAAGGGGTGTTGAGTTAAATGAGGAGTTATATAATGGAACGATGACGAAGAGAATGTTTTTTGGATCGATTGCTTTTAGTTCTTCTGAAGTGATTGTAGATGTTGGAGCATTAAAGTGGGAAACGAGCCCTGGATTCTCTGTAGGTGTAAGGTTGCCAATGAAGAATGTTTCGTAATATTTGTAAAGTTTTTCTTTGGTTGATCCTTCGAAAAAAACATTTTGGAGGGTGTATCGGTGATGGTAGAGGTTGGGAAAGGAGAAGTTGAGGTGTTCTTTTTTTGTGAAGCCTTGGATTGTTGCCTGAAAGGAGAAGTTGAGGGGTTCTTTTTTTGTGAAGCCTTGGATTGTTGCCTGATGGATATTTCCTTGAAGACCAAGAGGATTGACTTCAAGTATGATAAGCGCGTCTCGCTGGGTGAGGTTTACAAGAAGAGCCAGATCGTTGAGACGTGACCCTTTGAACGCAAGGTTGAATGCTTGTCTCTTTTCAGGATCGCAGCGTTCGAAACGCGCAGCAATCGTTTCATTCCTGCTGAGTCCTGATGCCCAAAAGACAGAATCGCCGATGAAGTATACCTTGGGTTGGGGGTAGTTTACAGCAAAGCTTATAAAACTATGAAGCCCATCAGGGTTGTTGGCGCGGAAATCATAAAAGTAGGGTTTGTTGACGTATGAAGGGATTAAGAAGAGGTCAATGATAAGAAGTCCGATGATAGAGAAAATGAAGATAAGAATGGTGTTGAATTCGATGTTTATCGCGTTTTTCATTATTATAGTTATAGTTGTTTTAGCGTTATTTGCCGGTCACATGCAGGAGTTCGTTTATATAGATTTCTAGCCGAAAACTTTTTTAGGATAAGTTCTTTAGAAGAATGAAGAATGGGAGGCTTGCTGATTGCGGGTATTGATCCTGGGACTGAGAGTGCGGTGGTGTTAATGACATTGTCTGGTGAGGTGGTGAAGGTTTTTTCTGGTAGAAACGCTTCTGCTGATACGCTTGTTAGTGAGATTTCTTCTTTCGGGAAGGTTGCGATTGTTGGAACTGATGTGACTCCTGCTCCTCGGTTAGTGAAAAAGATTGCTGGAGTGCTTGGTGCGCGTGTTCTTAAGCCTGAGAAGAACCTGCAGTTTTATGAGAAGACGAAGGTTGTTGATGCCTTTTTAAAACGGCAGCCTTATTTTATTCCGTTGGGCAACAAGCATGAGCGTGATGCGTTGTGTGCTGCCTTGTGTTCGCTGAAAAAAGTGAGTTACTTGTTGAAGAAGATTGACGACACGTTGAAGCAGAAAAAATTGGAGCACTTGACTGAACGGGTGCGGGAGAGGGTTGTTGTTGATGGTCTTCCGATTGCGAAGGCGTTGAGGTTGTTTATGTAGCATCTATTATATTTTCATAAGCTATCGAAAGTTGAATTGCTTAATATAATATTGTGCTGATGGAGTCTTGTTTTTCCAGCCTAATGATATTCTCGACAAAGCTTTCTATTTCTTGTTCGTG
>MGKV01000011.1:0-4599 GCA_001795795.1 Candidatus Yanofskybacteria bacterium RIFCSPLOWO2_02_FULL_45_18
CACTACCGGAGACAGCAATGTCGCTCTTGGAAGCGCGGCTCTTCTATATAATACTACCGGCCGCAACAACACTGCCCTGGGCGACACGGCTCTTTACTATAATATTGACGGAGGCAACAACACCGCCGTTGGATTGTCGGCTCTTTTCAACAACACCACGGGCTATGCCAATACTGCCGTCGGTTCCCAAACGCTCATAAACAACACCACCGGTTTTGCTAATACCGCCAATGGTTATTTGTCTCTTTACACCAACACTACCGGCCAGCTCAATACCGCCACCGGCTACCAGTCCCTTTATGCCAATACCACCGGCGGCGACAATACCGCCACCGGCGATCGCGCCCTTTACTCCAACACTACCGGCTCCGATAATACTGCCACCGGCGCGCGGGCTCTTTTTGCCAATACGACGGGACATTACAATGTGGCCAACGGAGATTTGGCCTTGTATGCTAACACGACGGGCCACTATAATGTGGCTAATGGCTTTGAAACCCTTTACTTCAATACTGCCGGTTCGGGCAATGTGGTTGAAGGTTTTCAGGCCGGCTTTCTGAATACCGGTTCCAATAATATCCTCATTGGCTATCAGGCGGGGTATAATCTTGCCGCCGCTTCCGGCAATATCATCATCGGCTCCGGTATAAATGCTCCCTCCGTCACCGCCAATAATCAGATGAGCATCGGTAATCTTATTTTCGGCACCGGAGTTAACGGCAACGGCAATACAATCAGTTCGGGTAACATCGGGATAGGCGTTGCTAATCCATCTGTGCGGTTTCATGTCGCCAATGCTTTGGCTGATGGCAATATTTTGCGCTTGGAGGATTCCGACGGCGTTTGCGATCATAATCCCGAAGCCGGAAGCGAGACCGTCACCTGTTCCTCGGATGGGAAATTAAAAACCAATATCCGTGATTCCGCAGATGTGTTGCCCAATCTGATGAAATTAAGAATTCGGGACTACACCGTCTTATCTTCGGGAAACGAATTAACCGGCATTATCGCCCAAGAAGTCCAGCCCATTTTTCCGGAGATGGTATCCGAAGGTCCGGAGGGATACTTAATGGTTTCCCAGCCCAACACATGGGAATTGGTTAAAGCAATACAGGAGTTGCAAACGGAGTTTGAAAGTTTAAAGAGAGAAGGGATTGAGATGCGGGATAAAGCTACCGGCGAGGTCTATTGTGTTGCCATAACAAACGGCGAATGGGACAAGGTTAAGGGGAGTTGCTCTCAATAAGTGAACTGAAGGTCATCCACCATATCCACAGCGCCTCTTCTGGCGGAGTGTTATAATTAAGTTACTTAATAATTCGGCATATAAGAACACAGATATTGCATCTCGCGCTCAAGCACGTACGTAGGGTCGGAGATTAAATATTTAAGTCATTATGTGTCGGAAGGCGCATGTTTCATTTTACCAGGTCCGGACCGGGAAATGTCCCGAAGACCTTCTCCGGCGGTGCGACGGCAATATTGGCCCGATTCCATGTCGGGGATCTGGGGCTTATCGGCAGTATATATAAGAAGGTAGCCCAAGCAGCTACGCTTATCGGCATTTTTTTACTGCCGATTTTCTTTTTGCCGTGGTCGTCCGGCATACTGGAACTGAACAAACAACTGCTCTTGGTAATTATGGCCGGCATCGGTTTGGTTGCTTGGTTTTTGGATGTGGTAATGTCCGGCAAGCTTACCCTCCGTTTCGGCGCTTTAGACAAGGGCATATTGGGTTTGGCTATCGCTACAATTTTGGCGACCATATTTTCTGTTTCCAAATTCCGAAGCTTTCTGGGGGTCAATATCGGTTTAAGCGATGCCCTTGTTTCGGTGCTGGCTCTGACAGCGGTTTATTTTTTGGCGGTGAATGTTTTTGACGACTCCGGCAAAAAAGTAAGGACAGCGCTATTGGCCTCGCTGGGCTTAGCATTTTTGTTTGGCCTTTTGCAGATGTTCGGGGCGTATATTTTTAAGTGGTCGTTTGCTGTGTCGCGGGTATTTAACACCGTCGGCTCGCTCAACACTTTGGGATTAGCCGCGGCCGTAAGTTTGCCGTTATTTCTAAAGTCGGGACTTTATCTGCCCAAGGTTAAATTCATCAATCTTTCCAAGATCGGGGCGCTTTTGGCCGTGTCGATATTGGTAATTTTGAACTGGTGGGTTCTTTGGGCGGTGGCCGTAGGAGGTATGTTGGCCACGATTGCTCTTGAAAGTTTCATGACAGCCGGCAACGCCAAGTTTAGAATTTCTAAGTTTATGTTCCCGATGGTTATAATTTTGCTGGCAGCCTTTCTGTTCATTACCGGCATTAATATCGCTTTTCTTAAGAAAAATTTCCCCGCCGAGATAACTCCGCCCCACACTTTGTCCATGCAAATAGCGATGTCTGCTTTGAAAGAGAATGTTTTTACCGGATACGGTCCGGAAAATTTTTCTCTGGCTTTTGATAAATTCGGGGCAAAAAGCTTAGCTAACACAACTTTGTCAAATGCAAAATTTTTTGACGGCGCGTCGCAAGTCGCCAATGCCGTAGTTCATGGGGGAGCGGCTTTTGTTTTGGCCCTTGCCTTGTTTATCTGGTCACTTGCCGCCGTAGCTTTACGGATAAGAAAATTCAGCGCCGGCGGTGGGCACGAGAGAATAGACGAGATCTCCGGCGCGATGTCCGTATTGGTAGCGTTACTGGTTGCCATGTTTCTTTACCCGTTTAATATTACTTTGCAGTTCCTTTTCTACGCTTCTGTGGCGTTGGTTTCTTTGGTGTTGTGGGAAGAACATAAAAAGTCATGGGACATTGAAGAAAAACCCCTGCTTTCTCTGGCGGCATCGCTCGGTTTTATCGTTGGTTTGGTTCTTGCCCTTGCCGGAGTGTATTTTATGGTTGCCAGCTATATCTCTGATATCAAATATGCCAGCGCTTTGGGACAAAAAGACAACAAGAAAGCCATTCAGAGCGTGGTCAGCGCGATAAATTGGAATAATAAGAGGGGCTATTACTATCAGGTTGCTTCGCAAATTACGCTAAATCTTTTGAGCGACGAGTTGGCCGCCAAGGTTGACAAAAGCGATACCCAGCGCGGCAGCCGCATCCAGAATTATATTGCTTCGGCTGTTGACTTGGCCAAGCGAGCCACGGTTGCTGAACCAAAAGAAGCAGCCAGCTGGTTTAATTTGGGCGACATTTATCAGAATCTTATCGGGCTGGTTGGCGGTACCGATAAAGCGGCCGAGGAGGCATTCCTGAAAGCGGCCGAATTGCGCCCGGGCGATCCGACACTCTATAACCGTATTGGTTCTATGTATTTGGGCAAGGCCGATCTGGCTATGCGGTTAGAAGCTTCTTCCAGCGGGGAAAACGCGAAGCAATTTCAAAGTGAAATGAAAAACTCATTGGTTAAAGCGGAAGAAAATTTCAAAAAATCCATAGACATATCGCCGAATTTTGGACTGGCAATCTACAATTTGGGGGTAGTTTACGACAGAGAGGGGAAGTTGGTGGATGCGATAAGACAGTTAGAAAAGATAGCGCCTTATAATGTAGATAAGCCAAATTTAATGTTTGAGCTGGGCCTGCTTTATTATCGTAACGGCCAAAAAGACAATGCTTTGCAGTCCTTGAAACAAGCGGTATTGCTTGCGCCCGACTACGCTAATGCCCAGTGGTATCTGGCCCTTATCTATGAGGAAAGGAATCAAATTGATTTGGCGGTTGAACAGTTGGACAATATCCTTAAGAATAACCCTGACAATAATACTGTCCTGAATAAAAAATCCGATCTGGAAAAAGGCGTAAAAAAAATACCGCCCCAAAAGGTCATTGACCAAAAGCCGCTCTAGAACATGAATATGCTTGCACTTCAAAGCTCAAAAGAGCGAAGAAGTGGAAAAAAATCCCCGCCGGTGCTATACTGGCGGGGATTTGGCTTATAGTTGCTTACGCATTATATTATGCATTATATCAATTCAGTGTATGTATCCCCATAATTAGCATGTGCTAATTATGGGGATACATTGATGTTCGTGTTTGCCAAGATGTCCATATTTGTTAAATCGTCAAAATCATTTTGGATTTTTTCCGGCATATTGACGGCGGCCGCGATGGCCTTATTTTTATATCTTATTGCGCCGCCGTACGGCGCTCCGGCCAACGCCGAAGTGGAGATAGAAAGCGGCTCCGGCCTTTATCAGATAGCCGGCGAATTGCGGGATGACCGCATAATCAGGAGTAAGACGCTATTCATCGCGTATATTGTTTTAATCGGCCGCAAAAATGACCTCAAGGCCGGACGATATCTTATTGACCGCTATTGGATGCCGCGGGTGGTCGCCGTTCTGTCAAAAGGCGTTTCGGCCTTAAATGACATAGTTGTAACTGTGCCGGAAGGATTTAATGTGTGGGAAATTGACAAGAAACTGGCAGAGCGGGAGCTAATTCGCGAAGGGGATTTTGCGCGAAAGTATTATAAGAAAGAAGGGTATTTGTTTCCGGATACATATAGAGTAAGTCAACCTTCGTCCCGAGCTCAGGTCGAGGGAAAGTCAACCTTCGTCCCGAGCTCAGGTCGAGGGAAAGTCAACCTTCGTCCCGAGCTCAGG